>CAZPON010000036.1:0-15998 GCA_964588045.1 uncultured Gemmatimonas sp.
ACCCCGTACTCATGACTCCCTACTCCATACTCGGAGTGAAGAACTCCAAACTCCATACTCCTTACGGTACAATCACGGTCTTCGGCCTCGCCTTGTACTTCAGGTACAACCGATTGTGCCGGTCGTCGTCGGGCACCTGTCGGCCCTTGATGAACACTTCGACCACTTGCGTGCGCAGGTCCAGCGGGTCGCCGGTGGTGATGAACAGGTTGGCCAGCTTGCCATTGGCGATCGTGCCGATGTCCTTGTCCGCGCCGAGTATCTCGGCCGGCCAGATCGTGAGCGCCTTGAGCGCCGCGTCGCCCGGCAGGCCGTACGCCACCGCCAGCGCCGCGTGGAACGCGACGTGTCGCGCATTGGTCCCGCCGCCACCGGTCGAGAACGCGAACTTCACGCCGGCATCGTTCAGCAAGCCGGGTTGCGCGTAGATCGCATCGTACGGCACGTTGTTGCCCGGCGAGGATTCGATCGAGCCGAGGATGACCGGAATGTTCTTTTCCGCGAGGAGCTTCCGCACCTTCCACGCCTCGTCGCCGCCGGAGACCACCACGCGAATACCCCACTTCTCGCCGAAGGCAATCGCGTTGCGAATACCCGTTTCGGTGGTCGCGTTGATGATCGCCGGGACCTCACGCCGGAACACGGGGCGCATGGCCTCGTAAATCAGGTCCAGCTTGGCGGTGCCCGCTGCGCGGCTCGTGTTGTACGCCTGCGACGTCGACATGAACGTCTCGAAGTCGGCAGCCAGCCTCGCGGCAGCCGCGGGATCGGCGCCGCCGCCACCACCGCGTCCACCGCCACCGCCGCGTCCACCACCGCCGCCGGCGCCGTTCAGTCCCGGTGGATTGATCATCATGCCGGCCGTGCGCACCACGGCCAGATCCTCCCACGTCCATCCGGCCGTGTTGATCATCGTAGCCTGTCCGGCGATGGCGCCACCGGTGGGCGAGGTGACCACCGTCGTCACGCCGTTCATGCGCGTCACGCCGAGGATCTCACTCTCCACGTTGAGGGCCACCAGCGCCTTCATGTGCGGATTGAACTGGCCCATCTCGCTGCGCAGGTTCATCTGCTGGAAGGTGCCGATCTCCTGGAGCCCGATGCCGGTGTTCGCATCGACCATGCCGGGATAGATGAACTTTCCGGTCGCGTCGATGACTTTCGCGTTCGTCGCCGTCGCGCCGGCGCCCACCGCGACGATGCGATTGTTGCGGATCAGGATGTCCGTGTTGGCCAGTCGCTGCCCGCCGGGATTCACCACCGTCCCGCCCTTGATCAGGTAGGGACCGTCCTCACCCGGCGCCGCCTGCGCGGCCGCGCCCGACGCGCCAAGCACCATCGCGGCGCCGACCGTCGCCGACATCCACTGCATTCGTGTTGCGCGCATCAGTGCGTGCCTCCCTGGGTCGCCGCCTGCTTGCGCAGCGTGTTTGCTTCGGTGCGGTCGAAGAGCACCTTGCCGTCGACGATCGTGAACTCGACCATGGCTTCGGGCGCGAACGGATGCGCCGAGAAGACGGCGATGTCGCCGTCCTTCCCCGTCTCCAGCGTGCCCACCATCTTGTCCACGCCAAGCTGCTTGGCGGGATTGAGCGTCACCATCTTGAGCGCCTCGTTCACGCTCATGTTGCCATACCGCACGCCGATGCCCGCTTCCTGGTAGAGGCGGCGAATGCGCTCGTCGGAATCGGAGTTGACCGACACCACGACACCGCGCTCCGACATGAGCGCCATGTTGTACGGGATCGCGTCCCACGCCTCCGCCTTGTACGCCCACATGTCGGCGAACGTCGACGCCATCGCGCCGTGCTTCGCGATCTCGTCGGCCACCTTGTAGCCCTCCAGCACGTGCTGGAATGTGTGCACCTTGAAGCCGTTTTCCTCGGCGACACGAATGAGCATCAGGATCTCGTCGCCGCGATAGCTGTGCGAGTGCACCTTGATATCGCCGTGCAGGATGTCCGCCAGCGCCTCGAGGCGCAGGTCGCGGCGCGGCATGATGGCATTCGGATTGGCCTTGAGGCCTGCCCGGTACGCCTTCCACTCCTCGTCGTATTCCTTGGCCTTCTGGAACCAGTACTGGACGGTGAACTCCACGCCCATGCGGCTCATCGGGAAGCGACGCTGGTCCTCCGGCGCGGTGGAACTGGCGCGGGTCACGTTCTCGCCGAGCGCGAACTTGACGATGCGGAAGGCGCCCTTGAAGTACATGGAGTCGACCGGCGCGCCCCAGCGCATCTTGATCACGCGCGACTGTCCGCCGATCGTGTTCGCGCTGCCGTGCAGCAGCAGCGCCGCCGTGACACCACCGGCCAGCGCGCGGTAGATCACCGGATCGTCGTTGCGGAGCTGCACCTGCACTTCGGGCGTGACCGACTCGCTCCCTTCGTTGATGCCGCCTTCCAGCGCGGCATGCGAGTGCGCGTCGATGATGCCGGGCATGACGAACTTGCCCGTGCCATCGATGACGCGGACGCCCGACGGGATGGCAACATTGGCGCCGACCGCGGTGATCTTGCCGCCGCGCACGACGATGTTGCCGTTCTGGATATCCCCGTTCGCAATGGTGATGAGCGTCGCGTTGCGGATCGCGAGGTCCTGCGCGGCCAGCACACCGGGCACGCACAGCAGGGCGATCGAAAGCCTGAGATGGAATCGCATGTGAGTGTTCCCGGTTTAGTAGAGACGGCCTTCGACGAACACGTGCTTGATCGGCGTGGCCGCGAACAGGTCGTTGCCGCTGACCACCACCAGGTTGGCCAGCTTGCCGGTTTCGATGGTGCCCACCGCCGCCGTGATGCCAAGCAGCGCCGCGGGCGTGACCGTCGTGGCGCGCAACGCTTCATCGGAGCTCAAGCCGGCGCCAATCGCCGCGCGAACGCGGTCACGGAAGCTCATGGTGCCTTCCCCGCCGAAGGACGCGAGCGCCACCGGGACGCCGGCCTTCACCAGCGCCGCCGCGTTGCCGCGCACCTGCGCGGTGTCTGCCGCGTTGGACGGCGGTGCGACGCCGGGCTTGCCCGAGCCGACCGCGAGATACGGACGACCAGTGATGGAATCCGGCGACGGAAAGCGCAGGCTCACCAGCGCCGTCGCGCCACTGCGCTTGAGCTCGGGGATGACGCGCCAGCCTTCCTGCGAACCGACGACGACCGGGTTCTTGAGTTCCATTTCGCTGGCGATTTCCGTGACGCGAATGATCTGCCGTTCGGTGGACGCCAGGAACCACGACGGCATCGTGTTCGTCGCGGCGGGAATCAGGCTGCGCCGGAACGGATCGTTGGACGGACGTGCGCCCGGCGTGCCGGCCTTGAACGCCTTCTCCACGCGGGCCTCATACTGCGCGTCGAGATACGCCTGTCGGATGAACGCCACCGCACCGATGCCCGTGCCGGGATACCCACCGCGCCTGTTGCCGAACGCCACTTGCTGGCCGACATCGGCGCGCAGCGACAGTCGTGAGCCGGCCTGGTTGCCTGTCAGCGCCGCCCCGACGCGACCAGGAAAGAGCCCGCCATCGAAAACCAGGCCCACGGTCGTGACGCCACCGGCGCGGAACGCCTTGAGCTCGTCGTCGGTGGGCGAAAACATGTCGGCCGCCTGCGCGTCGGCGTCGAGTTCCGGCAGCACCACCGGCGGCGGCGGCGCCGCGGGGCGTCCAAGCGGCTGCCCGCGCCCGGCCTGCGGAACGGCGCCGCCACGCCCGCCAGCGCCGCCGCGCCCAGCCGCCGCGGTTGCATCGGCCACCGCTGGCAACGCGCGCGTGGGACTCGGCAGGCCGACGCTGGTGGCGGCATCGATCAGCCCGGCGTAGACGGTGTGCCCGTTCAGGTCCATCTGCACGACACCGGCGGGGACGGAGACGTTGGTTCCGACCGCGGCAATGCGTCCGTCGCGCGTGACGACGGTGCCACGCTCGACGACCCTGCCGGGCGAGATGACGATGCGCACGTTGGTGAGCGCGTAGTCCACGCGAGGGGCCGCTGCCGCGCGGCCCGGATCGGCGGTTTGCGCCGAGGCGGTGGCGAACACCGCCGGGACAGCGGCGATCGCCAGGAAGAGTCTGCGAGCCATGCGTGTGGTTCCTCGAATTCAGGACGGATCGTGGGACGGAAGCCCCGGACTAAGGTACGCGCCGCACGGCGACCCGCTACCAAGGGCTCAGGCGCTGCATCAACCTTACGCCGTCCCGCTGGTGGGCGTTGTCGTCGTGCCGTGCCGGTCGTCTCAGCCGCGCTGCTTGAGCAACGTCATCCCCGTGCGCCTGTCGAACGAAACGGTCTTCTGGCATCCGGCGGCTTCCGCACTTCGGTGAATCAGACAATCGGCGAAATCGGCGCGCCCCGATTCAAACTGTCTGAGCGCCTGCCATGCCACTTCGGCGTTTCACGCCGGGTGGGCGGAAGTAACCCCTCAGTCCTCTCGGTCCCGAGACAATTGACATTCGCCAGTGATATGGTATGTATTATGGTATGGCTACCATGACGCATCGCACCACCTTCGCCCTCGACGAGGGCACCGTCACGCGCATTCGTCGCCTGGCCGCGCAATGGCAGGTGTCGCAGGCCGAGGTCATCCGGCGCGTGGTCGCCAATACGGACGCTGCGGCCAATCCCGACCCGGTGGCGATGCTCGCCGAATTGCACCGATCTGGCGGTGGGCTGACCGCCGCCGATGCCGCGGCGTACCTCTCGAGGGTGCGGGACGATCGCAAACAGTGGAGAGGCAAGTGATTTGCCTCGACACCAACTACCTGATTCTCGGCCTGGTCGCGGGTAGCCGCGAAAGCCGCGAGCTGTCGGCGTGGATCGCTTCGGGGAAACGACTGGTGACGCCGACGCTCGCGTGGTTTGAATTCCTGTGCGGACCGGTCACCCCCGCACAGATCGCCACGATGCGGGCGTTTCTGCACGAGCTGGTGCCCTTCGATGAAACGCACGCCATCGCGGCGTCCGCGCTGTTCAATGCGGCCGCGCGCAAGCGCAGCACCCGTGTCGACGCCATGATTGCCGCGACCGCCATCGCCGCCGGTGCGGCCCTCGCCACGAACAACACCGACGACTTCAAGGCCTTCCGGGACGGCGGACTGCGATTGGTGTGATGCGCGCGCCCGCTATGCCGGCGCGACGTGGCCGATGCCGGGCTTCTTCAGGTTGGCCGCCGAGAAGAAGAAGCCGACGGACGGATCACGATGCGTGAAGTCGAAGCCGGAATCGACGAGGTACTTCCGCGCGGTCTTCTTCAGGTTGTCGAGATAGTCCTTGCCTTCGGCAAAGCTCCTGGCCGCCCTGTCGAACTGCGCGTTGCCCTGCTTCCAGCTCTCGGCCGGCACACCCTGCGCCTGGTTGAACGTGCTGTTCATGTCGAGCCACTGCATGGCATCGCCCGCAAAGTTGCTGACCAGCGCCAGGCACGCGAGGGTGGGCGTCGTCAGCAGGTACCCGCGCAGGAACAAGCCGAACTCGCCGGCGCGCGGCAGCGTGCCGGCCGCACCCGTCGAGATCACGTCCTTGTTGGCGAGATACATCGCCTGGCACTTCTTCGCGAACGTCTTCATCCGGCTCGTGTCCCACAGCCGGTGAATGAACTTGGCGAGCACTTCGCAGCACGAGATCACCAGCCCCACGATGCCGCCCGCACCGGTGGTCGCATCCAGCGCGAGTTGTCCGGCGCCTTTCAACGTCGCATACAGTCCCTTGCCGATTCCGACGGACTGGATGAGATCGATGGCATCGACCACCGCGGCGGGATGACCGGGACTGATATCGACGTTCTTGCCGAGGATGTATGACTCGTACTTGTCGGCGCAGGCCTTCACGGTGTCGATGAGGCCCTTCGCGATCTCCATGGAGCCGCCCACGAACGGCGCGGCCTCTGCCGCGACCTTCGCGACAATGAAGGTGATGACCGTTCCGATGCGCGCCCCCCACTCCCGCATGAAATCGAACGGCTCTTCCTGGAAGCGGTCGAACTGCTTCTTGAGCGCGTTCCAAACGGTCGCCGCGAATTCTTGCAGCTTCTGCCGGATGCCATTCATCAGCGACACGACCCACGCAGGCAACATGCTGGGCACAGGCGCGGGCTTCTCGAACTCCGCCGTGGATACGATGCCCGTGGTGATGCGAAACGTTCCGCCAAGCGCCGGTGTCCTTCGATGGGCCGGCTTGGGCGGTACAGGCGGCGGCACGGAAGATGGCCCCTTGTTCTTCCGCGCCTCCAGGCTCGACTGGACCTTGTCGATGAGCAGGTCGCGTCCCTTCTGCACCGCGGCCGAGTCGAGGAACTTCCCCGGCAGCCCGGGCACGTTGTCCTTCAGGAAATCCGATGAACCGCTCATCGAGTCCTTGATGGCATCCTGCGTCGGATCGAAACCGAAGACCGCGGCACCGGCGTCCCACGCGCTTTCGACCACGAGGTTGAACAGCTTGGTGTCGACCTCGAGACCGCCAAAGACATAGAGCACCCCAAGCCGGCCGTCGCGCTGTGAATCGAGGTACGCGTTGCTGCGCGGTGTCGCCCCGCTCAGGTAGCCCTCGAGTTCCGCGATGATGCCGCTCTGATTGCGCGCCGAGTCGGTCCAATCCTCCTTCGACGCCTTCCATGTGTCGAAGGCCCGCTTCACCGCCGCCAGGTTACCCGGCGTGCCACCGCCCTGCATGCAGTACGCCTTGATGGCGCTGTCGACGGCTTTGAGCTTCGCACTGCGCAGCTTCCACGTCTTCGTTTCCTCGATCCAACGCTTGTGGTCGATGTTGCCGATGCTCATTTACGTGCTCCAGGTGCCGTTGACGAAGCCGAAAACACGCCGGGCCGCAAGGGTAACCCGAAATTTGCGCGTTCGCCACGCCGCGTCGGTGGTCACTCGGCCCGCAGGGCGCTCGCCGGATCGACTCCCGACGCACGCATGGCCGGCATGGCGCTGGCGACCACAGCCACGGCGACCATGAGCAGCGCCACGCCGCCGTAGACCACCGGGTCGATGGCTGCCTGCCGGAACAGGAGTGGCGTGACGGCGCGACCGGACAGCATGGCGACGGTCATACCACCGGCAACGCCAAGCAGGACGTAGCGCACGGATTGGCCGACGATCATTCGCACGATGTCGGCGCGCCCGGCACCGAGCGCGGCCCGCACACCGAGCTCATGCCAGCGCTGCGTCACGCTGTAGCCGATGACGCCATACAGGCCGACGGCCGTGATGATCAGCGCCAGGATCCCGAACAGGGCGAACATGGTGGCCCCCGCACGCCACGCCCGCTGTTCGGCCGCAACGATGGTGCGCAACGGACGCACGGTGACGTACGCGCCACCATGCAGCGCGCGCTGCAGCTCCGGGCGCAGGCGTTCGGCGAGCTCCGTCGGGTCGCCCCGCACGCGCAACAGCATGTAGTTGCCGCTCGTGCGCGCCGACTGGTCGAGCGGAATGTAGTAGTGCAGGCGCTGCGTGCCCGCGAGGTCACGCTGCACCATGTCTTCGGCGACGCCGACGACTGCGATGCACGGTGTCGTGTCCGCACGCATGCGAAAGCAGCGGCCGAGGGCCTGTTGGCCGGGCCAGAGCACCCGGGCCATGCTTTCGCTGACCACCGCCACCAGCGGAGCGCCGCGCCGGTCGTCGGCCGACAGCGCGCGGCCGCTCACGATGCGCGTGCGCATCACGGTGAAGTAGTCCGGCGTCGTCACCTGGTAGGTGAAGGTGCCGAGTCGTTGCACCGAGTCGATGCCGGTCACGAAGAGATCGGTGTTCGAGGTGCTGTAGAACGGGACCGTGGCGGCCCATGCGGCCGACTCCACGTCAGGCAGGGCCTGCGCGGTGCGCACGAGGCGTGCCGCCATGTCCCGCGCCGCCGAGTCACCGGGGAAGGTGCCTTGCAGGACGCGCGTCACCAGCAGCACGCGCTCGGCGTCGTATCCCATCGGCATGCTGCGCACGGCGTCGAGGCTGCGAATGAACAACAGCGCCAGGATGAGCAGCACGGTGCTCAAGGCACCCTGCACCATGAGCAGCATCGCACGCACGCGCGTGCCATGCGCCACGCCTCCGCGCGATCCGCCCCGCAGCCTGGACGCCAGGTCGCCCCGATCAACGAGGAGCGATGGGCTCGCACCGATCACCACGCCGAGGGTCAGGGCGATGAACAGCGTCAGGCCGGCCGCCCGCCAGTCGGTTGCAATTGGCACGCCCGAGACGGGCGCGTTCGTGAACCAGCTGCGGATTCCGGCGGCGGCCCATCGTGACATGAGCAGCGCCGCGGCAGCACTGAGGAGAACCAGTATCAGGCACTCCACCAGCGAGTACGTGAGCAGCCGGCCGCGACTGGCGCCCAGTGCCAGCCGCACGGCGCTTTCGCGCACGCGCCGAAGCGCCCGCGCGACGAGAAGGTTGGCGACGTTCGCCGTGGCAATCAGCAGGACAATGAACGCGACGATCAACACCCATCGTGCCGTCTTCGCATCCAGCGAGGGATCGGGCCCGGCGCCTGGGCGCACACTGGACACGGCGACGCGGGGCTTCGCCTCGAGCACGGACGGTCTCCGCGACTCGTCGCGGCGCGCGTTTTCCCAACTCAGCCCGAATGCGCGCGTGGCGTCGGCGTCGGCTTGCTCACGCGTGACGCCGGGCTTACGCCGCACCAGGACATGCATCCAGCCCCAGTCATACCGTGAGTAGTAGGTCGCCGCGTCTCCGGTGCCGGTGCTGCCGGCAAACGTGGTGATGGGCACCCATGCCACCGGCGGCTCGGCGTCATTCACGCCGGCGAAGTGTCGCGGCGCGACACCAATGATGGTCGCCCGGATGTTGCCGATTTGCAGTCGCTCGCCGAGCACGTCGCGTCCGCCGTATCGCGACTGCCAGAATGGGTGGGACAGCACGGCAACATCGGCGCCGCGCGGCGTCACGTCCTCGGCAGCGACGAAGAAACGGCCGCGCTCCGGCCTGGCGTCGAAAAAGCCGAAGTAGCTCGCGCTCACTGCGGCCACGCGCAGTTCCTGCAACTCGGCCCCCTCGCCGACGGCCAGGGGACGCTCGGAGAACGCCGCCATCTGCGAGAAGGAGGTAGTTGCGCGCTGCACGTCGAGGAAGCGCGTGTAGGGGCCCGACTGCGACGTGACCACACGATCACGATCCGTCCACTGCCAGTACAGGCGGTTCACGCTCGCCGGATCGCGCAGGTACGCCAGCGGCCGGAACATCAGGTTGTCGACCACGCTGAACATCGCGGCGTTCACGCCGAAGCCGAGGCCGAGCGTGACGACAACGGTCACCGTGAAACCGGGTGAACGGCGCAGCCCGCGCATGGCGTACCGCGCATCACGCAACACTTGTGACAACCAGGGAATTGACCAGCGCTCGCGGGCGTCCTCGCGAGCCAGCGTGACGTTGCCAAGCCGCCGACTGGCCGCCGCGCTCACCCTGGCGGCATCGATGCCCTCGGCCTTGGCGTCGCGCTCGAGGAGTGCGCGATGGAACGCCAGTTCCTCGGCCAGTTCGCGGTCCAGTTCTTCGCGCCTGAACCAGTCCCGTATCCGCTGCAGCAGTTCGCGCATGAGTGGAGTCCGGTTGGAGGTCAGGTTGCGCTCATGACACGACGCACCGCCGCCATCAGTTCACCGAAACCTTCGACCTGTTCTCCGAGCTGCCGACGTCCGTCGGCCGTGATGTCGTAGTAGCGGGCACGCTGGTTGTTCGGCGTCTGGCCCCACGTCGCGCTGATCCATCCCTTCTGGCGCATACGCTGCAGCGCGGGATAGAGGGAGCCCTCCTCCACCTGGATGACGTCCCTGGACAGGCGCTGCAGGTGTTGGGCGATGCCGTACCCGTGCATGGACTGCGCACTGAGCGTGCGCAGGATCAGCATGTCGAGGAGCCCCGGCAGCAGGTCGCGACGAGTCATGGGAATTCCAACAGAGGTGGGGGATAGACGGTCATGGGGATAGACAGTCTATGTCCACAAAGGGTTGGAACCCCGGTTCGCTACAACCCCGCCGCCCTCATGACAGCCGCGATATCGTACTGCGCCGAGCGCGGCCTCCTGGCACAGAACGCGGTAGCCTCCGCGTCTCCCACGAACTGCTCCATCGCCGGATCCCACGTGAGCTGGCGGGCGAGCTTCATGCCGATCCAGGCGCCGGCGCAGGTTTGCAGGCTGCGCACCGCCTGGTCCACCGGCGCGATCGGATCCGTCCGCGTGCCAATCGCTTCGAGCCAGTTGCGATAGTGATCGTCGCTGGCGGGCCAGCGAATGTCGCGCGCGGTGAACGGCGTGCGCAGTACGGCAGGATCGCTGGCATCGAGCGCGCGCGACCCGGTGCCTTGTGCGGCGGCGCCCGGATCGCTGGCCGTGACCTGAGCCGCGCCGCGCGCGCAGAACACCCAGCCGTCGGTGCCTTCGAAGCGAATGCCGTTCGGGAACGACTGATCGAGGATCACGCGCACGCCGTTCGCGTACAGCATTTCCACGTGATACGTGTGATGCACCGTCCACATGTCGTCGCGCATGAACGACGCGCGCCCGTCGATCGTGCGCGGGCCGCTCAGTTCCATCCCCATCGCCCACTGCGCGATGTCGATGTGATGCGCGCCCCAGTTCGTGATCATGCCCAGGCCGAAGTCTTCGGTCGTGATCCATCCCGGGCGACCGTAGCCCTGTTGTGGATGCACGCGTTCTTCCATGTACGGCTGTTCCGGCGCGGGCCCGAGCCACGTGTCGTAGTCGAACGTGGCGGGCACCGCCTGCGGCTGCGGTCCACGTCCCAGCGGCTGGTCCTGTCCGATGCCGATGCGGACCGTGCGCAGCGTGCCGATGCGGCCGTTGCGCACGGCCTCGCTGGCCACGCGAAACGTGTTCCATGGCCTGGACGAACGCTGCTGGCTGCCCGTCTGCAGGATGCGTCCGCGCGCGCGCACCGCCGTGCGCAAGGCCATCGACTCGGCGATGTCGTACGTGATGGGCTTCTGCACGTAGATATCCTTGCCGGCGAGTGCGGCTTCGACGGCGATGATCGCGTGCCAGTGATCGGGGGGCGTCACGATGACCGCATCGATATCCGGACGTGCCAGCACCTCGCGATAGTCGCGATACGCACCGACCTCCACCTGCTGCTCGCCCTTCGCGCGATAGAACCGCTCCACCTCGTCACGCGCAAGGCCGAGGCGCCTGGTATCGAGATCGCAAACCGCCACCATGCGTGCCAGGTCGTGCGCCATCGTGCCGCGCAGGTCCTCCATGCCCATGCGGCCACAGCCGATCTGCGCGACGTTGATGGTGCGACTGGGCGGATGGCCGCCACCGAACAGGTAGGTGCGCGGAATGAACATGGGCATCACCAGCGCGGCCGATCCGGCCGCGGCCGTGGACAGGAACTCCCGCCGCGTTGGTGCGGCCGGGCCAGGATTGCGGGTGTTCGGTTCGCTCACGGGACTCTCCGGTCAGGGCGCGGAATCGGGCAACACGCGGATCTTGATCGACCGGAACGACACCCGGTTGCCGTGATCCTGCAGCAGGATGTGTCCTTCCGCCGCTTCGCCGAACGACGGCCACACGACGTACTTGCTCTTGTCCACCAGCGCGCGCCACATCTGCGTACCGCGTTCATAGTCCACCGTCTTGAAGCCGTTGAGCCAGTGCTCCACATGGCGTCCGCGCACGATGATGCGCGCGCGATTCCACTCACCCACGCCATTGAAGCGGATGCTCCGGGGCGCGATGAGGTCGTACAGGCCGGCGTTGGTGCGATTGCCCTTCACACCGAGCTTTGCATCGGGGTGCACGTCGTCGTCGAGAATCTGGAACTCGCAGCCGATCGACGACCCTTCGCCCTTGTTGAGCTCCGTGTCGACGAAATACTTGATGCCGCTGTTCGCGCCGCGCGTCAGGTTGTACTCCACCACCAGCTCGAAATTGCGGTACCTGGCCGTCGTCACGATATCGCCGCCGGCTGCGGCTTCCTTTCCTTCCGTTTCAAGCACCGACATCGCGCCACCCTTCACTTCCCACCCGTTGGCCGGGAACGACGTGAGGCGCGCACCGCGCCAGCCGTCGGTCGTTCGTCCGTCGAACAGCAGCGTCCAGCCGGCCTGGCGCTCGCGCGCGGTGAGGGTGTTGGGGATGTAGTTGAACTGCGTGGCAGCAGGGCGCTCGGGCGTGCGCGCAGCGGCCAACTGCTGCGTGAGGATCCGCATGTTGCGGAAGCGGACCACCTCGCCGGCGCGCTTCTGGTCGTTGCCGATGCCATGCACCTGGAGCGCCAGGATGCCGGTGGGTGTCAGGTCATCGACGATATCGGCGACCGGCACGCCGTTGAGCCAGGTGCGAATGGACGTGCCAATCGCTTCCACCCGAAAGCGATTCCAGGCGCCCATCGTGAAGGCGCTCCTGGCTGCGGGCTGTCCGTCGAGCGTGTACAGCCAGCCGCGGCGCGACTCATCGTAGATGCCGCCGCTCCATGCGCGCTCCGATGGATCCACCTCCACCTGCAGGCCGTGCACCCGTCCGCCCTTGACGGCCGGGTCGACAATACTGCGGATCTGCACGCCGCTGTTCAGGTTCGTGGCCACCCACACCTCGTACTCGAGGATGAAGTCACCGAACGTGTCGCGCGAACAGAGAAAGCTGTTGGGCGAGCCCACCACGGTCCGACCGGTGATGGTGCCGTCTTCGACGGTGTACGGCGCGCTGCCATTGCACACGTGCCAGCCGTCGAGCGTCGAACCATTGAACAAGCTGCGCCACGGCACCGACTGCGCCCGGCCATCGGACGGGGTCACCATCAGGAGGGCGGTCAGCGCGACCGGCAGACAGCGTCGCCGCACGGGCGAGGCACTCGAAAACCTGTTCATCGACGCACTCCGGGAGGCTGCGCGGAACGCGCGCTTGCTGGTTTGCGGCTTCGGCGGCAACCTTGTGCCGTCGAGACGATAACTGAGACCATCATCCACGCCAACGACTCCATGGGAAACATTCACGCCACGCGCGTTTCCGCAATGCAGCCGCAGTGAGCACGCCACTTCGCGAGCCGGTGCCCGGCTCGACACCAACCCGCGCGCGCTTCGTGGTGATGGCCTTTGCCTTGTCGCTCGCGATGATCACCTACATCGATCGCGTCGCGGTCTCGCAGGCCGCAAGCGACATTCGTCGCGACCTGGGCTTCGGCACGCAGGAGATGGGGTGGGTGTTCTCGGCCTTCGCGATTGCCTACGCGCTGTTCGAGATCCCCGGCGGCTGGCTGGGCGACCGCTATGGTCCGCGCAGTGTGCTCATCAAGGTCGTCACCGCCTGGTCGTTTTTCACCGCAGCGACCGGATGGACGTGGAACCTGATGTCGATGCTCGTGTGCCGATTTCTCTTCGGCGCGGGCGAAGCGGGCTGCTTTCCAAACCTCACCAAGGTTTTCACCATCTGGCTGCCATCGCGTGACCGTGAGCGCGCGCAGGGCATCCTGTGGCTGAGCGCGCGCTGGGGTGGCGCCTTTACGCCAGCGATGGTCGCGCTTGCGCTGCACTATGTGAACTGGCGCTGGACGTTCGGCATCTTTGGCCTGATCGGCGTGGTGTGGGCCATTCTTTTCGCGCGATGGTTTCGCGATCGACCCGCCGGACACCCGTCGGTGAATGCGGCAGAACTCGCGATGATGGACGGCGCCGAACGCAACGCCCCGTCACATCAGGCCGTCCCGTGGGGACGGTTGGTCACCAGTCGCGCCGTCTGGATGTTGTGGTTGCAGTATGCCGCCATTTCATATGGCTGGTACTTCTATATCACGTGGCTGCCAACCTACCTGCGCGAAGCGCGTGGCATGCCGCTCGAGAAGAGCGCCGTGCTGGCGGGGTTGCCGTTGTTCTTCGGCGGCATCGGGTGCTTCGTGGGCGGATGGCTCGTGCGTCGGCTCGTGGCGAATGGCTCGGCGGTGGCCAGCGCGCGCAAGGGCGTTGCCGCCGCCGGTACACTGGGCGCTGGCGCGCTGCTGTTGCTGGTCTCGCACGTGCAACATCCCACGCTGGCCATCCTCACGCTCGCACTCGCCAGCTTTTCCAGTGACCTCGCCATTCCCATCGCGTGGGCGGCTTGCATGGACGTCGGCGGGCGGATCGCCGGCTCACTCTCCGGCAGCATGAACATGCTGGGCAACATCGGGGGCGCCCTGGGTCCGGTGGTCGTCGGCTACATCCTGGCGAGTGGTCGCACGACTGCCGATGCGGTGCCAGCGATTGCCAGTTGGAACACGGCGTTCTTCGTTGCCGCGATGGTGTACGGTCTCGCGACGGTCGCGTGGCTGGTCGTGGATCCCGTCACGCCGCTCACCGCTACAAGCCACGACTCAGTGCGCTGACGGCCCCAGCGCGCGCTGCTCGGCGATGATCCGGTCGTACAACGCATCGAGGCGCGCGTCGGGCTCGCGGTTCGGCGGATAGTCGCGCGCCACCAGGCGCATGCCGTGCCACGGATCGACAGGACAATCAAAGTCGCCCACCACCGATTTCACCTTGGAGTTGTCGAACAACACCGAGGCCGACTTGTCGCCGTGCAGCGGCCCCTCCCACTCGGGTTCGTAACGCACCAGCGTGTCGGAGGCCACATGCACCAACTGCGGACTCGCGACGCCGAGCGCCGCTGCCATCGCTTCGAAGATCTCGTTCCACGGCCACGACCGGCTGTTCGTGATGTGAAAGGCGTCGCCAAGCGCGCGCGGGTTGCCCAGCAATCGCGCGAACGGGCGGGCGAAGTCGGTGGCGTGCGTGATGGTCCACAGCGACTCGCCGTCACCATGCACGATCACCGGCAGTCCGCGCAGCAGGCGTGACACTTCACCGCCCAGCGCCGTCGGCATGCGGGTGCGATAGGTGTGGCTGGGTCGCACGATGGTGAATGGCAGTGCCGACTGCCCGGCGAGCATCGCTTCCATGGCCGCCTTGGCGCGCGAGTATGCCCAGTGCGGATTCACCAGCGGCGTGGCCTCGGTGATGGGCAGCCCGCGCACCGGCTTGCGGTACGCCGATGCCGTGCTGATGAAGACATACTGGCCGCAGTGTCCACTGAACGTCGCGATGTCGCGCGCCATTTCGTCCGTCGAAAAGATCCGGAACTGGCAGATCACATCGAACCGCTCCGACGCCAGGCGGCCGTACGCGGCGTCATCGTGAACGTCGCCGGTGATGAAGCGACACGCGTCCGGAAGGCCGGCGTTGTGGTGCCCGCGATTGAACACGGTGACCTCGTGCCCCAGTCGCACCGTCTCGTGGATGCAATCGAAGCTGATTTCGCCGCTGCCACCGATATAGAGGACGCGCATCACGGCCTCGGGACCGACAGCACGGCGTCCAGTGCGGGTTTTGGCCTGCGGTTCCGGTCGAACAACAGCGGATAGTTCGTGCGGCCGGGAATCGGATAGCCGTTCTTCCACGACATGTCGTCGGTCACGCCCCACAGCGTCACGCGATCGATCTTGTCACGCTTGCGGTAGAAGAGCGCGAACAGCTCGGCATACCGCGCGGTCAGCGCGCGCTGTACATCGTCCGGCAGTCCATCACGCCAGGGATCGAGGTAGGTCTTGAACTCCTCGAGCTGGAACTGCGGATCGCTCATGCCCTGGCCGATGATCTGTCCCTCGCGTGTCAGTGGCAGCACATCGACATCCATCTCGGTGATCATCACCTTGACGCCGAGTGACGCGAACGAATCGATGGCCGCCTCGATGTGCGCGATGGAGGGATAGTTGAGTCCCCAGTGGCCCTGCATGCCGATGCCATCGATGCGAACGCCCTCGCGCTGGAGCATGCGCACCATGCGCACGATGCCATCGCGCTTGGTCGGACGCCACGTGTTGAAGTCGTTGTAGTACAGCTCCGCGTCGGGCGCGTACCGGTTGGCGAACGTGAACGACAGGCGCACCAGCTCGTCGCCATTGCCGATGCCTCGCACCCATGTGGTGGGCCGGTACGAGCCATCGTTGTCGATCACTTCGTTCACCACGTCCCAGGCGTGAATACGGCCGACGTA
>CAZPON010000037.1:0-15759 GCA_964588045.1 uncultured Gemmatimonas sp.
GGCGCGCGGCGACGAGTTCGCACTCGATGCGCGGCGCGAAGACCTGGGCATCCTGCTGCTCTTCACGGCGGCGCTGGGCGCGCTGGCCGCGGTGTGGTCGAGTGGCATTGCCGCGCGGTCGCTGGCGCGGCCGGTTGGCGCGTTGCGCGAGGCCGCGCTGTCCATCGCCGCCGGTCGCGAACAACGCGCGCTGGGCAGCGCGCCCGCCTCGGAGTTTGCACCGGTATACCGCGCGTTCAGCCGCATGGCCGAGGACCTGGCAACGAGTCGCGCCGCCCTCGAGGCCGCGCAACGACGCACCGAAGCAGTGCTGCAGCATGTGGCCAGCGGCGTGCTCGCCGTGCGTCCGGATGGCGAGATCCTTGTCGCGAATCCGCGTGCCGAACAGTTGCTGGGCGTGCCGCTGCGGCAGCGGGGCGCGTCCATCGCGTCGATGCGCGGACCGCGCGCACTCGTCACCGAGCGCTGCCTGGCGTTCCTCGCGGCCGACGACGAGGACGATGCCTTCGACCTGGTGCTCTCCGGCCGTCAGTTGCGCGGGCGCCTGACGCGCCTCTCGGGCGGTGCGGTGCTCACGCTCGACGACGTGACCGAACTGGCATCGGCGCAGCGCGTGCTCGCCTGGGGTGAGATGGCGCGGCAAGTGGCGCATGAAATCAAGAACCCGCTCACGCCGATCCGGTTGGGCGTGCAGCACCTGCGGCGGGCGTTTCGCGATGGACGCGGCGACTTCGGCACGATACTCGACGCCAACGTCACGCGGGTCCTGGCCGAGATCGACCACCTCGACGAGATCGCCCGCGCGTTCAGTCGGTATGGCATGGCGCCTGACCAGCGCACACCAGCGGTCCCGGTGGACGTGCTGCATGTCGTGCGGGACGTGCTCGCGCTCGAGCAACTCGGCGACAGCGGTGTGCAGTGGACGCTCGATGCACCGACGGACCGGGAGTCCATCAGCGTGCTTGCGCAGCGCGACGACCTCAAGGACGCGCTGCTCAACCTGCTCGAGAATTCGCGCCTTGCCCACGCGCGGCGGGTCGAGGTGGGGGTGCAGGTCGTGGCCGATGGGGTCGCCATCGAGGTGCGTGACGATGGCCAGGGCATCGCGGCCGACGTGTTGCCGCAGGTCTTCGAGCCGCACTTCTCGACCCGCACCAGCGGCAGCGGACTCGGACTCGCCATCAGTCGTCGCGTGATCGAAGGGTGGGGCGGTCGCATCACGCTGCAGAGCACGCCGGGGGTGGGCACTGTGGTGCATGTCCTGCTGCGGCTGGCCTGAAAAGCGCCCGGCATCCGGCCATTCAGCCTGTTAAGCTTTTCCGCATGTCATTCGATCGACTCGTTGCCGCGCATACCGACACCACGACACCACCGCCGCACCTGGAGTCGTGGACGCTGCCGCCCGGCTGGTCCTGGGGCAGTGAAGGGTTGTTCCGTGAGCACCGGCACTACCAGGAACTCGTCGACGCGCTGGGACGATCGCTGTCGCTGGTGAGTGCGCCCGACGAATCGCACGGCGCCTGGCTGCAGAGCGAAGCGCGCGCGCTGGCGCATCGCAACCATCCGTCGGTGCCCACGACGTATCACTACTGGGCGTCGTACCAGGAAAGTCGCCGGGGCCCCGGGTACCTGCGCCGGTGGATCAGCGGTGAAACGGTCCGGTCACGCGTGTCACGCCTTGGCCCGGAGGCGATTCCGCTCGCCCTGCAGGTATTGCGTGAGGCCGGAAGCACCTTGGCGTACCTGCACGACACGGGGGCCGCGCACGGTGCCGTGTCACCGAACACGGTGTGGCTGACGCCGGGCGGCCGACTCTGGCTGTTGGGGTGGGAGTGGGTGCTGCCGCACGACCGGATTCCCCACGGACTGCGACCGGACGTGCGCTTCAACGCCAGCCCGCCCGAATGGCGCGATGGCACGTGGCAGCCAACGGCACTGTCCGATCAATGGCAGTTGGGCGCCATGCTCTTCACCATGCTCACCGGCGAAACGCCACCGGAACACGACACGCCGCCGCTGTCGCTGCTGCGGACCGACTGTCCGCAGGCGCTTGCGCTGGTCATCGGACGCGCGCTGAGCGTGGATCCCGCGGAGCGCTATCCGTCGGTGGCGTCGATGCTGCGCGACACCGACCGGCATGTCTCCGTGCGTCCGGTGTACATCGCGCCGGAAGGCGACGAGTTGCCGCCCACGTTCGATTCGCCGGAAGCGCGACTGCGCTGGGCCACCGGCGACGATTATGACATCCTGGCGCCGCTCGGAGAGGGCATGTTTGGCAGCGTGTGGCGTGCGCGTGACCTGTCGCTGGCCCGCGAGGTGGCGATCAAGGTGCTGCACCCGCACATCGCCAAGGACGATGTCGCTGTCGCACGCTTCCGTCGCGAAGCGCGCCTTGCGGCGCAACTCGCGCATCCGGCCATCGTGCCGATTTACGACAGCGACAGCCGTGGCGACGTGGCGTGGTACACGATGGAACTGGCCGAAGGCGGCTCGGTGGCGAGCCTGCTGGCGCGCAGCGGTCCGCGTTCCATCGAGGAGATTGCCCAGCCGGTCGACGAAGTGCTCGAGGCGCTCATTGCCGCGCACAGCAGCGGCATCATCCACCGCGACCTCAAGCCGGAGAACATCCTCATCGATCGCTACCGGCGCTGGCGCATCGGCGACTTCGGCATTGCGTATGCACTCGGCGACGACCACGCCGGCACGTCAGGCACGCCGTCTTTCGCGGCGCCGGAGCAACTGCTCGGCGAGGCCCAGGGTCCGGCCACCGATTGCTACGCGCTGGCCAGCATCGTGTTCTTCACACTCACCGGCCGGCCACCGTTCGGGGATGGTCCCGGCGAAATGGTGCTGGCGCAGCAACTGTCGGACAGCTTGCCGGCGCGACTGGCGGAAGCCGACTTCGCCGACCCTCTCGCTGCCTGGCTCAAGCGCGGCCTGGCCACTCGCGTCGAAGATCGTTTCGCCGATGCCGTGGAGATGCGCATCGGGTGGCGTCAGATGGTGCGCACGGTGCGCCGCGCCGAGGATCCGCGCCCGTGGTGGCGCCGGCTCATCGAGGGCGCAGCCGAGGACGAAGGCACCGCGCCGTCATCCGACTGGTGACGACACGAGGCGCGCGCTGGCCACGCTGCGTGGAGTGAAGGCGCCGGCCGGTGCCATCGGCATGCGCGTGACGGTGCGGGTGCGTCCCCGCGACGCGACACGCTGTTCCAGCAACGCGGTCAGGCGCCTCCGTTTCTTGCGCGCCAGCAGGAGCGTATCGGCGCGTGCCAGCAATTCCGGAAGCGATGCATCGTCAGTCGGTCGCACGCGCGTGTGTCCGATGGTGAGTGACAACGGTGCTGCCAGTTCGCCCGAGGCATTGAGCAACGTGATGCGCTCCTCGATGCGACGCTGGATGAGTCGCGCGGCGGCGCGGTCGGCGTCGAGGGCCATGATCGTGAACTCGTCGCCACCCATGCGTGCGACGACATCGCAATCGCGTACCGCGCGGCGCAACAGACGGCCGACGGCCGCCAGGGCCCGATCGCCCTCGGCGTGGCCGTGCCGGTCGTTGAGGGCCTTGAAGTCGTCCATGTCGACGTACAGCAGCACGGCGTCCTTCGCCTGCCGTCGCGCGATGCGCAACTGCTGGTCGGCCAGCGTCAGGAAGCCGCGACGGTTGTAGAGACGCGTGAGATCGTCGGTCAGTGTCGCGCGACGCAGTCGCACTTCCTCGCGCTTGCCGGCGGAAATATCGCGCACGGTCACTGCAATACCATCGCCCGTGGCGACCGCCTGGTGATACAGCCAGCTCGCGGCGAAGCGACGCCGGTTGACCCGCACTTCGGCCGTCGTCGTCTCGCGCGAGCCGATCACGGCGATGTAGCGGTCCAGCAGGTCGGCGTCCACGATGGCCGACAGATCGCGGCGCAGGCGTTGACCCATGAGCTGCTGCCGCTCGCGGCGCACCAATCGCGCACCGCTCGGATTCACATCGCTGATCTCGAGGTCCACCACCTCGCCAGCGGCGTCGCGGATGCCGCGCAGCAGGAACAGGCCGTCGGCGCTGGCATACATGGCCTCGTGCAGTTGACGCACATGACCGCGTGCTTCGCGCTCGCCGTTCGCGCGCTCGGCCAACTCGCGATGCAGGATGCGCCAGCCGGCCACGGCGATGACCAGCGCGGACATGGACAGCAACGGCGCGGCGGAGTCGAACGCGCCGGCAAACGGCAGCGCCATGCCCGTGGACAGGAGTCCTCCGGCACAAGCCAGGGTGGCAAGCGCGCCCCAGAACAACGCGCGCATGGCGATTCGATCGAGCATGATCAAGCGAGGATTGGGACCGATTGCCCGCTCGACCCGTAGCGGTCGTGTGCGGACACGAGCCGCTGTACCGGCGGGCTCGCGCGCGAGGTAAGGGCAACCCGCGTGCCATTGGCAGGGTACTCAGCAATATTTGTGATGCGGACCTGCTTGTCTCCGCGTCAAATCATTGTAAACCAGTCATTTACGGGAGCGCCGGGAATCGGACGCGCCGGCCCGGAGAACGTCCGGGAGCGTGAGCCGACCTACGCCACCACCGGAGATTTCGTTCACTTCGGGCAGGCGCGTCGGCAAGAAGTGCCGGGCAACAAAGGCGTCGCCCGGTCAGTCCGCTCCCAGCAGGAGCCGCTTTTCCACCGCCGCGTATCGCTCCGCGCCATCGACGTCCGGCTTGAGCAACGACACCACGATGCCCACCACGAACGACAGCGGGATCGTGACCAGCGCCGGGTTCTTGAGCGGGAAGATCGCCGTGGCGTGATGCAGCAGGTCGACTTGGACTGCCGGCGACAGCGCGATGAGCGTCACCGTGGACAGGGCGCCGACGGCCATGCTGGTCGCCGCACCGGCCGTGCTGGTGCGCCGCCAGAAGACACTGAGCACGAGCGCGGGAAAATTGGCGCTCGCCGCGATGGCAAAGGCGAGGCCCACCATGAACGCCACGTTCTGCCCCTTGAAGGCGATGCCAAGGATGATCGCGACAATGGCAAGGCCGATGGTCGCCACGCGCGCCACCAGCAATTCCTCACGAGGCTGCGGATTGCCCTTGCGCACCACACTGGCCCACAGGTCGTGCGAGATGGTGGCCGCGCCGGACAGCGCGAGCCCGGCCACGACGGCGAGGATCGTTGCGAACGCGACGGCGGCGATGAATCCGAGGAACGGACGCCCGCCGAGCAGCTCGGCCAGCATCGGCGCGGCCATGTTGCCGCCGGCGTCGATGGCCTGGATGGCGGACGGACCCACCAGCACCATCGCACCGAAGCCCAGGATGAACGTCATCAGGTAGAAGAAGCCGATGAGTCCCGTCGCGATGAACACCGATTTGCGCGCCGCGCGCGCGTCGGGCACCGTGTAGAAACGCATCAGGATGTGCGGCAATCCTGCGGTGCCGAACATCAAGGCCAGTCCCAGCGAGATCGCGTCGAGCGGATTCGACACCAGCTTGCCCGGCGACAACACGCCGGCGCCGTACTGCGCCGCTGCGGCCGCGAAGAGCGCGCGCGGATCGAACCCGAAGCGGGACAGCACCATCAGCGCCAGCGTTGCCGCACCGCCCAGCAACAGGAACGCCTTGACGATCTGCACCCATGTGGTGGCCAGCATGCCCCCGAACAGCACGTACAGCATCATCGCGCAGCCCACGATGATCACCGCGGTTTCGTAGGGAATGCCGAACAGCAGGCGGATCAATCCACCGGCGCCCACCATTTGCGCAATGAGGTAGAACGCAATCGTGGCCAGCGTGCCGCACGCTGCCGCGATGCGGACCGGCACCGGATTGAGCCGCGCGGCCACCACATCGGCAAACGTGTATCGCCCGAGATTGCGCAGTGGTTCGGCGATCAGGAACAACACCACCGGCCATCCCACCAGCCAGCCGGTCGAGTAGATGAGGCCATCGAAGCCGCTGGTCGACACCAGGCCGGCAATGCCAAGAAACGACGCCGCGCTCATGTAGTCGCCGGCCAGTGCAAAGCCGTTTTGTCCGGCGGTGACCGTACGGCCGGCCGCGTAGAACTGCTCGGTGGTGCGGGTGCGACGCGCGGCCCACCAGGTGATGCCGAGTGTGAGCGCGATGAAGCCGACGAAGAATGCGATCGCAACGCGGTCCGGCGATCCAATCGAAGGTGCCGCCTGCATCAGGCCCTGCCTTCAGAGGTGCCGGCCGACGCATCGTCGGCGGCGTGATGATCGCGCAGCGCGGCCAGCGCGGGATCGTAGACCCGGTTGGCCCACGTCACGTACACGTAGGTGAGGACCCATGCGGCGACGATCACGAGCGCGCCGAGCAGGATGCCCAGCGACAGTCCCTCGTGCAGCAGTGTGGCCAGGAGCGTCGGGTTGTACGCGACGAGGGCAATGAACCCGAAGTACACGAACACCATGCACACGGTGAGCGTGGCGGCGATGCGCCAGCGGCGCACGGCCAGCGCGCGCGTGGCCTCGACGGCTGTCGTTGAAGGCGTAGGCATGGCAGCCGAAGGTATCGGCGAATCACTCCGGGGCAAGGGTCGCCCGGGTTATTATTCGACGCGTTCTTCCCACACCTTCGCATCGACTCACGTGACCACGCGCATGACGATCGCGCTGGCGAGCCTCTTCTCGGGGATCGTCGCGCTCTACCTGCATCTCTGGAAGCTCGGACTGACCGGGACACTCACCTGCAGCGGCAGCAAGGGCTGCGAGTATGTGCAGGGCAGCAAGTACGGCTGGTTCATGGGTGTCGACGTGGCGCTGATCGGCACGGTCGGCTATGCCGCGCTGTTCCTCGTGGCGGTGGTGAGCACGACGCCGCGATTCGAGGACGCGAAGTGGCCGAACACGCTCATGCAACTGCTGATCTGGCCGGCGGTGTTGTTCACGCTCCGCCTCAAGTACGCCGAATTCATCATCCTCAAGGGCTTCTGCCCCTGGTGCGCCGTCTCGGCTACGGTGATCACGCTGTGCGCTATTCTTGTCGTGCTCGACCGGCGGCGCCTGTCTCGCCTCGAACACTGAATCGCGAGGCGAGTCGCGAGGCGAGTCGCGAGGCGACTACGGGACGTCCTGGTCGCCCACCATCACCGCGTACCAGCTCTTCAGGTATTCGCGTGTGGGATAGCCGGGCATGGTCGCGACCACGCGTCCGTTGCGATCGATGGCGACCAGGGTCGGCGTGCCCGGGTAGCGGAACGTGAGCAGCACCTGATCGCGGCTTCCCGACGGGCCAATGAGTTGCGCGCCGGTGATGTTCGCCCGCGCGAGCATCGATTCTCCGCCGGCCGCACCCTCGAGCGTGAGCAGCTTGAGTCGCGACAGGGGGCGTCCGGCAGAAAACTCGCCCAGATCGGAGAGCGTTTTCCGGCACCAGCCGCAGGTGATCGAGCTGATCATGAGGATGGCGGGCTCACCGGGCGTGAGCAGCGGGATGACGGCACCACTCATGTCACGCACGCGAAACGCGCCCATCGCTTCCTCGACCGTGGGCGCCTCCTGTCGCGTCGTATCGGCGGCAGCCACGCGATCGACCGATAGATTCTGCGGGTCGCCCTCGGGCGCGGCATTGGCGCGCATCAGCATCACGGCCGTGCCGCCAATGGCAACGAGCGCGAGGGCCAGCGTGTTGAACCTGACGGCACCACGTCGGCGACTGCCGGGGAGGGAGCGGGTGAACCTCATGGAGGAATGATCGCCTGATGGCGGACGCCGCGAAAGCCGAAGCGAAGCCCGATGTGAACGCGTCCACACGCCTGGGGGCGCTGGACCTGGACGCGCACTTGCGGGATCCCGCACGAAAACAGGCCTTCGTGACACCGATGTTCGATGTCATCGCGCCGCGCTACGACGCCTTCACGCGGTGGTTTTCGTTCGGCATGGACGCCGGCTGGAAGCGCGCGGCGATTGCGGCGACCGCTGACAGCATCCCCGATGCGTCGGGGCCGTGCGATGTGCTCGACCTGGCGACCGGCACCGGCGATCTCGCGGTCGGCATGGCGCGCGCCCTGCCCGCCGCGCGTGTCGTTGCGCTCGACGCGTCGGCGCGCATGATCGACGCCGCCGATCACCGGCTGGCCACGCGCGACGCGGACGTCGCGCATCGTGTGCGCACCGTGGTGGGCGACATGACGGCATTGTCCCTTCCCGACGGTTGCATGGACATCGTGATCGCCGGATACGGCGTGCGCAACGT
This sequence comes from uncultured Gemmatimonas sp., assembly GCA_964588045.1. Lineage (GTDB taxonomy): Bacteria > Gemmatimonadota > Gemmatimonadetes > Gemmatimonadales > Gemmatimonadaceae > Gemmatimonas. The sequence continues at coordinate 8,204 of CAZPON010000037.1, forward strand.
GCCACGTGCCGCCGATGCGATACGCGAGATGCGGCGGGTGCTCCGTCCCGGCGGACGGCTCGTGCTGCTTGATTTCTACCGTCCCGCGTCGTCCGTCTGGCGTGCGCTGTTTCTCGGATACCTGCAGGCCGCCGGCAATGTGGTCGGCTGGTGGTGGCACCGTGATCCGGTCGTGTATGGCTACATCGCACGGAGCATCGAGCACTTCATGAGCTGGCAGGAGTGTTCGGCGGCGCTTGCGCAGGGCGGCTTTCGCGTGGTGCGTGTGACGCGCTACCTGGGCGGCGGCGTGGCGCGTCATGAAGCGGTGGCAGTGTGAGCGGCGATTACGCGCGCATGTTCAGCGTTGCACGCTGCGCGCCATCGCGACGATCCACTGCTCCTCGAAACGCCACCGGGCCTCGACGTGCACGGTGCGCATGCCTGCCTCGGGCATCAGCAGGTGCACCGTGGCACGCCCATCGTCCGTGACATCGAGCTCGACCTCGGTGAAACGCACGTACCGGGCGACGTACGGATCGATGGCCTTGTAGACGGCTTCCTTCAGGGCAAAGCGCACCAGCGTCGCCTCGCGGTGCGCGTGCGGATGCAGTCCTTCAAGCACTTCGCGCTCACGAGCGGTCAGGATGCGGGGCGCGATGGACGGACGCTCGGCATCGCGTGCAGTGGGCCGTTCTTCGAGATCGACGCCCACCAGGCCGCCCGTGGACGGCGCGACCAGCGCGATGGCGCGTGTGCGCTTGTGGCTGATCGAACCTGTCCATCCGTCGGGCAAGTGGGGCGCCCCCCGGCCTGTTTGCAGCAGCGGATGGGCGTCGCTGAGTGGAGCGATGCGGCGCAGCGCAGCGCGCAGGGCCTGTCGGCCGGCGAGGAACGCGGCGCGGCGCACGGGCGCCATGTTCGCTGCCAGCGCGATCTCGTCGGCATGCACATCGACGGGTGATCGCTCGCCGTCATCGTTGGCCTCATCGATCGCGACGGAGGCCAGCGCACCGCGCGGGGCGAACGGTTCATCGGAAACGATTGCGGGGCGGCGTGGCATGACGGAATCTCACGCGAACCGCATGCCCGGACCAGAGCTACAGGGGGTTGAGCCAACCGAGCAGGGTTGAGCCAACGGAAGGGTTGAGCGGCGTGGGGGCGAGCCGGCGAGGGTTGACTGTACGTCCGCAAAGAACTCGACGCGTGTTCGATCGAAGGCGATCACCCATGTTGCGATGGCGCAGTCAACCCTCGCCGACTCGCCCCACACCGCTCAACCCTTCGGTTGGCTCAACCCTGCTCGGTTGGCTCAACCCTCAAGCAGGCGAATATCGTCAACAGGATGCGCCTGCGCGTGCACGCTGCGAGCTTGTTGCGGATATGCCGATTCCCGAATCGAGCCCCGCGTCGTCATCCCCGCAGCGCGACTCACCCGGTCCCGAACCGCATGGCTACCGGGGCGGACTGAGTCCCGGGCAAGCGTGGTACGCCGTTGGCGTGCTGATGCTGGCCAACATGTCGGGCGCCATCGACCGCCAGATCTTCACGTCGCTCGTTGGACCGGTGAAACGGGATCTCGGCTTGTCCGACACCCAGGTGAGCCTGCTCATGGGGTTCGGCTTCGCGGTGTTCTTCTCGGTGTTTGGCCTCGTCATCGGGCGTCTCGTCGACCGGCGGAAGCGCACGGTGATCGTGGCCGTGGGCGCGGCGCTGTGGAGCCTCATGACGGCCGTCACCGGCGCCACGCGCACCTACACGCAACTGCTGCTGGCGCGTGTCGGGGTGGGGGTGGGCGAAGCGACGCTCGGCCCGTCGGCGGTGTCGATCATCGCCGACGCATTCCCGCGTCGCCGGATGGGCATGGCCATGAGCGTGTACATGATCGGCACGTTCTTCGGGTCCGGCGTGTCGTACGCGCTGGGTGCCTGGGTGGTGAGTGCGCGCGATGCGACCGGCTTCGTGTCGCTCCCGATCGTTGGCGATGTGCATCCATGGCAGACGGTGTTCTTCATCATCGGCCTGCCTGGGCTCCTCGTGACCTTGCTGATGCTCACGGTGCGTGAACCGCAGCGCACCGCCGGCGAGCGGGCTGCGGAAGCGGTGCCGCTTGGCCAGGTGGTGGCATACCTGCGACGCAATTCGCGCACGATGCTGGCGCTGTGCATCGGGTTCACCTGTTCGGCCTCGGTGAACTGGGGCGTGGGCGCCTGGCTGCAGGCGTTCTTCGTGCGCACGCACGGCTGGTCGCTGCCGCAGGCGGGCGCCCTGCAAGGCGCGCTCACCATGGGACTCGGCCCCGTGGGCACGATGCTTGGCGGATGGCTGGTGGACTGGTATGCGCGTCGTGGCGTGACCGACGCGCCGCTGCGCATTGGCATGCTCGGCGCGGCAGGCATGATCGTGTTCGCGGGACTTTACCCCGTGGTGTCGTCGGCGACACTCGCCGCAGCCTTGCTGGTGCCGGTGAACATCTTTGCCGCGTTGCCGTGGGGCGCGGCGAATACGGCGATTGCCGAAGTGATGCCGTCGCGCCTGCGAGGGCAGGGCAGTGCGCTCTTCCAGTTGATCGTGGGCCTGGCCGGCGGCATCGGTCCGCTGGCGGTTGCGCTGGTCACCGATCGCGTGTTCGGCAACGACGGGTCGCTGCGCTGGTCACTGGTGATCTGCACGCTGGTGGGCATGTCACTGACGATCGCGATCCTCGGATGGGGGCGTCCGGCGTATCGGGCCACGGTGGCGAGTCGGGATGCGTCGAGGGAGCGGGCGATGAAACTGCCGGAGGGGTGACACCACTCGCCGGCTGACCGTCGCTCCGGCCGTCACCCCGGCGGCACGGGCTCTTCCGTAAGTCACGTTTGTATGGCATGTTGATATCCCCCGTCATGGCTTCGTGTTCGTCCACCTCATTTGTGATGCCCCAGAGGGCGTCCAGGGGCCAATCGCCTGATATGGGCTACCTCCGATGTGAAGCCTGTGGCTCGAAAGCCCTGTCGGCAGCGTCAAGCTGTCCGAGATGCAGCGTGCCCTTCAGTCTTCACGACGGCCGCGGAGAGCGGGTACCCCTGAAGAAGTGCCCGGGCTGCGGCATCATGCATCGCCGCGACCGCGCGTGTCATTGGTGCGGTGAGCTGACTCGCAGTGCGTGGCGGTCACCGATGGTCATTCGTTCGGTTTCGGGTGTCGCGGCGCTGGCCCTGGTGGCCGTGGGTGGTTGGTCCGTACGCGACCGTATGGCCGACGTGATTGCCGAGGCCATCGTGATCATCAAGACACCGCCGGCCGCACCGAAGGCCGCATCAGTGCAGGTGCCGCGCGTGTCGTCCACCATGATATCAGCGGCGCCGGCCGCGCTGGCCGACACGACGGAGACCGACTCGCTGCAGATGGCATTCGCTGACGGGGAGCTCGACGTGTCGGACTCGATTCACTGGGAACCCGCCGTCGCGCGCACCTGGGTGAACGTGCGCAACGATGCGAGCCGGGAGGGCGACGTGGTGGGCGTCATCAAGCCGTCCGACAAGGCCATGCTGGGCATGGGTCGCTTCGGCTGGCGACAGGTGAAGTCGCCCGACGTCACCGGGTGGGTGGATCCGCGCCTCTTTGAAGCCGACTCGCTGCGCACGCGCGGGTAACCGCTGCAACTGCCGTCGTCGCCGTGGCGCACGCGGTTTGCACCAGCGCCCACCGGATACCTGCATCTCGGGCACCTCGTCAACGCACTCTACGTGTGGGGCACGGCACGCGCGCATGGCGGCCAGGTGGTGCTGCGCATCGAAGATCACGATCGCACCCGCTGTCGCGCTGAATACGAGACGGCGCTGCTGGACGATCTCGACTGGCTGGGGCTCGACGCCGATATCGCACCGACCGAGTCGTATCGCGACAACCCCATTGGACTCGGCGCGCACGCGCTGCGGCAATCCGACAACGGGCCGCGCTATGCACACGCACTGGACCAGCTCGCGCGCGCGGGACTCGTGTACGCCTGCAACTGCACGCGGCGCGACATCGCGCAGCAGGTGCGCACCGCGCCCGGTGAAGAGGCCCGCTACCCGGGCACCTGCGCCGACGGTCATGTCGATCCGGACACGACGCTGGCACGTCGCGTACGCTTGCCATCCGGTGTCGAAGTCTTCGACGACCTGCGGCTCGGTCGCATCGAGCAGGTTCCCGCAGAGCAGTGCGGCGACGTGCTTGTGCGCGACCGCCACGGCAGCTGGACCTATCAGTTCGCGGTCACCGTCGACGACTACGCGCAGGACATCGACGTGATCATTCGTGGCGAGGACCTGCTGGCCAGCACGGGGCGTCAGCGGCAGTTGGCGCGGCTTCTCGGTCGTTCTGCGCAACCACTGGTGCTGCATCACCCGCTGCTGGTGCACCCCGACGGGGCGAAGCTGAGCAAGGCCAGTCGTGACACGTCGCTGCGCGAGCGTCGCGCGGCCGGTGCCGATGCTCCGTCGTTGCTGGGCGAGGCCGCGTTTCGGGCCGGACTCGCGGCGTCGCCAGCGCCGATCGCTGCCGCCGACATCGCCACGCTGTTTCGCTGAACGCTGCGCTGCGCGCTACTTCACGCCAAGCAGCCCGAGCACCACCAGCATCACCCACTGCGGGCCCTTGAAGCCGTCGGTACGATCATCGTACGTCTCTTCGAGCGAGTGTGCGCCGCGTCCGACCCCGCCGCCGTCGAGCGTGAGTGCCGGGAGGCCCAGGCCCATCGGGATGTTGGCGTCGGTGCTGGATGTGGTGAGCGGTGCATAGATGTTCATCACCGATGCGGCGGCGAGCGCCGTGCGCACGACGGCCGCAGTGTCCGGCGTGCGACCCGCCGGGCGCAATCCCATCGTGTCGATCTTGAGGTCGAGTGCGACCTTGGATTGCGGCCACCGCGCGCGTTCGTCGGCGAGCGCCTGGCGCAGCGCCGTTTGCAGCTTGGCATCGATGGCGGCCAACGCCGCAGCCGATTCACTGCGCAGGTCGATCTCCATCACACCCTTGTCGGGAATCGAGTTCACTGACGTGCCACCCGACACCATGCCGACGTTGAACGTGACCTTGGGATCGACCGATGCCTGCAGGTCGGCGATCCTGGCGATCGCGCGTCCCATGGCATGAATGGGATTGGGCATGCCGAACGCGCCGTACGAATGGCCGCCCGGTCCGACGTAGCTGACGCGATACCGATTGCTGCCGACGCCGCCGTTGGTGATGCCGTAGCCCGTGCCGTCGACCGAGAGGAAGACGTCGATGGAATCCTTGAGCGGGCTCGCGAAAATCGCCCGCACGCCGCGCAGGTTTCCCGGACCTTCCTCACCAACCGTGCCCACGACCAGCAGGCGACCGGCGAAGGGGATCTTCGCGTCCACGATCTGCCGCACCGCGGCGAGCGTGGCCGCCAGTCCGCGACAGTCGTCGCCGATGCCAGGTCCGCTGAACTTCGTTCCCTCGCGCTTCACGGTCACATCGGTGCCTTCGGGGAACACCGTGTCGAGGTGGCCGCTCAGCAGGACCGTCTGACCGGGATGCGCTCCGCGCAGTTCGCCGATCACGTTCCCTTCCCTGTCGATGCGCACCTCCTGCACGCCGAGTGCGATCAACTGATCGCGAAAGGCCGCGGCACGCGCCGCCTCCTTGAAGGGAGGCGCCGGGATCTCGCAGAGCGACACCTGCTGCTCGAGCGTCCACGCATTGTCGCGTTCGATTGCGGCGAGGGCCTGTTGCACCGTCGGGTGCCTGGAGATCGCTGTCAGCTCGGGCTTGAGGTCGCCCGCTTGCGCGTGGGCGAGGTTCGTGGCGGTGATGGCGGACGCACTCACGGCGAGTGCCAGCGCAACGCGGCGGCGGGAGCAGCGGACGAAAGGCATGATGCAAACGGGCGGGAGGACAGGAACGCGTCGTCGGCCCTGCTGGCCGGCGACGCGTGGAAAGATACCCGTTGGATGCGTCTCGCGCGGGCCTGTCTACACCTTCACCACCGCTGCGGCCCATTTCGCCGGCTCGGTATCGCTGCGGTAGGCAATATTCGGGTCCACGACGACGTCGTGGCCATCTCGCGTGATCTCCAGGCGATCCATGTTGCGGGTGGCCTTGCCATTGATGAAGGTGCCGTCGGGCTGGTAGCGCGACTTGTGACGCGGACACTGGAATCCCTTGTCGCCGGACAGCGCGCGGATCGCCGTGTTCTGATGCGGGCAGGCGAGGGCGAACGCAAACACATCGCCCTTCGAACGACAGATGATCACGTCGTTCTTCGTATCGATCGACACACCGTTGGCGGCAGGAATGGCATACCTGACGGTGCCTGTCGGTCCCACCTCGAGCGCGGCCATCTGGGCGAATGGCGCCAGTGACGACAGTCCGGCGATGGCGGCAGCCGCGCCGATGGCCTCGCGCAGGAACGCCCGGCGACCGGAGCATGCTCCGGTGCAGGCGCGGTGTGTGACGGGTTCCGAAACGTTCGTGCACGTCATCGGCGAATTCCGTGGTGGTCGCGTCGGGTCAGGCATTGGCGAGCACGACGCCCAGCAGCACGATGACGCACCACAGGACGAGGCTCAGTGCGGCCGAGCGGCGCACCGTGCGCCACGCCTTCTCGGGAAATGCGATCGCCGAGATCTCGGCGGTGTAGAGCGGCACGTCGACGAGTGGACGCAGCACGGCGTTTTCGGCACGACGCATGCGCCAGCCATTGGCGAGGAGCACGAGCAACAGCGTCATCTTGGTCCAGTACACCCTGGACACGGCGAAGGTTGCCACGTCGGCGGTAGCGAGCGCGAGGCCGCTGACCACGGTGAGAATGAGCGCCGTGATGACGACGGAATGCATGGTGGCCAGGTCGGCGACCACCGCGCGCGCGGCATCGGAACTGCCCGGCGGCGCGCGCAGGATGGCGCGGTCGGCACCGATCGCCATGCCGCCTCCCACGAACATCGCCAGCAGATGGGTCGCGATCACCGCCGTGGACAGCCCGGCGCTGCCCGAGTACAGGTCTGCCCAGGGCTGTACCAGTGCGGTGAGCGTCTCGAGCATGAGGTCGGGGTGGCAGTTGCCGATCAATCGCCGGCCAGCGTGACCGGCGCATTCGCCTGTTCACACTGGAGGACGGCATGACCCGCCATTGCATTCCAACCGCACTGTTCTCTCTCACGCGAGGCCGGCGAACCTATCGACCCAACCAGTAACTCGCCTTGATGAGGAATACGTTCTGCGGCACCGCCTGAAACAGGTTGTTGAAGTCGCGACGCGCGGTGAAGGATCCCGGATAGGCACCGTCCTGCAGGCGCCCCTGCTGCCAGACGGCGAACACCGTGGAGCCCGGGCGGTACTCCCAGCGCACCACGACGTTGCTGTTGAACTGCTTGTACGTGAAGCCGCCTGGCGGTGTATCGCGATACGGTTGCCAGCGATCTTCCCAACGCTCCGCGCGCGGATCCTGCAGTTCACGCCAGTTGTGATACAGGCCGTTGGAGATGTACGGCTGTGCGTAGACCTGCAGCGACAGTGTCGGGCTGGCCGTCACGTCCAATCGTGCCGTGAGCGACGCCGTCGTCTGGTCGAGACGCGCGACGGTGTAG
>CAZPON010000038.1:0-15554 GCA_964588045.1 uncultured Gemmatimonas sp.
GGCCGATGCGCCACACGCTGAATCCGTGCACCCTCCACCCAATCACCGCCCTAACAGCACCCTCGCACAACACCTGCACGCACGCTGGTGAGAAATCCGGGCTAGAACCCCGTCCCCTTCCGCACTTGCGGAACCCCGTCGCTCATCCACTTCGGCGCTTCCGCCCCGATCAGGTAGTGATCGAAGAACTGCTTCATGCGCACCTGGAAGTCCTTCTGGTTTTCCTTCTTCGCCAGGTGGTGCGGTTCGTCGGGATATGACAGCAGGATGACCTGCTTGCCGTTGCGTCGTGCGGCATTGAAGTACTCGAGGCCCTGCACCCAGTCGACGGCGCCGTCAGCGGTGCCATGCAGGATGAGGAACGGCGTCTTGATGTTCTGCACGTTGTGCACCGGCGACTGGCTTTCGTAGAGCGCCTTGGCCGTCCACGGCGTGCTGTCGGCACCCATGCGCACCTGACCGACTTCCATGATGCCCTGCTGCACCGTGCCCGTCTGCTTGTACAACTGGTCATAGAACGACATCAGGTTCGTGGGCGGCGCACCGGTCACGACCGCTGCGAACATGTCGGTCTGCGTGACGATGTACGACGACTGATACCCGCCCCAACTGTGTCCCTGCAGGCCGATGCGCTTCGGGTCGGCGTAGCCCAGCTCGATGACCTTCTTCACCGCACTGGTCACGCAATCCACCGCCGAGCTGCCCGGCCGGCCGATTTCGTAGACGACGTCGGGCTGGAAAACGAGATAGCCGCTGCTGGCGTACGTCGACATGTGCGGGCGGTCGTCGTACACGGGCACGGAGAACTGGTGGTGCGTGTTCGACATCTTCTCGTAGAAGTACACGATCATCGGGTACTGCTGGCCCGGCTGATAGTTCGCGGGCAGCGTGAGTGTGCCCTGCAGCTTCACGCCCTTGCTGTTGGTGTAGTCCACCAGGACCTTGCTGCCCCACGCAAAGTCGGCCAGGTGCGGATTGGCGTCCGTCACGCGTTTCGGCGCAGCGAAGGTGGAATCGGTCATCCACCAATCCGGGAATTCGCTGAACGACTGCTGCGTGAACACCACCCGACCGCTGCGCTCGGCCTTCTGCGCCTGTCCGATGGCCTTGTCGGTGAACACCAGCGGCGTCGGCGCCTTGCCCGGCAGCGCCTGCCAGTAGCCGGATTTCTTGGTCCACTCGCCGTAGGCGCTCAGCAGCAAGGGTTTGGTGAGATCGACGCCCGCGTCGTCATCGGCGACGGCGCCGCCACCACCGCCCCGCCCACCGCGCCCACCACCGCCCTGGTCGAGCCGCGCCAGGCGGAAACGGATCTGCTGCGCGTCGCCGACGCCCTGCGTGAGATTGGTCGCGCGCGACCCGTCGAGCGCAAGCTGCCAGATATCGAACTTGTCGTTGAGCAGGACCGACTTGCCATCGCGCGACCAGCCCGCCACGCCGTACGTGGGACGCTCATACGGATGATCGTCATCGATGTCGACGAAGCTGCGCCTGGCCGATGCATCGACCTGCACGCGCTGCCCCGTCTCCAGGTTGAATGCGAACACGTTGCCCTTCTCGAGAAACAGGAACCACTTGCTGTCGGGCGACGCGCCCATGGTGCGCGTGAGTGCCTTCGCGATGAGCGTGCGCTCGCCGGTCTCGAGATTCACGCGATAGTAGTCCGCGCGTGAACCGCCCCACGACACTTCCAGGCGATAGGGTTTGTCGAGCCGTCCGATGCCCCACTTGCCGTTGGCCGTGGCTTGCACGGTGCGCATCGAGGAATCGGCCAGGCGCAGCACTTTCATTCTCGGCACCTGCAGCACTGCCTGGTACGTGGAACGACGCTCCTGCGCGAGTCGCACGATCTGCTGCGACTGCGGTTCCGGGTCCAGGTAGTGCCACACGTCGACGTTCGCCTGCGGCTCGTCGCTGCGCGCCGGCTCGGTTTCCTGTTCCTTGATGCCAAGGAACAGTTTCGTGCCGTCCTTGTTGAATCGCGGCGCGGCGAACTCACTCACGATCATCCCCGCAGGGAAATCCTTGTCCTTCGACGGGTCGTAGACGACTGCGCGCATGGCCGGGCGGTCGATATCGAACCAGGCCCGCAGCACGTTGTCCTTCTGCTTGCGGTCGGTCGCCTTGTCGCCTTCGAGCACGGCCAGGTTGAAGCCGCTGTCGCTCCACACCAGTTGGTCGAAGTCGCGCGTGGCGCTCGCCAGCACGCGGGTTTCGCCCTTGCCGAGGTCAAGGAGATACACGCCGTTGCCCATGCGTTCGGCCGCATCGACCGTGTACGCAAGGAAACGCCCGTTGGCGTCGAACTCGTACAGGTTCACGTTGCCGATGTTGCGCACGGTGCCTGTCGTCAGGTTGCGCACGATCAGGTCCGCGCCATTGTGCTTCGCATCCGCCACGGCCTTGTTGGATCGCACGGCCACCCACGGTGCCTTTTTCGCGAACCTGGCGCTGTTCGCATTGGCAAAGGCGGTCTTCTCGCCACTGGCGAGGTCGAGCAGCTCGAAGCGGCGCGCGGCCGCGCCTGCGGCTGCCCCACCGCGACCCGCGGGTGGCGATACCGCTGGTGCGCCGCCGCGCCCGGCGCCGGGACGACGCTCCGGCGGGCTCACGAAATAGCCCGCGAACTTCGCATCGAAACTGAAGACCGGCGCGGAACCCACCGGCACGCTGTAGCGCGTGTCAGTTCCGAGACTGTTGATGTGCAGCGTCGCGTCGCCATCGTTGGGCTGATAGGCAAACGCCAGCCAGCCGCCGTCGGGTGACAATGCCGTGGTGGTGATGCGATTCCACTTGCCGTAGTCGGCAAGCGTGAGCGCACGCCTGGCACCCGACGACGACGCGGGCGCGGACTGTGCCATCACCGCGAATGGAGCGGCCAGGATCATGGCCATGCCGATGACGATGCCGCGCGAGAGTGAGTGTCTGGTCATGGATGGGCTGGTTGGCGAAGCGGTACTGAAGAACCATCGGAGCCGGCCAGGAGCGCGCTCAGCAAGGCCGCGTCGATGACGCGATAGGCCGGGGCATACGCCGCCTCGAACCCGGCGGAATGATGCACAGCATCGAAACCCGTGCGACGCCGTTCGCGAATGAGCGACGCCAACCGGGTAAACGTCGGGCTCGGCGCCAGTGTTGACAGCGCGCGTTCGACGCAAGCGAACTGCGCCGTGTCTCCGCGCGCACCGTTGGCCGTTGCGACAAACGCGCGAACCAGCGTGGCGGGATCACCGCGATGTGCGAGAAACGGTCGCAGGTGAACACGAACGAAACGTCCGACGGGCGGAAGTGGTTCAGACACCGACGAGTCGGTCACGGGTTGCGGCGCCGGTGACAACGTTGCAAGCTCGCGTTGCATCCACGCGACGGCTGACGCCGTATCCGTGACCGCATGCTCGCTGCCGAGGATGCCCTGATGGGCCAGCTTGTACAGGTCGACCGCTTCGGCCCTGGGATGTGCGCGCACGTAGCCGTCGATCGATCGCCGCCACGCAGGCACATCGCACACCGGGGTGCGCGGCGAGAACGTCGCCGCGATGAGGAGCACCCACCACCATCCCATGCCACTCACGGCGGCACGGTCAGTTGCAGCCTGCGATCGCGCTTTCCCACGTCACGTGCCACCCGGACACGCCGCGCGTCAGCACGGCGGCGCTCAAGGCGACGCCATCGTCGCGCCCGAAGAGCAGGTGAACGTCAGTCGGGCGACCACTCCGAAACGCGAGCAGCGGTTCGGCAACAACCAGCTCCTCTTCACTCCCGGAGGCGCGCTCGTGCCACGCCACGACCCACTTCCTGGCATCAGCGCCGATCTGGTCGACGACCACGACGAGCCGCTCTTCCTTTGGTGCGTCTTCCTGGTTGACGCGCCGCGCGAGCGTCGCGACCACGAAGCCCGTGTCGAGGCCCCGCGCACGCCACGCGCGCAATACGACGAACGGCAGTCCGCGAAACGTCGCCACCGTATCGTTGGGCAATGCCGACGCGAGACGCGTGAGATCGATTGCCAGCCGCGCCGAGTCACGCGGTGACAAGCCCTCGATCGAGTCGAGCACGATTGGCGTCACCCGCCCCGAAGCGAACGCAACGGTCCACGGCAACGGCGCACCGGCGTCGATGGCCAGCCGCGCAACGGGCCATGCGGTGCACCCGGAATCCATCGGCAGGGACGCTTCGATGCTCAGCCGCGCGGTGCCCACGCGACCGTGCCGGGCGAACAGCTCCAACTGTCCAGAGCCCATCGCGGCGCCAACGCCCAACGTATCGCCGACCGTTTCGTCGGACGCGTCCGGGCGAACCAGCGACCCCGCCGTCATCCCGCCGTCGACGGTTGGCAGGACCAGAAACGGACCGGCTTCGATGCTCCAGCCGCTTCCTGGTTTCGCCCGTGGCGCCTCGACACCTTCCGGTGTGCTGGCGGAATCGCCGCTGGCACCGGGCGCATGCGGTTCCGGCTGGCGGTCACAGGCAGCCGCGCCAACGCCAAGCGCGACAGCGCCGAGGCATACGATGGCGAAGCGAAGTACGTCGCGTGACGTGCTGGACAGGCGGCTGGTCGACACTGACAATAATCTGCCGACGTTTCCTTCCCATTACGAGGCTCTTCGTGGCCATTGGCCCGCCAGCTTGCCGTGGTATCGGACATTTTCCCGCTGAACCGGCACACGTGAACACCGTGCCGATTGCCACATGCTGTACGAAGCGCTGAAGCCGATCGCGGGCATCGCGCTGAGGTGGTACTACCGCGCGGTCATCACGGCCGATCTCGAGCGCATCCCCCGCGACGGCCCCGTGTTCCTGGCGTGCAATCATCCCAATTCGCTGACCGATGCGATGGTGGTGGCCTGGACCGCACCGCGCCGCGTGCGTTTCACGGCCAAGGCCACGCTCTTCGCCAATCCCCTCGCGGCGCGCCTCTTGCGCGCGGTGGGGGTCGTGCCGCTCCGTCGCGCCGCGGACGAGCGGACCGCGGCGCACGGTGCGGCACCCACCGCGCCGGTTCCCGATGCCGAACGCAATCGGGCCGCGTTTGCTGCGGTCGCGGAGGCCATGGCTGAAGGGTCGTGCGTGGTCGTGTTTCCCGAGGGCAAGACGACGGACGATCCCCACATGGCGCCGCTGCGCACAGGTCTCGCACGCATGGCCCTGATGTCGCGCGATGACCGTGGCGTGCGCGGCATCCGGATCGTCCCCATCGGATTGCTCTTCGAGCAAAAGGAGGAGCCGCGCTCGCGCGTCATGTTGCAGGTTGGCGAGCCGATCGATCTGGACACGCTCGGCAGCGGACCCTCGATGGTGGAGACGCTCACCGAGCTGATTGACCAGCGACTTCGCGCGGTGACGATCAACTTCGAGACGCACGAGGATGCCGAGCGCATCCAGGTGCTGGCGGAGACGCTGGCGGCGCTGCAGGAGCCAATCACGGAGCTCGAGGACGGCGCTCCGTCGCTGGCCGTCACGCTGGAGCTGGTGCGTCGCTTCGCGCGCGCACAGCGGTCCGTCCGGGCACGCGATGACGCCGCGCTCAATGCGCGAATCGACACCTCCGAAAAACGCCTGCGCGCGTTTCATGCCCGGCTCGCGCACGAGCGCATCGATGTGCAGGATCTGGGCATCGAGCTGTCGGCGCGACTCGGCGCATGGTTCACGATTCGCGAGCTGTCGATTGCCGCGGTGATGCTTCCCGTAAGCCTGTGGGGACGAATGACGCATGCCCTGTCCCTGCGCCTCACGGGCTACCTCGCCACGCGCAATGTGCGCAGCCTCGACCAGCGGCCCATGCGCTCGTTCATCGTGGGCCTGGTGGTGGTACTCGCGACCTACGTCCTCCTCACGACGGCGGTGGGCGCGGTGTTCGGTCCATGGTGGGCGCTGGCGTTCTTCCTCACGCTGGTCCCGTCGGCAAGCACCCATCTGCGCTACCGCGATCGGCTGCGTCGCATCGTTGCCCGCGCCCGCGCGTATCGCCGGTTTCGCGCCGATCCCGCGCTACAGCGGGAGCTTCGTGCTGAAGCGGGCTGGCTTCAGCACGAAGCGGCAGACCTCGAGGTTGTGGCGATGAACAGCGGGAACTGACCGGCGCGAATCACGCCAGCGAACGCGACATCAGTCCCCGCTGTTCAGCAGGGCGTCGTCGACCGGCGGATACACGGGACCGCCCAGGTCCCAATGCCATGCATCGCGACGCTCCTCCGTGCGCGGATCGCGCAGCGGCTTGTACTGCAGCCGGTATTCGGAGACGCCGAGGGCGGTGCCGTACGCGAGGAGGCGGGCGCGGTCCGTGCTCACCAGATGGACCATCGGCCGCCCCAGCCAGATGTGGCGATGCAGCCAGAGTCCGCCGTCCATGGCGTGAATCATCCCGTCACGACGCTTGGCAAACTCGCGAGCTCCCGACGCCCGGGTGATGGCGCGAAGGCGCTCGATGCGTCGTGCAGTGTCGGGATCTTCGGCAACAGCAGGCAGGTTGTGGTCGGGACGGTCGTGCATGTCCCATTCTAATGCCCGCCATAGCGAACGCCGGCCCGAATCCGAGCCGGCGTTCAGAGGTGCCTGTCAGTCGGGGCGCGCTACTGGCAAGCAACCTGTCCTTCTGCGGTAGCGGCTCCCACTGGCGACGCCTTTCCGTAGAATACGGCGCAGGTGAGCGGAGCCGCCGAGGGGTGTGTGGCGGTCGCAGACCAGCCGCTCGACGTGGCCTCGGTGATCGTCAGGATCACGCCATTGGACGGCTCGAACGTGATGGTGCCCATCGCCGGCGCGTAGGTCTCGTTGTAGTAGAAGTAGTCTTCCTGCACCGAGGACAGGTTGCGCAGGTCGCTCTTGAGCGACGAGGCGAACGCCTTGCCTTTCGTCTCCTGGAACTTCGGTATGGCGATGGCGGCGAGGATGCCGATGATCACCACCACGATCAGCAGTTCGATCAGCGTGAAGCCTCGCTTGAAGCGTGTGTTCGGCATACGGAGTACTCGGTCGAAAGCCCTGAACATCGCGGCCGGCGGTGCCGACCGGCGGGGCCTGGACCCCGCTCACTGACCCGATGTGTAGGCAACGCCGATGCCGCGACGGTGGACGCCGTGCAAGTCATTGTTTGACAATGTGTTACAGGCTTTCTGGTCTGCTTTCACGAGGATGCGCAGTATCGCACCCGCCGGGATTCCGTGCAAAGTGCGAGAGCATACGACGTGAGGAACCGGGCCCGCTGCGGTCAGGACTTGGCCGACATCCAGTCCCGGCCCGCACCCATTTCCACCAGCAGCGGGACATCCAGGGACGCGGCACCTTCCATCTCCTGTTTCACCAGCGCGCGCACGCGCGACTCTTCACCGGGTGCCACTTCGAACACGAGCTCATCGTGCACCTGGAGCAGCATGTGGGATGCCAACTGCTGCGCAACCAGCGCGTGGTGAATGCGAATCATTGCGATCTTGATCAGGTCGGCCGCGGATCCCTGGATGGGCGCGTTGGCCGCCACCCGTTCGCCGAACGCGCGCATGTTGAAGTTGCGTTCCTTGAGCTCCGGGATGTATCGGCGGCGCTTGAACAGCGTTTCCACGTAGCCCCGTTGCTTCGCCGTGACCACGCACTGGTCGAGAAATGCCTTCACACCCGCAAAGCGGTCGAAGTAGGTCTCGATGAACGCCTTCGCCTCGGCGTTGGTGATTCGCAGTTGTCGCGACAGCGCATGCGCGCCCTGACCGTAGATGGTGGCGAAGTTGATGGTCTTGGCGCGCGCGCGCATGTCGCCGGTGACATCCTCGACCGCGACGCCGAAGATGACGGCAGCCGTCTGCTTGTGAATGTCCCCGCCAGCCCTGAAGGCCGACACGAATGCCGGATCGCCCGAGAGATGCGCCAGCAGGCGCAACTCGATTTGCGAGTAGTCGGCCGACAGCAGTTGCCATCCGTCGCGGGCGACAAACCCGCGACGAATCTCGCGGCCAAGTTCGCGACGAATCGGGATGTTCTGGAGGTTGGGGTCGCTCGACGAGAGTCGTCCCGTGGCAGCGACCGTCTGCCGGTATGACGTGTGGAGTCGACCGTCACGCGGGTTGATCATGCGCGGCAACGCGTCGATGTACGTGCCCTCGAGCTTGAACAGCTCGCGGTACTCCATCAGCAGTGTGGGCAAGGTGTGCCCTTCTTCCGCAAGCTCTTGCAAGACGCTGGCGTCCGTGCTTGGACCGGTAGTGGTCTTCTTCTTCACCGGCAACCCGAGCTTTTCGAAGAGGATCCTGCGCAACTGCGGATTGGAGTTGATGTTGAACTCCTCGCCCGCCTCCTCATAAATCGTGCGTTCCACCGACTCACGCTCGGCCTTGAACCGCGTCTTGAGCGACTCGAACCACGCCGGGTCGATGGCGATGCCCTCCCATTCCATCTCGGCCAGCACGTCCACCAGCGGCACTTCCATTTCCGCCAGCAAGGCGCGCATGCCGTGCTCGGTGAGCATGGGCTCGATGACGGCGTGCAATCGCATGGTCACGTCAACGTCTTCGCATGCATAGTCGCGCGCGGCGTCCACCGGCACCACGCTGAAGGGAAGCTGGGTGCGCCCCTTGCCGCACAGTTGCTCGTACGACGTCATCGTGTGCCCCAACCACTCGAGCGACAGCAGGTCGATGTTGTGCGAACGACGCCCGGGATCGAGCACGTAGCTGGCCAGCATCGTGTCGAACTCCAGGCCCGCGAGGCGCACGCCAGCCGCGCGAAGCACCAGCATGTGGTACTTGGCGTTCTGGCTGATCTTCTTCACCGACGCGTCTTCCAGCATCGCACGCAGCGGTGCCAGCCCGGCGCTGTCGAACGGCGGAAGGTTCACCGGGTCGGGCGCACCTGCGGTGATCCGCCGACCTGCGATTCCGCCGTCGCCGGAAAGCAACGACAGGTTGCCACTCCCGTCGTCGGCGCGATGCGCGAAGGGCAGGTAGTACGCCGCACCCGGTGCGACCGCGATCGACATCCCTGTCAGGTGCGTGCGCAAGGGATCGCTCGCGAACGGCGAATCGACGTCGGTAACCGTCCAGGTATCGAACGCGATGAACGGCGCCGCACGCACGCGCGCGAGCATCGCGTGAAGCGCGTCCAGTGTATCCACCGTTTCGTAGGTCGCGTCGGCGAGCACCGGAACACCGCTGTCACTCACGCGCACGGTCGGTGTGCCGGGTCGCCCGGATGACCCCGGCATCGGTGCAGTCGGGCCGTCCGGCTCGGTCGCGTGCGCCGCGGCCGGCGGCGGGGGCACAGAGACCGCGGATGCGGTTCCATCCGCCGGACCCAGATCCTTGAGCATCGAGCTGAACTCGAGCTCGAGGTACAAGTGGCGCAGCGACTGCACGTCCGGCGTGTCGACCTTGAGGGACTCCGGGTCGAATGGCACCGGGACATCGCAGTGAATCGTCACCAGTTGCTTCGAGAGGCGCGCGGTATCTGCCAGCTCGAGCAGCGCCTCACGCGGGCGCTTCTTCGTGATCTCGTTCGCGTGCGCGAGGATGTCCTCGAGCGCACCGTACTGCGCGATGAGCTCCTGGGCGGTTTTTTCGCCGATACCCTTCACGCCCGGCACGTTGTCCGATGTGTCCCCGACCATCGCGAGATAGTCGACCACGCGTTCCGGCGGCACGCCCAGCCGGTCATTGGCGTTCTCGACACCCACCCACGATTCCTCGACACTGGCCGGTCCGCCTCGGCCCGGATTGAGCAGCCACACGCCAGGACGCACGAGCTGCTGAAAGTCCTTGTCGCCCGAGACGATGACGACATTGTATCCCGCTTCGACGCCCTTGGCGGCCAGCGTTCCGATCACGTCATCGGCCTCGAAACCGGGCACCGCCAGCACCGGGATGTGATACGCGGCGAGCAGTTGCGTGATGCGCTGCAATCCGCGCTGGAAGTCGGCCTGCAGCTCGTCGGTGAGCTTTTCGCGCGTCGCCTTGTAGTCGGGATACAAGTCGTCGCGGAACGTCGCGCCCGAGTCGTGGACCCAGCCCAGCAACTCCGGCTTGTGCGTGGTGAGCAGCCGCTTGAGGAAGTTCGCAATGCCCCACGCGGCCGATGTGTTCTCGCCGCGACTGGTCGACAGCGGGCGTGTCATCAGCGCAAAGAACGCGCGGTAAATCAGCGCATAGCCATCGATCAGGAAGAGGCGTGGCGCGTCGGGCTTGCGGACGCCGGTCACGGCGCGGTGGCGAGCTTGCGGCGAATAGCGCCCTCGAGTTCGGCGCGGCCCGAATTCGACAGGCGCCAGCGACCAAATCCGGTCTGGTCGCTGAAGACCAGTTGCAGTCGCAGTGAGGTGTACTCCCACACCAACTGGCGGACGCGCGAGTTCGGATCCTGCATGGCCGAATCGTGGATGTTGTCCGGTTCACCCAGCGCGACGAAGGCAATGCCACGGTCCGCCTGCCATCCCACCGGCCCATCGTCGCGGTAGCGCTGGTTGGCGGCGCGGATGCGCATGAAATAGTCCCGCAGCGCCTCATGCTCGGGCGTGCCCGGCACGGGATCCGTGGCTTTCAGGAATTGCGCCCACACCTCGGAACGCTGCGCCGGCGACACGTCGCGCAACACCTTGATGCGCTCCGGTGCGGCGAAGTAGCGCATGTAGTTGAGCATTTCGTTGAACGACGCGATGGGCAGGTCATCGCCGAGGCTGACCAGGAGGCGCGTGCGCGCCGTATCCGGACGCCCGGGCGCTGTCACCGTGAGCGTTGACACACCGATGCCCAGTGGCAGGACGGGAATGGTGATCGTCGTGCTGCGCAATGACTGGCGCTGGGTCAGGTCGACCGTACTCCGCCAGAGCTCCTGCTCCCCGTCACCGACCACGCGCACGTCGACGGTGGCCGGCGCCTGCGGACCGCTGGCCTCGAGATACACGGGCACCAGCGAGTCGGTGCCGAAGGTGGCCGTGCTGCGTGGACGCGCGAGCAGCCGGGGCAGGGAATCCACCGAGGATCGCGGAATCGCCTCGTACACGGCGATTGGCGTACCAAGCGCACCGGCCGCCAGTTGTGGCACATCGAGGGTCACTTCCTCGCCCGCGGCGCGCAATCCGCCCTCGTCCTTGAGCGAGAGGGTCAGCGCGTAGCGACCAGGGGCCAGCCGAAGGTATTGCTGCCAGATGACGCTTTCGTCGGTTCGCGCGGTCTCACGGAACGTTGGGACCCGAACGACTTCCTTCGCATTGATCTCCGCGCTCATGGTCTGTCCTCGGCGCACCTCCACGATCACGGAGTACTCTGCCGAGTAGCGGTCACCCTCGCGCGTGAAGGCCAGCGATCGCGCCGGCAGGGACATGGCGAGCAGCACCAGGGTCGTATCCGGCGACGGCACCGCGAAAAACGAGACCGAGGCGACAAAGGAGATCGTGCCGGTGCCGGCGATGAGGCCCATGCTGCGGTAGATGCGCTGCATGTCGCCGCCCGCCGCTTGCGACAAGCCGGGAACCGTCCCCTGCCCGCCGCGACCCGTGGCACCAGCCGGCGCTCCACCCGGACCGGGCTCTCCCACGGAGCGACTCGACGCACACGACGGGAGGATCAGTCCCATGCCGATCCACGCCAATGCCCACCACAGCGCGGTGGTACTGCGCGGTCGCGTGTTGTCGTTCGTGGTGCGGAGTGAAAGAAAAGACATGAGAGATGGCATGCTGGCTTGCACGTTGCTGCTTTCCGGCGTTAGGTTCGCCCCGTGGCTATCGAGACGTTAGTCGGAACGACGCTGGCCGGCTATACGATACGTGGAAAGGTCGGCGAAGGTGGTACGTCGACGGTCTTTCGTGCGGATCATCCAAAGCATGGTACCGTCGCCCTCAAGGTGCTTCGTGAGAAGCTGCAGCACGACAAGACCGCTGTCGCGCGTTTTTTGCGCGAGGCGCAGTTCGGTGCGCGTGTAGAACACGCGAACATCATCCGCACCCTCGACTATGGGCAGGAAGAGGGGCGGTATTACCTCGCCATCGAATGGGCGGCGGGTGAGATTCTCGACAAGCACGCCGACAAGTCCGGTCCGCTGCCCTGCAAGGAAGTGGCCGAGATCATGGCGCAGATCTGCAGCGCCGTGCAGGCCGCCCACGCCGTGAACATCGTCCATCGCGATCTCAAACCCGAGAACGTGATGTATGATCCCTCGACGCATGTGGTGAAGCTGCTCGACTTCGGCATCGCTGCCGACACCGAAGCGGCACCCGACCAGCGACTCACGCGCGCCGGCTTCTTCGTCGGCACGCTCATGTATGTGGCGCCCGAGGCGCTCTCCGGCGAGCTCGTGGGACCGGCCGCTGACCAGTATTCCCTGGCGACGATTGCCTACTACCTGCTGTCCGGTGTCCTGCCCTACACCGGCAAGTCGCCGCGCGAACTGTTCTCGCAGCTCCTGACCCAGCCGCCCATCGCGCTGAACAAGGCCAAGCCCAGCCTCACCTTCCCGGCGTCCATCGAAGCCGTGGTGATGAAGGCGCTGTCGAAGCAACCGGCCGAGCGGTATCCCTCGGTGAATGCCTTCTCCGAAGCGTTTTCGCTCGCGGCGCGCGACTGCGACTCGAGCGGTAACGCCACCCCACCGGCCGAGGACCAGAAGGCCGGCCTGATGGGGAAGATGCGAGGCCTTTTCGGACGCGGATGATTTCCTGCCCCTGCGCATGACCGACTCCACCTTGTCGCGACTCATCGCCCTGCTGGCCAGCCGATCGGCCAAGCGGGGCGATTTCGTACTGGCCTCCGGCCGACGTTCCTCGCTCTACGTGGACTGCCGGCTCACCACCATGCACCCGGACGGACAGCTGCTGATAGGCCGCGCCGGCCTGGCCGCACTGCGGGACACGGGGTGGCCGGTCGACGCGGTCGGCGGCCTCACCCTGGGCGCCGACCCGATCGCGTATGCGATCGCGCACGCGAGTGCGCTGGCCGCCGAACAGGGCACGGACGTCATGGTTCGTGCCTTTACGGTTCGCAAGGAGGCCAAGCAGTACGGCACGGGCAAGCTGATCGAGGGTCCCTTCGAGCGCGGCGATCGCGTGGTGGTTGTGGAGGACGTCATCACGACCGGCGGGTCGGCACTCAAGGCGGTGGAAGCGGTTCGGGCAGCCGGTGGGGTGGTAATGGGCGTGCTGGCCCTGGTGGACCGGGAGGAGGGCGGACGCGAGGCGCTGGAAGCCGCCGGGCTCTCGGTACGCGCCCTGGTGCCGGCGTCGGCCTTGCTGTCGGCGATGCCCGAGGCGGACTCGCCGTAGCGCTGTGGCGCGGAGCGGGGCTTGGGCGTCCTCAGGTCAGCATGCCCATCTCTCATTCCGACGTTTCCGCCGCTGACGCCAGCGCCCTCTTCGAAGAGGAACGCGCGAAGGACCTTGCCACGTTTCAAACGGCGGGTCGCCGGCGCTTCTGGAGTATTGTCTTTGTCGGCATCGTGCTGGTCGGCGGATTTCGTTTCGGTCTCGCCCAGACGCCGACACCTGCCATCATCGCCGCGTTCTGTGGCGCGCTTGGCGTCAACTGGATCCTGTCGGCCGTCGGGACCCGCCGCGGATTGTATCGCTGGTGGCTGCGGTACGCGTTTGCGGTGTTCGACACGCTGCTGATCAGCTGTGTCGTGTACCTCTTCGGATCGCCGGTGCTGGCGCTGACCTACATCCTGGCCATCGTTCCGTACTCGTTCGATCGCGGGCCATCGCTGGGCTACGTGACGGCGGGTGCGTCGGTGTTCGGCTTCCTCATCGCCAGCTACGGCTACGCGGTGGCGCGGCCGGCCGATGCGGCGCCGGTGGCCCAGGTGCTGCTTGCGGCGTTGCTGTTGCTGGTGGTGTCGCAGCAAGCGATCCAGATGCCGTCGCGACTGATCACGCGCATCCGTCGCACCCGCGAGCGCATGGCGCAGGTGGAGCGTGGCGAGTTCCACGCGCGCGCCGACGCGCGCCATGCGGACGAGCTGGGCTTTCTCGAGCGCAGCTTCAATCGCATGCTCGACGAGCTGACCCTGCTGATCGAGACGGTGCAGCGCGAGGCCGACGAACTCGCCGCAGTGGCCATGCAGGTGCACGGCGCCGCGAGCGAGTTGCAGCGCCGCGCCGTGGACGTGTCCACGGGCTCGCAGGCGCTGAGCGAAGGCATGGGAACGCAGCGCGAGCTGGCGGCGGAAGGCGTTCGGGCCGGACAGCAGGCACTGGCCACGGCCGAATCGACACGGGCGACTGCCGAGCGCACGGCAAGCGATGCGCATGCGGTGGACGACATGGCCCTGGCGAGCCGGGAGTCCATCGAACGCGCCGCGCAGGCGCTCGTGCGCGTGAGTGTGGATGTCGGCGCGTCGGCGGAGCAGGTGCAGCGTCTGGGGCCCGCATCGGAACGCGTGGGCGACTTCGTGGCCACCGTGTCCCGGATCGCCCGCCAGACGAACCTGCTGGCCCTCAACGCCGCAATCGAGGCGTCGCGCGCCGGAGAAGAGGGGCTGGGCTTCGCCGTGGTGGCCGACGAGATCCGCAAGCTGGCGGCGGAGAGCGCGCAGGCGGCGAAGGTCATCGCAAGCACGGTGCAGCGCGTCCGCGACGATATCGGCGAAGCGGTCCAGTCGATGGACACGACGGCCCGCGAGGTGGGCGATGCGGGGTCGATCGCGCAGGGCGCCACGCGGGCCCTTTCGGCGATGGTGGCTGGCATCGCACGCGTGGCCGAGCAGAGTGACGAGGTCGCGTCATTGGCGCAGACGCAGGCGCGACTGGCGGCTGGGGCCGTATCGGCGTTCGACGCCCTGGACGCGTCGGCCAGTGGTGCGTCGGGCAGTGCGCGCGGCGCGGCCGAGGCTTCCGCTGCCCAGCGGTCGAGCATCGACGAGTTGTCGCGCAGTGCTGCGCAGTTGTCGCAGGCGGCCGCGCGCATGCGGTCGGTGGCGCTCCGGCACACGCAGGAGTTTGCCACGGTCACTGCCAAGGCGACGGGTGAGCATACCGTGCGCCTGACGCCACGCAGCGCGCCGGTGGTCAGTGACCATCGCGCAACACGCTCCATTGCGGCGTGATACCAAACGGTTCGAACCGCATCAGCGTCTCGCGGTACGGATGCACCAACTGGTCGCACATCACGGCCAGCATGGCATCGCCGTCATAGCGGCGCCGGAACTGCATGGGCGTGCACTGCATGAGCAGCGACACGTGGCGCGAGAAGCTCTGCGCCGACGAATACTCGAGATGATTGGCGACGTGCGTGATGCTGAGCCCGGGATTCTCGAACAGGCGCGCGGCGCGCACGAGACGGGCCACCGCCAGATAGCGCTTGGGCGGCGGCAACTGTTCGCGGAAGAAGCGGCTCATGAAGGTGCTGGGCACCACGCCGTTAGCGCGCGCGATCTGCTGCACGGTGGAGATGTAGGGCGGTGACAGGAACAGCGCCTCGAAGAACCGCAGGCAATCGGGCGTTGCGCCATCGAGCACCTCGCGGATTCGCGTCATGGCTCGCTGTTCGATGAGGTCGGCGTTCTCGCCGGTGACGAGCTGACGCAATTCGCGCCAGCCCTTGGGATCCCGCGCATCGACCAGCGCGCGCACGCCCTGCTGGCCCAGGGCA
>CAZPON010000039.1:0-11582 GCA_964588045.1 uncultured Gemmatimonas sp.
CTCGTGCTGATCAACGTGAACATCACCGACCTCAAGGACGACTCGGGCTACATCGAGGCGATCGGCAAGAAGGCAGCCGCGATGGCGGTGCAGCAGGCCCGTGGTGACGTGGCCGACCAGGAGAAGCTGGGCGAAGTGCGTGTCGCCGATGCCGATCGCGATCGTGCCGTACTCGTGGCCAATGCGCAGAAGATCCGTGAAATCGGCATACGCGAAGCCGAGCGCGATAAGCTCGTACGCGTCGCCGAAGTGGAGAAGGAGCAGAAGGTCGGTGAGCAGCGCGCCGCGTTCGAACGCGAGGCCCAGGTCAAGGATGCCGACCGGGCGCGCCGTGTCTCCATCGCCGAGAACGAGGCGAAGGCCATCGAGGGTGAAGCGGCATCGATGGCGCTCGTTGCCGCCAGTCGCGCCACGCTGCAGGTGCGCGAGTCGGAAGCCTATCAGGTATCCGAAACCCGCAAGCGCGAAGCCGAGGCGGCGGTGCAGGAAGCGCAGAACCGCGCGATGGCGCGTTCGGCACTGGCGCTGCTCGATCGCGTCGAGGCCGAACGTCGCGCCGAACTCGAAGCGCCCGCCCGCGCCGAAAAGGCCCGCACCATCGTCGAGGCACAGGCCGCTGCCGAAAGCCAGCTGATTCAGGCGCAGGCCGAAGCGCAGTCGATCTTCCTGAAGCTCGAGGCGGAAGCGCGTGGTCAGTACGAGATCATGTCCAAGCGCGCCGACGCGATGAAGGAACTCGTTGCGGCCGCCGGTGGTGCCAAGGAAGCGTTCCAGCTCATGATGGTCGATCACCTCGACACCCTGGCCGAAACATCGGCCAAGGCCATCTCGAACATCAAGTTCGACAAGGTCGTCGTGTGGGACGGCGGCACGCCGGGCGGCGGTACGAGCGGGTTCCTGCAGAACCTGGCGCGCACCATGCCGCCGATGATGCAGGTGCTGCGCGATATCGCCGGCGTCGAGCTGCCGGGATACATGGGCTCGATGTCGCCGGAGTCGCCGAAGGTTCCTGCGGTGACGGATGGCGGACTGCCACCAGACGTGCTCGGGCCGTAACCGGTGTTGGCCGACTCTCGCCGGCGCTGACTATGCGCCGGCGGGCAGGGCGCTCAGGAACGCATTGGCCGGAGTGAGCAGGATGCCCGGGACAAAGCCGAGCAGGAGCAGCAGCAGTACGAGCGCCACGGCGACGGCGCGCTCCCGTCGCAGCAGGTCCGGCGCGTGCGACGGCGTCGTGCGCCCGAGAAACGTCTTCGAAAATGCGATGAGGGTGGAAACGGCCAGCAACGCGGTGGCGAGGATCACCGACACCGTGCTGGCCGGACTCTCCATCCACAGCGTGTGCAGCAGCAAGTCGTCAGCAACGAAGCCTGCGGTGCCCGGCAACCCCACTCCTGCGCCGCCGAACAGTATGAACGCCGCGGCCAGCTTGGGAAAAGTGCCGACGCGTCCGCCCGGCCCGTCGAACGCGACCGGACCGACGCGCTCCTCGAGCGAGGTGATCATCATGCCGAGTCCGCCCAGCGCGACCGCCATGGAGACGGTCGCCAGCAAGGCCGCGGCGAAGTTCCCGATGCTCGCGGCGCCCACGGCCGCGAAGACCATGCCGCCGTGCATTGTCGTCGTCCCGCGATAGAAGCCGCGTAAGTCCTTCTGCACGAGCGTCATCAACGCGGCAACGAGCGCGGCGAACGCGCCGTAGCGCACCATGGGCGGCCCCGCAGCGATGACGGCCGCATGGTGATCCACGAAGCGCAGGTGCACGAACACGAGCCCGATGGTCGTGGCCAATTGCTGCGCCTGCACCACCGGTGCGCGGTCACAGAGACTCGCGACGCCGAGGTGAAACGGCAACACGCCCGTGCGCAGCGCGATGGCAAGGCAGGACAGCACAAAGGCGACGGTCACGTGCGCGCTCATGAGTGCCACGGCCACCCCGAGCGACAGGACCGCCGAGACGGTCAGCATGGTCGCGCCCGTCCGCGTGTCCTTCCAGGCATTGCGCGCGTGCAGCAACGCGCCAACGGCGACGGCCGCATACGCCCATGGCCCCGACGACGCCAGTAGCGTGACCACCAGCGCGACCAGGAGGCTGGGCAGGTGCCAGCGGCGGTTCAGGGGCTCGGCCACCGCGGCCGCCACCAGCAACAGGGCGGCGAAGGCCAGCGTTTCCCACGGGGCGGAGAAGGTCGGCATCGTCATCCGCGGACCGCACGATCGAATGTCATCGTGCGGCGCAGCCACGTATCGGCGCGGTCGAGGACGCGCGCGAGCATCAGCACCGGGGCGAATGCCGCGTCGATGTGATCATCGAGCCGCAGGCGATGCAACGATGCCGAGTACACGCGCGCGGCGAGCGACGGGGACCACCGCTCGAGTCGCGTCGGGACGCGATGCTCGTGCCCCAGCCGATGACTGTCGTGAATCGTGTTCGGGGCCTTGAGATACTGCCCGAGCCGGAGAAACGCATGACAGACGAGGTGGGTGAGGGCGAGCGTGGTCCATCCCAGGCAGATCTCGGCCAGGATGAGTCCGACTTGCGCGAGTGTCGCATGGGCCAGCGCGCCCTTGGCATCGGTATGCACACGCACCACGGCCGCGGCATACACCGCCGTGGAGAGTCCGACGATCATGCCGATCGCGCGCGCAATCCACGACACCTCAAGCAGCGGCCAGACGCGCAGCAGCAGAAACAGTCCGGCATGGATGGACACGGCGCCGTAGAACAGCGCGCTCGACGGCGTCGGCCCTTCCATGGCGCGCGGCAGCCATCCCGAAAACGGCAACTGCGCCGACTTGCCCATGGCCGACAACAGGAACAGCAGGGCAAGCGCCGTCGATTGCACCGGCGGAAGCGTGGCGGCGGCGTCCAGCGCGGAGAAGCGGGCGGAGCCGAGCACCTGCAACGTGGCCACCGTGGCGAGCAACAGGCCGGCGTCGGACAGGCGGTACGTTGCGAACGCGCGGACGGACGAACGCACGGGCTCCGCGCGCTCGTGGAAGAAGCCGATGAAGAAGGCCGACGAAATTCCGATCAACTCCCAGCCGGCAAAGAACAGTTCGAGCGCACCGGCGAACGCCACCAGCTGCGTTCCGGTCGCGAACACGCCCAGCAACGTGAAGAAACGGACGAAGCCGGGTTCCTTGTGGAGGTAGGTCAGCGAGAAGCGCGCCACCAGCGCGGTGAGCGAGGCCGCGAACAAGGAGATGGTGACGGAAACCTTGTCGACCAGCAGCACCGTCGGAATGACGAAGTCCCCGATGCGCAGCCAGTCCCCGAACTCGACATCGCCGCCGACCGGCGCACCGGGTATCCCGAGGAAGGCGGCCAGCACCCCGATGCTGCCCAGCACCGAGCCGGCGAGTCCCGCGCCGATGATGCGTGCCACACGCGACTCGTGCGGTTTGTCGGTGCGCGTCAACACGAGCACGCCGATGACGACCACACTGAGCAGCGGCGCCATCAGCGCCAGCGCGAGCGCTGCGTGCACGGGGACGTTCATGCGGACGCCACGTCGGCAAGTGCCGGCACACCCAGGTGTCCGGGGCCAACCGCCGATTCCGGCAGTGCGGTCCGCACGAGCGCCGGTGAGATGTGGGCGCGTGTGCGCATGTGCCATTCCGGCGAACGTTCGACGACGGGCAGCAGCGTCGGCGCCGGCTCGTAGGGCACGAACGCGCCGTGCGTGAACACGGCCATCGCGCCCGTCTCCGGATGGATCGACACGAGCTGCACCCACTCGTTGACCACCAGCTCCGCGACTTCCGCCTGCCGGCCGGCCACCGCGAGCAGCGCCTCGGGTGTAGCGTCGACCATGATCAGCAACCGCATGGGCTCGTGAATCTCGACCATCTGCAGCGGCAATCCGGTGCGAAGATCGCTCTGGTGTCCGTTCATCACGCCGATCAATCCCGTGACGTTGTGCGGCAACTTCGTGCCGCAGCCGAACGTCTCGTTGTCGACCGACGAGAAGTAGTACTCGAGGCTGATGCCGGCGCCGACGGGGCCGACGGCGGCCAGGATGCGCTCGAGAATCCGGTGATCGGTGTCGATGGTTGGATCGTAGCTCACCAGGAACGCGCGCCGGTCGAGATGCAGGCCGCGCGTGAAGGTGCGCCGGCCCACGTAACAGGAGGCGTTGGTGCAGTGCCCGTACTCGGGACGCGGCTGCGCCAGGTGCGCGGAGCGCGCTTCCACGTGCCGCAGTGCTTCCTCCGGCGTCACGTCCAGCGGGGCATTGTCGAAGCGGCGGGCGCGCTCGCGCGCGTTCTCCCGTCGTGCCCGTTCCAGGGCCATGTACGCTTCCTCGAAGTGCGCCGACACCGACGACGGCAGGGACTCGAGGTCGTAGTAGCGCACGCTGTCGTCGGCCGTATCGTGCAACGCCCCCACGAACCACGTGTCGTGCGGGATGTCGATGCCGCGTTGGCGCACACCCTCGCGCACATCGAGGCGGTTGGCCATGTCGGCGAACAGCCGCGCGTTGGCGCCGCCCCGGCGCCCGCCGCAGGCGCCGCAATCATGCGCCGATTCGTGCGGGTTGTTGAGGCTCGTCGAGCCGTGTCCGAGGAAGATGATGATCGGGGCGAAGTCGCGAACGAGGCCGAGATTGTTGAGCGTGTTCGTCACGCGCTCGATCGATTCCTCGAGCGAGAAGCCGACGGGCTTGCGCGCACCGGTGATGCGCGCGGCATCGTCGATGCGGATCGTGGACAGTCGCGTCGTGGGAAACGGCGCGAGATGCGACACGACCCGGTCGCCGAGTCGCAGCGACGATCGCGGCGCGACCACGCGCGCCAGCATCTTGACGGCCGAGAGCGGACCCAGCAGGAACGACATGCTGGCACCGCCGCTCAGCGTGCGCGATGCGGACACCGCCCGACGCTCGACGGCGAACCAGCGGTCACGCAGCCGCCGGCTCAGCCGCGAGCGTCCCATGGACGTGTACACGGGCTCTTCGTGCACCTCGTGCGCCGGCGTCACCACGACCGGGCTGTGCGCCGCCGGCTCGCGGTCGTACAGGCCGAGATAGTCGATGGCGACGCCGAAGAACCCGGCCATGCCGAAGGTGATGTACTCCGGGTGCTGCTCTTCGAGCGCGCGGCGAATGGACTCCTCGCGCTCGTCGATGCAGAAGACGAACTGCGCGCGCGGCCGGCCCGACGGCGGACTCGCCGGCAACACGCGCCGCGCCGCCATCGCGTCGAGAATCATGCGACGGTACGTGCGCTCGTACGCGTTCTGGAACACGCGGCGTCGATCGAGATCGGTGCAGCCCAGGCAGGCGGACCAGATCGCGTCGAGCGCCGGCGCATCGAGCGCACGGACGGTCTCGGGACTCATGCCGGCAGCCTGCGACAACGTCCACAGCAGGGAAGCATCGAGGATGTGCGGCCGGGCCGGCAGCGGCGGCGCGAGTGCGCGCAACCGTGGCCACTCGTGCGGCACGCCCGCATGGGTTGCCGCACCCATCACCGCGCGCCGCTCCAGCAGCAGGCGCACGGCGAGGAGCTCCTCGAGGGACACCGGTGGACCACCCGGGTTGTCCTCCGGATGAAGTTCGAGCCGTGAGAACATGCCGGTCCAGCCCGGCAACGCGAGCGCCGTGGCAAACAGGAAGGCTTCCGCCTCGTCATCGTGCACACCCAGCGCGTCGAGCGCGCCACGAATGACGGTCATGGCTGGTGTCTGCTGCTCGGCCACGGCGCGCATGTCCGCGTCGGCACCCCGGCAGGCACGCGGTGCGGAGGCGCCCTGCCGGTACGCGGCGGTCACGGCGTGCAGGAATCCGCGATCGCGTTCGGGGGCGACCGCGTGGGCCTGTCCCTGATCGAGAAAGCCCGAGCCCAGGCGAATGAGCTCCCCGTGTACGACGATGTCCGTGTCGCGTTCGCCGAGGGCCAGCAGCACATCGCGATGCCGTCGAAACACGCGCGTGTCCGCCGGCACGAACGCCGGCCCGCGCGTCGCGCGATCGACGCATGCATCCCACCGCGCCAGGTCCTGGCACTCCCGCACGCGGCCCGACCGAATGCCGAACTCGAGACCGGCCGCGTCGTCGGTGTCGCAGTCGGTCGTCATCAGTTCGAACCACACGTCCGCGCGCGTCAGCCCCGGCACGATGACCTCGGCGCCCGCCGCGCCGAGTGCGTCGTCGATCTCGTACCGGATGTCGGCTTCGGCGATGCGTCCCGCGTCCATCGCCGCGCGAAACTCGCGCTGGCTCAGGTACGGCCGCGCACCCAGCGCGTCGGCACCAGCCTGCACGCCCTCATGGAAGGACAGGTGCTGGTACGCATGCAACGTGTTGTGATGAATGAACACGCCGATCGGACCCTGGTCGGGCAACACACCGCGCGCGCGCGCGATGGCTCGCTCGACCGGATCCCGCGGGAGGGAATGTCCGGTCGACGACATCTCAGTGTCCCCCGCCGCCCTTCGCGTCAGTCAGGTCGATGCCCACCACCTCGACGGTGATGTTGCGATGGTGGGCGTCTTCGACGAACGTCGCGAGCACTTCCTTGACGTCGTGGTCGATGTACTCACCGGTGCCGTCGATGATCACGGTGTCACCGTTGTTCACCTCGTCGAGGGTCGAGACGATGCCGGGTTTCGACACGAACGTGCCGTCGCGACGGAATCGCATCTGCCACACGCCGGCGCCGTCCTTCACGGCCACGACCGCGCGCTTCGAGTTCTCGTAGAGCACGAACCCGATGCCCATGATGATGCCGATGATCACGCCCTTGAGCAGGTCGAATACGAGCACCGCGGCGATGGTCAGCGCGAACGGCAGCAGTTGCGTGAGTCCGAGGCGGACCTGCGTGGTGAACAACGCCGGCTTGCAGAGGTTGAGACCGACCTGGATGAGCACCGCGGCGAGACAGGCCAGCGGGATCTGGTTGATCAGCGAGCCCGCAAACACCACGGCCCCGAGCAGCAGGGCACCGTGCACGAGCGCCGACATCCGCTCCTTGGCGCCGGCCGTGACGTTGGCACCACTGCGCACGATCACGGCAGTCACGGGCAGGCCACCAAGGAAGCCCGACACGGCGTTGGCCGTGCCCTGCGCCAGCAACTCGCGATCGGGCGGGCTGTGACGCTTGAGGGGATCCAGCCGATCGACGGCCTGCAGGGACAGCAGGGTTTCGATGCTGGCGACGATGGCGACGGTCGCACCCGCCATCCACACCGCCGGATTCACGAACCCGCCGAAGTCCGGGCGCGGCAGGGCCGCATACAGCTCACCGAAGCCTCCGAGCGGCACATTCACGTAGTGCTCGGGTGCCAGCGCCAGCGTTGGTGATCCCGCGAGCAGGGCGGCCATCACGCTGGCCACCAGCACCACGACCAGTGCCGGTGAAATCAGTTGGAACTTGCCGAGCGGGGTGCGCTTCCAGCCGTAGAGGATCACCAGCGAGACCACGGCGATGAGCGTGGCCCCCCGATGCAACTGCGCGAAGTCCGCGAGGCTGCCGGTGATGCCGAGGGCCACGGGCAACTGCTTGTAGACAATCGTGATGCCGATGGCCGCGAGCATGCCCTTGATGACCGACGAGGGGACCATCGAGGCGAATCGGCCCGCGCGCACGACACCGAGCAGGAACTGCAGCATCCCGGCAATGATGATGGCGGTCAGGAACGGTGGGAGACCGCCGAGTTGCTGCACCTCCATCAGCACGATCGACGTGAGGCCGGCGGCCGGTCCGGTGACCGAGAGGGCCGAGCGGCTGATGAACGGCACGACGAGGCCGCCAACGATGCCTGCGATGAGACCTGAGACGGGCGGGACACCGCACGCGATGGCGATGCCAAGACAGAGGGGTAGTGCGACCAGGAAGACGACGAGGCCAGCGACGGAGTCTTCCTTGGGATGGCCGAACATTGACGGGTAGTGGTGCATTGGCCTGGCAGAGAAGGTTGTGACTGTCGGGACGGCCGGTCCTGCTGGCCCAGTCGCTGGGGAATCTAGGATCCGTCACGGACGCCGTGAACCCACGAACCGGACTGAATGACGGGCAACTGCGGTGACCCGCTGGGGCGGGCCGTCTTGCCCCGGTGGACGCGATGCCGGAGACTATCCGTGTGGATGTGGTCTCCTTCCTGCCCCTCGTCGCCATGCGCTGCCACTCGACCCGAGTCTCCCATCGCACCCCGCGCGCGCCGATGGCGCTCATTGCGGTACTGTGTGCGTTCAGCGTCCTGTCCGCCGATCCGGTCGCGCTTTGCGCGCAGCAGGCACCGGCGACGTCGAATGCGTCGCGACGGCCGCTCGCCATCGAGGACTACTATGTCGTGAAGACCGTCGGCGCCCCTGAGCTCTCCCCCGACGGGCGATGGGTGGCGTACACGGTGAGCACGCGGATCGAGGTGACCAACGGCACGACCAGCGAGGTCTGGCTCGTGGAAGCGCGTCGCGGCGCCGACGCGCGTCGCGTGAGTGCGGCGGCCAGCGCCACGGGGCCCTCATGGACCGACGACGGCACCCTGCAGTTCACCTCGGGCGGGCGCACGCTGCGCGTGAACCCCATGCAGCCCGATCGGCTCGACACCGTGCCGGCCGGCGCGGCGTCGTCGCGCGGCGTTTCACGCGCGGTGACGAGCCCCGACGGCAAGTGGGTGGCGACGGTGCGCGATGTTGCACCGCCGAAGCGCGAGCGCGTTTTCGCGACGGATTTCGAGCGGCGGCATGACGAGCGCTTCAAGGGCGCACAATTCGACTGGCTGGACTTCCATCGCGATGGCGCGGCGTTTCCAACGCCGAACGTGCGCGATCCCGATGTCAGCCCGCCGCAGGAAGTCTTTCTTGCGCCGGCGTCCGGTGGCGACGCGCGCCCGCTCACGTCGCTCGGCTTGCGCCCGACCGGGCTCCAGTGGCGGCGCGACGGATCGGCGCTGCTGTTCAGCGCCGATTCCACCTATCGCAACGAGCGCGTATACGGGCGCACCGACGCGTGGACCGTGACGACCGACGGCCAGGTGCGCCGCCTCACGCGCAACGACGACTACGGCTACAGCGGCGCCCAGTACTCGCCGGATGGCCGCTGGGTGCTGTGCACCCGTCGGCTCAGCACCGACGTCGTGATCGCGCGCAAGCTCGATCACGGCGGAGCCACCGACCTTGTGCTCATTCCGGCTGACGGTGGTGAAGAACGCGTGCTCACCGCCGACTGGGATTACCTGCCGGCCAACGCGCGGTGGAGTCCCGACAGCAAGTCCGTCTACTTCACCGGCGGCGTGGGCGGTACGCAGCACCTGTTTCGCGTCGCGGCCGATGGCGGGCCCGTGCGTGCGGTGACCACGGGCGAGCGCCGCTTGTCGGGCTTCAGCATCGATCGCGCGTTCACGCGCATGGCGTACCTGGTGGGACGTTTCGAGGCGCCGTCGGACATCTGGGTATCCGACATCACCGCCGCGAACGAGGTGCAACTCACGACGGCTCATGCATCGTTCACGAACGAAGTGACGCTCAGCACGCCCGAGCGGTTGCACTTCAAGAGCGCGGACGGAACGCCCATCGAGGGGTGGCTCACATTCCCGTACGGCTACCCCGCTGGTGGCGGACCATATCCCTTGGTGGTGAGCAATCACGGCGGTCCGCACAGCGCGATCGAGTACAACTTCAACTTCAGGAATCAGTACCTGGCGGCCAACGGGTACTTCGTGCTTGAAGTCAACTTCCGCAGCTCCACGAACTACGGGGAGCAATTCCTCTGGGGCACGTGGGGTGCGTGGGGCACGCGCGACGGACAGGATGTGATGGCGGGGATCGACCATGTGCTGAGCCGGTTTCCGGCCGACCGGCGCCGCGTGGCCACCATCGGCCATTCGTACGGTGGTTTCATGTCCAACTGGTTGATCACGCAGTATCCCGATCGCTTTGCCGCCGCCATTCCCGGCGCCGGCATCGTGAACTGGATGAGCGATTACGGCAACGCCGACATCCCGCGCACGAAGGAGACGGAGTTCTTCGGCACGCCGTGGGATCCGAAGGCGCGCGAGATCATGATCCGTCAGTCGCCACTCACGTACGCCGACCGCGTGACGGCGCCGACGTTGTTCATCAACGGAGAGATCGACCAGCGCGTACCGTATTCCGAGGCGCAACAGATGTACGTGGCGCTCAAGAAGAACGGCATCCCGACAAAAGTGATCCTGTATTCCGGCCAGCCGCATGCCATCAGCGGCTCGTGGAACGTGGTCCATCGCATGCACAACGAGCGGCAATGGCTGGACCAGTGGCTGAAGGGCAACACCCGACAGTAGCACGGCGTCACAACCGTTCCCGGCGCGCCAGTGCGTCGTGCACGGAGTTGGGATCGCATTGTCCCTCTGCCCTGTTGTCGGCGCATCGAACGTGTTTGCTTGCGCGTGCTGCCGGCGTCATGTACGCCCGGCGTCATCACGCATGGCGATCGAACACGATCGAATGCGGTTCCCTGTGACACCCCCCGCCCTTGGAGGACCTATGGTGTTCGTTCCGCATGGCGTGAGCCTGCGCATGTCGGCGAAAGTCCGACAGCTCGTTGGCCCCGTCGTCGCGCTCCTGCTGCTGGCTCCCGTCGTGCCGCTTGCGGCGCAAGGCACCGGTCGAGTCACCGGCACGATCACTGATTCCGCCTCCGGTCGCCCGATTGCCGATGTGCAGGTCACCATCGGCGGTACCCGCGCCGCAGGCATGACCGATGCGCAGGGCCGATTCTCGATCGTGAACGTACCGGCCGGGCCGCGCCTCATCGATGCGCGTCGCATCGGCTATCAGGCGGCTGTTGGTCGCGCGATCACGGTTCCCGACGGTGGCACGGTCACCGTCGATTTCATGCTCAAGGAAATGGCGTTGTCGTTGCAGGCGGTGGTCACGACCGGTGTCGTCGATCCGACCTCCGGCACGCGCGTCCCGTTCACGGTCGGACGTGTGAGCGCCGAGAATCTTCCGGTGCCGGCGACGAACGCGCTCGAGGCGATTCAGGGCAAGATCGCCGGTGTCACGGTCGTGCCCGCCGGACAGCCGGGCAGCGGCACCAACATCCAGTTGCGCACCCCCACCAGCATCAACAAGTCCAACGCCCCGCTCGTGGTCGTCGATGGCGTGATCCAGTCGGCGGCGTTCGGCGCCTCGAGTGCCGAGATCGAGTCGATGGACATCGAGAGCATCGAAGTGGTGAAGGGTGCCGCGGCGGCGTCGCTGTACGGCTCGCGCGCCAGCGCCGGCGTGCTGCAGATCCGCACGCGTCGCGGCAACAACATCGGGGAAGGCGATACGCGATGGACGGTGCGCTCGGAAATCGGCACCAACAGCCTGGCCGGCAAGATTCACTGGGCGCAGGCGCACTACTACCAGACGGACGCCAGCGGGAACTACATCGACGCCAACGGCGCCGTGGTGCCGCGTGCGCAGCGTGTCCCGCTTCCGGCGTACAAGCGCTTCGAGGACGTGGCCTACAAGGATCCGGTGTACGACCAGGTCGACCGGTTCTTCGATCCCGGCAATTTCCTGAAGAACTCGTTCAACGTTGCGCAGAACAGCGGCCGCACGAACTGGTTCCCCCAAGGAGAAGGGCAAGCTGGCCATCGGCAACGT
>CAZPON010000039.1:11592-15526 GCA_964588045.1 uncultured Gemmatimonas sp.
AACTGGTTCCTGTCGTACGTCAACAGCCGTGAAGACGGTGTCGTGCTCAACAAGGGCAAGTTCGCGCAGAACGACGTCCGGCTCAATCTCGATCACCGCCCGTCGGACAAGTTCTCGCTGTCGGTGAACGGCTACCACAGCCGGTCGAATCGTCAGGAGCTGTTCGGCGACACGTTCTTCGATCTCATCAACCAGGCGCCGGATGTCGACCTGCTCCAGCCGGATCCCGACGGCGTGCCGTACATCTACCAGCCGGATCCCGAAGGTCGCGAGGAGAATCCGCTGTACGTGCTCCACACCGAGGATCGCCAGCGCAAGCGGTCCCGCACGCAGGGCGGGCTCGAGGGCAAGTACCTCCCGACGAGCTGGCTCACGATCGACGGCAACGCCAGCTACGATCGCTCCGATCGCCGGCTCGATTTCTTCCTCGACCAGGGCTACAAGACGGAGATGAACGGCAACGTCGGCATCGGCAACATGTCGCAGACGACCGGCACGACCAACACCTTCAATGCGTCGGCCGGCCTCAGCCTGCTGAAGAAGTGGGGCGAGATGACGTGGCGATCGACCGCGCGTGCCCTGCTCGAGCGCGAAGGCAATCAAGTCACCCAGGCCGAGGGCCAGGACTTCGCCGTGCCGGGTGTCGAAAGCCTCAACAATGCGAAGACGCGCTTCGTGTCGTCGACCTACGAGGAGATCAAGGCCAGCGGCTACTTCTTCACGCTGGGCACCGACTACAAGGGCAAGTACATCCTCGACGGCCTCGTGCGTCGCGACGGCAGCTCGCTGTTCGGCGCGAACGAGCGGTGGAACACCTACGGTCGTGTGAGCGGCGCGTGGCGCCTGGCACAGGAATCGTGGTGGGGCATCGAGTCCATCAACGAGTTCAAGCTGCGCGCCTCGACGGGCACGGCCGGCGGCCGCCCGAGCTTCAGCGACCAGTACGAGACGTATTCGTTCAACGCGGCCGGTGGTGTCACCAAGCAGAACCTGGGCAACAAGAACCTCCGCCCGGAGCATGCCACCGAAACCGAGGTTGGCATCGATGCCATCATCAAGCAGCGCTATTCGCTGCAACTGTCGTATGCGAAGAGCCGCGTCATCGACCAGCTGATCCAGGTGCCGCTTCCCGGCTTCTTCGGCTACACCCAGCAGTGGCAGAATGCCGGCACGGTCGAGGGCAATGTCTACGAGGCGACGCTCGAGGCGCAGATCATGAAGCGTCCGTCGTTCTCCTGGCGCGCCGGCCTGGTGGCCGATCGGGCCAAGAGCAAGGTCACCGAGTTCGACCGGTCCTGCTTCACGACCGCCACCATCGCCTTCCGCTGCGCGGGTGTGGGCCTGACCGAGATGTACGGCTTCCAGTTCGTGCACGACAAGGCGTACCTGCCGGAGGATGCGCAGTCGCGCGCCAACGAGTTCGATATCAACGACGAGGGCCTGGTGGTGTGGGTCGGTCTCGACGAGAACGGGCAGCCGAAGAAGTACACGCAGGGCGAGACGCCGACCGGCGGTTGGGGCTCGACGACCACCATCGGCACGTCGGCCTACGGGTGGGGCCTGCCGATCCAGCGCAAGGACAGCAGCGGCAACGGCGCCGTCCTCAAGATCGGCGACGGGTTGCCGCGCTTCAAATGGGGATTCACCAACAGCATCACGTGGAAGAACTTCGATGTCTTCACGCTGATCGACGCCGCGGTGGGCGGCCAGGCGTACAACCAGACCAACCAGCGCATGTACCAGTGGGCGAAGAGCAAGGACGTCGAGCAGACCGGCAAGGCGCAGGAGCTCAAGAAGCCGATCGAGTACTACGTCGGGCTGTACGCCGCGAACAACCCCACCGACTACTTTGTGGAAGATGCCGGCTACGTGAAGCTGCGCGAGCTGTCGATCAAGTACCGCTTCGGGGCGAGCGCCACCAAGGCCTTGCGGTCGTTCGGCGCGCGGGGTGCCTCGGTGTCGCTGGTCGGACGCAACCTGTTCACGTCCACCAGCTATTCGGGGTATGATCCGGAGGTGGGCAACACGCTCACGCGACTCGACAGCTTCGACTATCCCCGCTACCGGACGTTCACCGGCAGCTTCGAAATCACCTTCTGAGGCGAGGATCAGCCCCATGCAGACCAAGCAGAAGCGAGCCTGGCAGCTCCTGATGCTGCCGATCCTCGGGATCTTCCTGGCATCGTGCCAGGATCTCGCGGTGACCAATACCAACCTGCCCGATGCGGACCGCGCATCGGCGCAGCCGACGGCCGCCGAGACGTTCGTGGCGACGTCGTTCCGGACGTGGTGGCCGGTGGGTGGCCATGACGACTACCCGTCGTGGGCCTTTGCGACCATGGCGAACGAAATCACGTCGGGCTTCGCCGACTTCGGCCAGCTCGAGCTGTCGGCACAGCCGCGCATCGCGTGGAACAACAGCCCGGTGAATGCCCGCCGCGCCGTGGCGGAAGGGCCGTGGTACGGCTTCTATCGCACGATCTCGTCGGTGAACGATGCGCTGCGCGGCATCGACAACGGCCTGATCATCGTGGACACCCTGCGCACGGCACGCACGCGGGCCGTGGGCAAGTTCGTGCAAGGCATCTCGCACGGATACCTGGGGCTCTACTTCGACCAGGCGTTCATCCACGACGAAAAGCTCCGGCTCGACACGGTCAGTGTCGTCAAGTTCCAGCCCTACCCCGAAGTGACTGCCGCGGGCATTGCGCAGATCGACTCGGCCATCGCCATTGCCACCAGGCACAACATCACGCTGCCGGTGGACAGTTGGCTGTACACGGCGCTCACGCGCGACCAGTTCATCCGCGTCGCCAATTCGTTCGTGGCGCGGTTGCTGGTGTACTCGGCGCGCACGCGGGCGGAACGTGCGGCGGTGGACTGGAACGAGGTGATTCGGCGCGTCGATGCCGGCATCCTGGTCGACTTCGCACCGCAGGCGCAGCCCGACGTGCTGTGGGATGACTGGAAGCGACTGGTGGCGCGTCTGCGCACCGCGGGACGCCCCAGCGATTTCGGGCGCCCGAGCTACTACCTGCTGGGCCCGGCCGACTCCACCGATGGATACCTCAACTGGACGAACACGGCGCTCAGCGCGCGCATGGCGTTCCAGATGCGCACGAAGGACCGGCGCATCCAGGGCGCCGGCGGTCCGGCCACGCAGGGTCTGTATGTCGGCTACAACCTGAACAACATCTTCGATGCCAGCCGCGGCACGTGGCGCTTCTCGCACTACGCCTACTTCCGCAACGGTACCGGCAGCACGTGGCAGACGGACCGGCAGGTGGCGATGACGGTGGCGGAGATGGACCTGCTCAAGGCCGAGGGACTCATTCGCCTGGGTCGCGCGGCGGAAGCGCTGCCGCTGATCAACAAGACGCGCATCGCCAACGGACAGTTGCCGCCGGTGACGACGTCCGGTCCGCCGGACGAGCCGGGTTGCGTGCCGCGCAAGCTGAACGGCGCGTGCGGCAGCCTCTGGGATGCGCTGCGCTACGAGAAGGGTATCGAGGGACTCGGCGTGTCGGGCATCACGGCGTTCATGGACGCGCGCGGCTGGCAGACCCTGGTGGAAGCGACACCGATCCAACTGCCGATTCCGGGCTCGGAGCTCGCCGTGCTGAAGATTCCGCTGTACACGTTCGGCGGCGGCGGCGAGGGCAGTGCGCCGGTGCCGGCGCCGGAGCAGTGCCCGGTGGCGTTGCCACGCTGCCCGTAGCTGCGGGGATTCACCGCGCGCGTGGAGAGCTCAGCACAACAGCTTCGGGCTTCCAGACTGTACTACCGGTCTGGAAGCCCGAAGCTGTTGTGCTGAGCTCTCCACGCGCGCAGTTAATCCAACCGTTTCAACGTGCTCAACGCCGCCGCCTCGCTGCTGAGTCCGGCACAAACCGAAACGGCTGCTGCACCACCTGCTGCACCGTGCGCCCCTGCC
>CAZPON010000040.1:0-15491 GCA_964588045.1 uncultured Gemmatimonas sp.
AGCGGCGCCAGCACGAGCGAGACCTTGTCGCCCACCCCCCCGGTCGAGTGCTTGTCCACGCGCTGCACGGCCAGGTGCGTGAGATCGAGACTGGCCCCGCTGGCCAGCATCGCGTCGGTGAGCGCACTGGTCTCGTCGCGATCGAGACCCCGAAAGTAAATCGCCATCGCCAGCGCCGACATCTGGTAGTCGGGCACCGTGCCGCCGGCATAGTCCATCATCAGGCGGCGCCATTCGGCGGCGGAGATCTTTCCCCCGTCGCGCTTCCGTTCGATCAGTGTGCGCGCGAGCATATTATCGGCATGGTGAAGCCAACCTACCACGCAAATCCGGCGCGCGCACGCACGCTCGCACCCGCCGCCCACGTCCGCGCGCGCACGCCTCGCAACGGAGTCGCGGCGTGCTGATCCGTGCGATGCTACGCGGAGCGTTCGTGCTGGCAATCGCGGCGACGGGATTGCGCGCGCAATCGGCCGCCGAACTCGTTGCCCACGGTGACCGGGAAAGCGATGCGCGTCATCCGGCGCTCGCTGTTCCGTACTACGAGCGGGCACTGGCCGAGGACCCGCGCAACTACGGCGCGCTCTGGAAGATCGCACGCGAACTCGTCGACCTGGGGGAAGTGGAAAAGAACGACGAAACGCGAACCGCCTACTACGCGCGCGCGGCGGACTACGCGAAACGCGCGGTGGCCGTCAATCCCGACGACGCCGAAGGCTACTTCCACCTCTCACGCTCCATCGGGCGTGCGGCGCTCAACCTCGGTCCACGCGACCGCGTGAAGCTGGGCGGTGAGGTGCGTGAACTGGCGTTGAAGGCATTGTCCATTGCACCGCATCACGCCGGTGCGCTGCACGTCATGGGCGTGTGGAATGCCGAGGTCATGCGACTGAACAGCGTGACGCGCCTCATTGCCAGGAAGCTGCTGGGCGGGAAGGTTCTCGAGACCGCCAGTTGGGCCGAGGCCACGCGCTACATGGACATGTCCGTCGCCGCCGAGCCGATGCGACTGGTGCATCGGCTCGACCAGGCCCGCGTCTATCGCGACACGGGGCGCAAGGACGATGCGCGCAAGGCCTACGCCGCGGCGATTGCCCTGCCGCTGTCGGACGCGAACGACGACATCTACAAGAAGACCGCCGAAGACGAGCTGAAGAAGCTCGAGCGATGACGTGTCAGAGCTTGCCTATCGCGTCGCGCCCACGGGCGACCCCGCGCCGTGCCAGCCGTCGCGCCGCGCGCTCCCCTTCGTCCCACGCATCCTCCAGCACCTCGCCACCCTTCAGGTAGGCGCGCCGCGCTTCGCGCCGCAGCCGCTTGCGGGTTTCGTTGCCACTGGTGGGCGCGAGCAGCAGGGCCGCCCCGGCTCCGACCAACGCGCCGATCAGCAGGCCCACACCGAAGCCCTGCGCGCGCGCACCATTCTCACGATTGCCACCGAACATGATTCCTCCCATCAGAAGAAGTCGGCAGTAACTTAGGGCGCATGAGCGCTGCGCCTTCCACTGCCTCGAAACGGGCGGCCGAACTGCGGGAACAACTCGACCGGGCCCTGCATGAGTATTACGTGCTGGACCGCCCTTCGCTATCGGACACCCGATACGATCGATTGTTTCGTGAACTGCAGGATCTGGAGACCGCGCATCCGGAGCTTCGCACTCCGGATTCCCCCACCCAGCGCGTCGGCGCGCCGGTGCAATCCGGCTTCTCGTCACACCGGCATCTCGTGCGCATGATGTCGATGGACAACGCCATGGACGACGACGAGCTGCGGGCCTTCGAGCAATCGATCGTTCGGGTGGCCGGCGACGACGTGCGACGCAGCGGCTACACCGTGGAGTTGAAGATAGACGGTGCAGCGATCGCGCTGACGTACGAAAACGGCCTGTTGGTGACGGGCGCCACACGCGGCGACGGCACGGTGGGCGAGGACGTCACCGTCAACA
Source organism: uncultured Gemmatimonas sp. (assembly GCA_964588045.1). GTDB lineage: Bacteria > Gemmatimonadota > Gemmatimonadetes > Gemmatimonadales > Gemmatimonadaceae > Gemmatimonas. The sequence goes on from CAZPON010000040.1 coordinate 1,947, forward strand.
TTCGCACCGTAAAGGCCATCCCGCTGCGCCTGCGCGGCACGCGGCACCCGGCCCGCATGGAAATCCGCGGCGAGCTGTACATGCCCTTCGCCGGCTTCGAGAAGATGAACGAGGCGCGCGTGGCGGCCGGCGAGCCGGTGTTCGTCAATCCGCGCAACGCGGCGGCGGGGTCGCTGCGGCAGGTGGATCCGGCCATGACCGCCACCCGCCCACTCTACTTCTTCGGCTACACGGCCGTGCTCCCCGATGGCAGCGCACCGGCGTCGACGCAGTGGGAACTGCTCGACCAGTTGGCCGAATGGGGTATTCCGGTGGCGCCGCACCGGCAGCGTTGCGCGTCCATCGATGAAGTCGCTGCCTGGGCCTGGACCATCGAGCACGAAACGCGTGCCGAGCTCGGATTCGCCATCGATGGCGGTGTCGTAAAGGTGAATGACATGGCGCTGCAGGCGGAACTCGGCGAACGCAACGACCGCACGCCGCGCTGGGCGATCGCCCGCAAGTTCGCACCCGACATGGCCGAGACGACGTTGCTTCGCATCGATGTGAACGTCGGCCGCACCGGCGTGCTCACACCGTTCGCCGTGCTCGAACCGGTCGAGGTTGGCGGCGCAACGGTGACGTACGCATCGCTGCACAACGCCGACCAGATCGCCAAGAAGGACTTGCGTGATGGTGACGTAGTGCAGGTCGTGCGCGCAGGCGACGTGATTCCCTACGTCCTGGGACCGGTGCCCGAACGCCGCAGCGGCCGCGAGCGGCCGTGGCGCATGCCGGCCCGGTGTCCGCGCTGCGACACCCCGACACATCGCTATGGTGACGATGTGGCCACGTACTGTCCGAACGTCGCGTGCCCGGGCCGGCAGTTGGAAGGGCTCGTCCATTTTGCGTCCAAGGATGCGATGGATATCGATGGCCTGTCGTACGCGCGCGTCCAGCAGTTGCTCGACGCCGGGTTGGTGCACGACTTCGCCGACTTGTACGACGTGACGGTCGATCAACTCGTCGCCCTCGAGCGCTTCGCGACGAAGAGCGCCGAGAATCTCGTGGCCGCCATCGAAGGCTCGAAGCGGCAACCGCTGTCGCGCCTGCTGTTCGGCGTCGGCATTCGTCACGTGGGCGCGCAGGCGGCGCAATTGCTGGCCCGGCACTTCGGGACGATGGATGCCCTTGCGCAGGCCACGGCCGAACAGTTGGGCGCCGTGCGCGGCATCGGCGACATCATCGCGCAATCGGTGGGCGACTATTTCGCCGACACGACGTCGCGCAGGCTGGTGGAACGGTTGCGTGCACGCGGCGTGGGCTTCGCCGAGCCCAAGGCGGTCGCCGCCGACGGTCCCTTGTCCGGAGCAACGGTCGTCATCACCGGCACGCTGCCCGGAATGTCCCGCGGGGAGGCAACCGCGCTGGTCGAGCAGGCCGGCGGCCGCGTCACCAGCAGCGTTTCCCGGAAGACGACATTCGTGGTGGCCGGGGACGAGGCCGGAAGCAAACTCGATAAGGCCATCGAGCTCGAAGTCGAGGTGATCGACGAAGCCGAGTTCCGGAGGCGGGTGTCTGGTGTCTCGTAGTCGGTATGGGACATCACAAAGAACGACAGTGGCCCGCCTTGACGTGACCGCCCCATCAAGCGAGCGTCGTATCGGGTGCACGCTCGGCCCTTGCTGACCCCGGCCCGTCCCAGAGTGACCTCCATGCTTCCCCTGCTCGGCTCCCGTTCGGTCGCCGTCCCTGTCGACTTCTTCACCGCGCTGCGCAGGGCGGTCGAGTCGCCCGCATCGGCGGTCTCCGTCGAATCCGTCCGCGACGCCGGCTACCACGCGGGCCAGGCGCTGTTCGACGATTTCGCCTCGTGGCTGGCCGATCGTGGCGAGAGCACACCGGAGTCACTGGACGACGAGCGCTTCGCCGCGCTCGCCAGTGCGTTCTTCGAGGCGGTTGGCTGGGGACAGGTGCACTTCACCACGCTCAGCGATGCCGTGCTCGCGCTCGACTCCTACGACTGGGCCGAAGCCGAGGGCGACGGCGGCAACTGCCATGTCTCGACGGGACTGTTTGCCGGGTTCTTCGGCCGCCTGGCCAATGCGCCGATCGCGGTGCTCGAAGTGCAATGCCGGTCCGCCGACGACGCCCGCTGCCGCTTCCTGCTCGGCTCGATCGACGTGCTGGGCTACGTGCACGAAGCGATGGGCCGCGGGATTCCGTACGACCGGGCCTCGGCCAGCGCCTGAGCCGGGCCGGAGCTCGCGAACTGCCTGACGCGGATGACGCGGACAAGCGCGGATTGCTCTTGTCCGCGTCATCCGCGTCAGGCAGTTACGCCCCCGGAATCATCCCCGCGTACTTCGGATTCGGCCGCAGCTCGTCGTCAACCAGGATTTCACGGTCCCATGGCAGCACGATGGCGCTTTCGGTGGCCAGCGCGTGATAGTCCGGCACGAAGGACCCTGTCTTGAAGCTGACCGCCGTGCGGACTTCCCTGGCGCCGGCGTTCACGAGTGCGCCCACGGCCAGTCGCATCGTGGCGCCGGAGTTGCAGGTTTCGTCGACGACCAGGACGCGCTTGCCCCGCGCATCGGTGGGCGCGGCACCAAAGACCGCCGGCGTTTCGCGGATCGTGTCGGTCGCGTACCGACGCGAGACGAGGATCGAGTGGAACGGCAGGTCGAGGATGGCCGCAACGGCGGCACCCGGAACGACGCCGGCAGTCGTGATACCGACGACCATCTCCGGCTGGTATTCGCGCGCCACCTTGAGCGCGAGGGCGCGGGAGAGTTCCCCAAAGAGCGGCCAATCGACGAGCAGCACCCCCTTTGACGGATCCGGTGCATAGTTCGAACGTGCTGGCATCAGCCCTCCCGGCAGTGAATGGTGCGCAAAGCCCAGTGTGTATTGTAGCTCTGGGCGCGTGGCCAGCGGCACTCCCCGGCGGAGTATGAGGAACCGCCGCGCGCGACTTGTTGGCGACCCGCTCGCCCGATAGCTTTGCCCGATTGGCGCAGCACCACGCGGCCCCTCTCTCTACCACCTCCGATCCACCGCGAGCGCATGACTTGGTGGCGCCGCCTCGTGGGCGGCACGTCCGGGCGCGAACCGCGCCCCACGGATTTCCTGGCCGAGGCACTCGAACTCGAGTCGCGCGGCGATTTTGCGAACGCGCTGACGTCATACCGGCTCGCCTTGCGCGAGCAACCTGACGACCTGCGCGTGCTGCAGAACATCGCCATCGCGTTCTCCAGGACGAGCCAGCCCGAGGAGGCCATTCGCACCTATCGGCGCGCGCTGCAACTCGCACCCGATCTCGCCGGGGCGCACTACGGCCTCGCATTCCTGCTGCTCAAGCGCGGTGATACGGCGCATGCCGGCCTGCATCTCGAGGCGTACCTCGAGAACAGCAAGGAGGGCGATGCCGCGACGGCCAAGTTCCGCACGCATGCGCAGCGCACGCTCGATCGGCTCAAGGGCCTGGAGTCCGACGTTGCGTCGTCCGACGCTCCGGCTGAAGGCGGAGCGGACTGACGTGGGACGGGTCCTGTCCATCGTCAGTCAGAAAGGCGGCGTCGGGAAGACGACAACGGCGGTGAATCTGGCGGCGGCGTTTGCGCGGCGCGGGCTCAAGACGCTCCTCATCGACGCCGATCCGCAGGGGGCGGTGCGCTATGGCGTCGGACTGCGCCGCGGTCACCCCACGGTGGGCTTCGACGACTATCTGCGCGGCGAACGCTCGCTGCGTGAGGTGATTCTCCCGACAGCCCTGCCCTGGCTGCGGGTCATCCTCGCCGGAAGCGTGAGCGAGCAGGCCGACCATTCGGCCTTCCAGCGTCGCGTGGGGGAATCGATGGTGCTGGCCGAACTGCTGGCCACCGCCCGGGAACGATGCCACGTCGTGGTGGTAGATACCCCACCGGGGCTCGGCGCCATCACGCGTCGCGTGCTTGCCGCCAGCCAGCACGTGGTCGTTCCGCTGCAGTGTGAGCCGCTCGCGCTGCAGACCACGCCGCAAATCCTGCGCGCGATCCAGGACATGATCGCCGAGAACGACGAGTTGACCCTCGAGGGAATCCTGCTGACCATGTACGAAGCCGGCAATCCGGCCACCGAACGCGTCACCCACTACGTGCGCGAGCACCTGCCGCGCAACCTCGTGTTCGAGGGACCCATTCCGCGCACGCCGGCAACGGCCGACGCGTTTGCGGCGGGGCAGCCGGTGGTGTTGCGCAATCCGGCCGATGCCGCGAGCCAGGCGTATGTGAATCTCGCGACGTTGCTGGCGGAGCGATTGGCGTGAAGCACGCACTGTCACTGCGCCACCGTTTCGCTGGTCGCGTGCGGGGCGCCGTGGGACTGGCCGCCCTCACCGCGCTGTCGTCCTGCGTCCAGATCGGCTCCGCCCCCGACGTGCCCGCTGCCATCGAGATGGCGCCCCTGCCCTCACCGGCGATCGTGATCGGTGACACCCTGCGCAACATCGATGGCGTGGTGACGCCCATCGAGGGCATCGTGCGCAACCTGGATGGCGACGTCATCCCCGGGGCCCCGGTGTATTACCTCTACGCCGACTTCCCGCGGGACTCGGCGCTCGACGTCGATTCGGCCACCGGGATCGTGGTCGCACTCAAGGCCTCCAACCCCGCAACGGCGCAATCACGCGTCGCGGCCCGCGTGAGCACCTCCCTGCAGGTGCTCCGGTCCATCGTGATCACACCAAGTCCCGACTCCACCGATCGCATCGGTCAGCCGACACTGGCGCTGTTCACCACCACGCTGCCCGACACCGGGCGCACCGGGGCCAATGCGAACCGTTCGCCGGCGCTCACGGCGGTCGTGCGTCATCGCCTGACCGCGACCACGACATCGACAGTGAACGGCTGGCCCGTGCAGTTCGAGCTCGTTTCACCCGCCAACGCCACGAACGACACGACCAAGTCGGTGTTCCTGGTGGACGAGACGGGTCGCGCGTCTGTCCTCGATACCACCGATCAGGGCGGCGTGGCCGGCCGACGGGTGCGCATTCGTGCCGCACAGTATCCCGCCCCCGGCGTGATCGATACCGTGGTGGTGCGGGCGATCGTGAAGTACAAGGGCGAACAGGTGGCCGGCTCTCCGGTTCGCATCGCCCTGCCGGTCCAGCGGGATACCACAGCCCTCGCGCTGTACGGCCGCAGCCGCCAATTTCCCTGACAGCGGCGGGGACATCCTCCCCGCGGACCCGCCCTCGTAGGAGACTGCGATGACAACCGTCGCAACGCCAAACCCCGCGCTCGCCGATACGCTTGCCGGCCTGCCTTCGCCGACGCGCTACGCGAAAGGCGGGCCACGACCTGCGCCCGGCACGATCAACACGCTCTTCTTCGAAGCCGTGGAGAAGTACGCGCGCAGTGACGCCTTGTCGTACAAGGTGAAGGGCGTGTGGACGCCCATGAGCCATGCGACGATTCTCGAGCGGGTCCGTCATTGCGCCCTTGGATTGGCGCGGCTCGGCGTGGTGGCGCAGGATCGGGTGGGCATCCTGTCGGAGAACCGCCCCGAGTGGCTGATTGCCGATTTCGCGTGCCTCTGCTCGTCCATCACGGACGTGCCGATTTATCCGACGCTGCCGGCCGATCAGATTCCGTACCTGCTCAATGATTCCGGCGCGAAGGTGATCTTCGTGTCCACCGCCGACCAGGCGCGCAAGGTGGCGTCCATTCGTGGGCAGGTGCCGTCGCTCACGCACATCGTCGGCTTCGCCGCCACGCAGGACGATGGCTGCGACATGACCATCACCGAGCTCGAGGCCCTCGGCGCACAGGACGACAGCCCGGAACGCGCCGCGCAGTTCAAGCGCGACGCACTGGCCGTGACACCCGACCAGTTGTTGACGCTGATCTACACGTCGGGCACGACCGGCAGTCCCAAGGGTGTCATGCTGACGCAGGACAACCTGCACAGCAACGTGATGGCGACGCGCAGCACCATCATCGTGGATGTGCGCGACCGGGCGCTCAGCTTCCTGCCGCTCAGCCACATCTTCGAGCGCACGGGCGACTACTACCTGTTCGCGAACGGCGTGGCCATCGCGTACGCCGAGTCGGTGGACTCGGTGCCGGTGAACATGAGCGAGGTCAAGCCGTCGCTGATGATGTCGGTGCCGCGCCTGTACGAGAAGATCTACGCGCGCGTGCTGGAGAACGCGATGGCTGGCGGCACGCTGAAGAAGAACATCTTCTTCTGGGCCAAGCGCGTGGGCGAGCGCTGGAGCGACGCGAAGCTGTCCGGCCGCACGCCGCGCGGACTGCTGGCGCTGCAATACTCGATCGCCGACAAGCTCGTGTTCTCGAAGTTGCGCGAGCGCACCGGCGGCAACCTGCGCTTCTTCGTGTCCGGCGGTGCGCCGTTGTCACCCGACATCGCGAAGTTCTTCTACAGCGCGGGCCTGGTGATCCTCGAAGGATACGGGCTCACCGAAACGAGCCCCGTGATCGCCTGCAACACGCTCGAGCACTACCGCCTGGGCACCGTGGGCCAGGTGATCGATGGCGTGGAAGTGAGCATCGCCAAGGACGGCGAGATCCTGACGCGTGGCCCGCACGTCATGAAGGGGTACTACAACAATCCCGAAGCAACGCGGGAAGCCATCGACGACGGACACTGGTTCCACACCGGCGATATCGGCGAGCTGGCCGATGGTTACCTCAAGATCACCGACCGCAAGAAGGACATCATCGTCACCGCGGGCGGCAAGAACATCGCGCCGCAGCCGATCGAGAACCAGCTCAAGACGAACAAGTACGTGTCGCAGGCGGTGATGATCGGCGACAAGCGCAAGTTCCCGAGCATGCTGGTCGTGCCCGAGTGGGACGTGCTGGAGAAGTGGGCGGGGCACCAGGGCATCGTGTGGACGTCACGGGCCGACTTGCTGGCCATGCCCACGATCCACGCGAAGATGGAGAAGGAGATGCAGGAGACGCTGGCCGGGCTGGCGCACTACGAGATGCCGAAGAAGCTGGCCTTGCTGGAGCACGACTTCAGCATCGAGCGGGGGGAGTTGACGCCAACGCTGAAGGTGAAGCGGCGGGTGGTCGACAAGACGTACAAGGCGCTGATCGACGGGTTGTATGTGGGGGGTGGGGAGTAGGGGAAGCCGCGGAGCGTCGTCCTGTGGATCCACAGTGGACGTACGTTCGCTTGCATTCAGACGTACGTACGGTTAGCTTGCCCGTCATGAAACTCACCGCCACGTCGCTGCGCGAGAACATCTACGCCATCCTCGACCGGGTGCTGGCCACCGGCGAGCCGGTGGAGATCGAGCGCAACGGCCGCACGTTGCGACTGCAGGCGGTCGATGCCGGGTCGCGACTCGACCGGCTGGTGCCCCGCCCGGATTACATCATTGGAGATCCGGACGACCTCGTTGAACTCGACTGGTCCCAGGAATGGTCCGAACTCACCCCGTCTGCCTTGATACCCATGCCGTCGTCTGGATCGTCGGGGGACAAGCGGAGAAAATCGGTGAAGAAGCGCGCGCGCTGATTGCCCGGGCCGAGTTGCTGGTCTCACCAGCGGTCGTGCTGGAGTTGCAGTTCCTCCACGAGGTTGGGCGCGTCAACGCACCGGCCGCTGATGCCATGCGCACGCTGCAGCACGCGTTCGACGTGCGGGTGGCCACGGGCACGTTCGACAGCGTGATCTCGGCCGCCCTCGCGGAATCCTGGACTCGCGACCCGTTCGACCGTTTGATCGTGGCCCATGCGCGCCTCCTCGGTGCGCTCCTGGTCTCACGCGATCGACGCATTGCCGCCGCGTACGCGAACACTCGCTGGTAGCCCGGGCTACCGACGCGCATCGCACACCGGCACGCCCGGCTGTCGAGCCGCGTACGCGATGATGCGCGCATCGCAGGTGAGGAGCGACAGGTTGGAGAGTTGTGCTTGCGCTATAAGCATGCGATCGGCCGGATCCGCATGCGGATCGCCGGCGAGCAACGTGCTCTGGATAAGGACGTCCCGGGTGAGCGCCAGTCCCTGAATTCCCGGCGCGCTGGCCGCCTGTCCAAGCCAGAGCGTCGGGTGCGTTGGCAAGGCAAGCTGTCCCCTGGCAGCCTTGAGCGAGACCTCCCAGAACGAGATGTCGCTCACGAAGAGCCGCCGCTCGCGCGCGGCCGCTTCGATGTGCGTCCACGCGCCTTCGGACATCCTGGCGCGTGCGCCGTGGAGCGTCCAGATCCATGCATGCGTATCAAGCAGCAAGGCGTCCGCACGCGACGGTGACTTCGACGCGCGCCACAATGACGGTGCGGCGAGATACGAAGCGGACGCTTCGGCAACACGTCGCCGCCGCGGGCTCGCCGCGCGTGCGCGCCCAGTCGGCGACCTGGCTACCACGTGACACCGCCGAGCGGATCGCTGCCGGACATTTCCCATGCCGCGAAGTCTGGCGACACGATGTCCCCATGCGTGGGCAACATGCCTTTGAGGAACCCGATCGGTGACACGGCAGTGTCATCGACCGGCCCAACCTTCACGATCGGTCGCCCGTGCTTCGTCACAATGACCTCGGCATGACGCGTTGCCAGGTCGTCCATGAGTTCGAGACAGGTGGCCTTGAACACGCTGGCCGATACGGTCGGCAACGCGACGGCCTTGGGCGCTGCGGCAGGGCGTTTCTTCTTTGATCCGGACACGGCGTTCTCCGAGGAGTGGCATGGTCAATTTACCATGGTCATATTTTCCTTGGCAAGTCCCAGAGCGCGCGGATGGGCACCGCCCACAGCCCTTCACCGAATCGCGCGCTCGCCTCGCCGTCGTACAACACGACGCCGTGCGTGAATCGCGCGCCGGCGGCCTGCTGGAGCTTCCGGAGGCCACGAAAGTCCGATGCGGTCACGGTGGCGCCCGCTTTCACTTCGATGCCGGCAACCGCTCCCGCACCCTGCTCCAGCACCAGATCGACTTCGACGCCATCACGATCACGGAAGTGAAAGAAGGAGATCGGCGCCTCCCGCCAACTCGCCTGCCGCCTCAGCTCCTGCAGCACGAACGTCTCCAGGAGTGGTCCCAGCACCTCGCGATTGCCGTGCAGTCGCGCGGCATCGATCCCGAGCAACGCGCAGGCCAGACCCGTGTCGCCAACGTGCAACTTCGGAGTCTTCACCAGTCGACTCGCCTCGTTGGTGTGCCATGCAGGCAGCCGCTCGACCAGGAAGACGCGTTCGAGCAAGGTCACATAGTCGTGGATGGTCTGTCGCGTCAGTTGGAACGGACCCGCCAGGTCCGCAATGTTGATGAGACGTGCGGTGTGCGTCGCCGCCAGGCGCAGCAGCCTGGGGAGCGCATCGAGCGATCGAATGCGCGTAAGGTCGTGCACATCGCGCTGGATCTGTGTCTCGACATAGTCGCGGTACCACGCGGCTCGGCGCGCGGGACTTCGGCGCGCAAGCGCTGCCGGGTACCCGCCGGCCACGATGCGCTCAGCCAGCGACACGCCGAGTCGTTCGGTGACACGCGTCTTGAACCCACCCCCGAAAAGCGCGTCGAGAAATCGCGGCGACCGGCCAACCAACTCGCATTGCGACAACGGGTGCAAGCGCAGGATGCCCATGCGCCCGGCCAATGAGTCGGCGATGCGTGGCACCAACAGCACGTTCGCCGAGCCGGTAAGCATGAAACGACCCGGCACTCGCCGGCGATCCACCGCGTCCTTGATCGCCAGAAACAGTTCCGGAACGCGCTGAATCTCATCGAGAATCGTGCGCTCGGGCAGCCCGGCGACAAAGCCGACCGGATCCCCGGTCGCGGAGTGCCGCGCCGCGCTCTCATCGAATGAGATGTACTGGTACTTCCGGCGCGCCCCGACCAGTCGCGCCAGCGTGGTCTTTCCACTCTGGCGTGGGCCGTGAATGAGCACGACCGGTGTATCGGCCAGCGCTTCGCGCAGTCGCGGGACGAGATACCGCGGATAGGAAACTGTGGACGGAGACATCGCCCTGGTGCGAGACGGATCGCCAGCGTGAGGTCCGCGTTCGCGAACCATCTTCGGCTGATCGCTAATATAGTGTTCGGCTGATCGCTAATACAAGGCTCGGCTGATCGCTAATATAGTGTTCGGCTGATCGCTATTTCAGGTTGGCAGGAACGGCGGGCTTGCGGCAATCCCAGCCACCGTCCGCTCGTGGGCCGCACCATGACTACACGCGCCGCGCCACGCGTTCCACCACCCGCATCACGTCACCGACGCGCGGGTGCCGTCCGCACCACACGATACGATCGCCGCCGACCGCGTTGAGCGCCGTCACGGCGTCGCCGACCGCGAGCGATTTCGCGACGACCAGCACCAACGGGACGTCGCCGGCCGCCCGGACTTTCGCGATCTTCGCCGTCAGGTACTCGGGCGTCCAGAACCCCACCAGTTCCACCGCGGCCTCACGGCCGTCGCTGTGCCGCAGCGTGAAGTCCGGCAGGAAAATCGCGCCACCAGACGAGAGCGGTGAACGCTCGCGCGACAGTCGCCACTCCTGCGTCTTCGCCCACGACGACGCGCGAAAGTCGCGCACGAATCGTCGCTCCCACGCCGAGTCGTAGCGTTCGCGGCGGGGCTCCCCGCCAACGGGAGCCACGTGTGCCACGGCGCGCGAGCGGCCGCTCACGTGCAACGTGCACGGTCTCCCGTCGCGCAGCAGGTCGGCCTCGACGCGCCAGCCCGGTGCGCGCGCCAGCACCGGCAGCACACGGGCGAAGCGCACGCCATACCGCGCGGGCCGCACGAGGAACGCCGCCGCCGGGCCAGTGAGCACCAGGCGATACCGCTTCCCCTCGCGCACCAGCTCGTGCATCAGCCCTGCGGCCTTGACGGCACGAAACACATCGCGCCATCCGCCACGCGTGTGCAACACGACGCGGGTGGCATCACGCAAGACGGCGCGCGCCAGCTCGAGGTTGTATCGCGCCAGCAGGGCGCGGCCATCGGCATCGGGCACGCGACGCAACCGGCGGGCACCGGGCCGGTCGTCATACAACGAGCGCTGCAGCACGTCGGCTGACAGCCCCAACGCCACGGCGGCGTCGGTGAACGGCGCGAGCGTATCGCCGGGAACCGGCGGCCACATCGCACCACGCGCGACGAACACCTGCCGGCGCGCGTGTTCGAGACGCTCGGCGCCCGGTGGCGCGTCGAAGTCGCACCACTCGATGAGCGTGCGCGAGATGCCGGCCAGGCGCGATGCGTCGCGCACCCGCCGCTCCTGCCGTCGCAGGGCTTCGGTCACCGTTTCGAGCGAGCGTCCCTCGAGCCGCTTGAGCAGGCGCAGCAGGCGATCGAGAAACGGCGTGATACGTCCCTGTGGATCGGCAAGGTACTGCACGCGCAACACGTCCCCGCTGACGCGCACGAACGGGTCCACTTGCGCGCGCGTCAGCACGGCGGCGTCACAAGCCGAAGCCGAGTTGCGCTTCCGCCACCTTGCGCACGGCGGCGCCGCGTTTCTGCGAGGCGAAGAACTCCCACGTGCCCGCCGCGACCAGCTCGAACAACGATGCCACCTGGTCGCCCTGTCGCCGCAGCAGGCGACCCAGTCGCTGCGTATGCTGACGCGCCCCGCCGCGCGTGGAGTCACCCAGCACGATGCCGAGCTTCGCGTTGGGCACATCCCACCCTTCGTCGAGCACTTTCACCGACGCGACCGCGCGCAACGTGCCCTCGCGCATCGCCTCGAGGATCGCATGGCGTTCGGATGCCGGCGTCGATGCGCCGATAAGCGGGATCGCCAGGCGCCGGGAGAGTTCCATCGCCACATCCGTTCCGCCGCAGAACAGCACCGCCTGTTCGCCGGGAAACATTCGCAGCACGCGCGCACTCTCCTCGAACTTCGACTCGGCCATGCGCACCACGCGCTCCCGTTCGCGAAACGCGCGCATGGCGCGACGCGCCGGCGGCGATCGACGCGCACCGGCGGCGAAACGCTTCCATGCTTCGTCGGGCGCTTCGGCCATCGTCCGCCACTGCGAGCGTTCGGCGTACTCCTCGAATCGCGCCGACTCGGCGTCGTACCGTGCGCGTTCCGATGGCGTGAGATCGACGTAGCGGCGTTCGATGGCGAACCGGGCGAGTTCGGCGTCGGTCATCTCGCCGATCGATCGCCGGTACACCACGGGGCCGAGCGCGCGCACGAGCCACTGGTCCTGCCCGTCGGGGTAGGTCGCGGTGAGCCCGAGTCGACACGGCGCCGGCGCAATGATCAGCGCGTCCAGTCGCGAGCGCGCTTCGCCCGTCGCACTGTCGGCCAAGTGATGCACTTCGTCACACACCAGCAGCGCGAAGCGTGCACCGTGGCGCTCGAGCAGCGGGAACGCCGAATTGTACGTGGTGACGGTGAGGGCGCGGACTTCCTTCTCATCGCCGTAGTACGCGCCGACATGCTCCACGCCGAACGCATCGGCCAGTTGCGTGAACCACTGCGACACGAGGGCACGGGTGGGCACGATGATGCAGGCGTTCAATCCGGTGCGATGGATGGCGAGCAGCGCCACGAGCGTCTTGCCCGCACCGGTGGGCAGCACCACGGTTCCACGACAGCCGGCTGCCATCCAGCGCGAGATCGCCTCCTGCTGCGCCTCACGCGGCGTGCGCACATCCAGCAGTGGTGCGTCGAACAGGTTCGACGCTGCCGACGCTTCCGGAATCCCCCGGGCTTCGGCCCAATCACGCAGTTCGGGGTACCGCGCACCCGCTGCCACGAGGGCATCGAGTCGCGGGTCTTCCTGCATCCATGGTGGCGCGTCGTCGAGGGAAACACCATGCAGGATCGCAAGGCCGGCGCGAAACGCGATGGACGGAGTCGAAGCGGACGGCGGCATACTGCTACGGCGCTGCGTCACGCGACCGGCGCAGGCCCACCGGCGCGCTCACCGGGTCGGTCACGACGGCGACCCATTCGACGTCATCACGCGCCAGTTCCTGCACGCCTGCAGGGAGTGGCGCGTGTGCCGGTGCCAGCACACGTCCGGCGCGTCGCACGACACGCGCCGCATCGGGAAGCAACGTCACATGCGCGGCGTCGACAGCAAGACCATTCAGCGATGCACTGGCCAGCGGCAGCGATGCAGCGATGTCGATCACGAGGTGGTCGGCGGGACTCCGGCTGCGCAGGTCCGGCCACGCATTCACCGTGACGCACGTCGCTCCGGTGGACGCCTCGATTGCATCGGCGACGGTGCCGAACGCCCCACAGAGCCCCACGCGACCGCCAGGCTCCGACAACCCGAGCAGCGCCGCGGTGCGCGTCGCATCGACTGCCCGGTGTGCCGCGGCATCGATGCGTTCATCGCCGAGGAATACCACACCGCCCGTAAGCGCATACTCGGCGCCGCAGACAGCGCAACCGAGTGCGCCTTCGACAAGCCGGTCGCCGTCGCGCACGCTGGCAACGGTGACGAGTGGTGACGACTCATGGACCGTGGGACAACGGAGCAATTCGATGATCTCGACGCGCATCACGTAAACTGCCTGACGCGGAGGACGCGGACAAGCGCGGATGGCTCCGTGCACGGAGCCATCCGCGCTTGTCCGCGT
>CAZPON010000041.1:0-15159 GCA_964588045.1 uncultured Gemmatimonas sp.
CCGGCGACCTCCTGCTCCCAAAGCAGGCGCGATACCGGGCTACGCTACGCCCCGCGAGCCGCGCAAAGCGACTCAGACCCGCAGCCACGTATTGTATCCCACTGAACACCGCGGGTCAATACCAGTACTGAGTAGTGAGTACTGAGTACTGAATACGCACAACTCACCACTCAGTACTTGTTCGTTGCCCGCCATTCCAAGCAGCCGCGCTTCACCGCGCGAGCAGGGCGTGCAGCGACACGGGCAGCGTCGACAACAGCGCCGCGAACGCACGTGCACGATGACTCACCGACGCCTTCACCTCACGCGTGACTTCCGCGAAGGTCGCGTGCAAGTCATCGGAGAGAAAGTATGGATCGTAGCCGAAGCCATGCGCACCACGCGGCGCGTCGAGGATCGCGCCTTCGCACACGCCGCGCACGACATGCGCGCCGCCGCTCCACACACACGCGGCCGCGCACACGTAGCGTGCGCGCCGGCTCGTGCGGCCCGCCAGCCGCGCACGCTGCAACATCAGCTGCAAGTGCGCGTTGTGGGCGTCATCGAGCGCGACACCATCGAGATCGGGGCGCCCCGACCACCGCTTGCTGTACACGCCGGGCGCACCATCGAGCGCGTCGACCTCAACGCCCGAGTCTTCGGCAATGACCACGCGACCGCCGCTGCGCGCGTGAAACCAGCGCGCCTTGGCCAGCGCATTCTCCTCGAACGTGTCGAAGGCCTCGAGCGCGTCCTCGTCCGCGGTTTCCGCGAGGCCGGCATCGGCGAGCGTCTCCGCACCCACACCGACGGCGGTGAACCATGGCAGCAACTCGCGCAACTTGCCACTGCTGCGGGTGGCAATCAGCACGGGCTGTGACGACGCCGGCATCGGCGCGACGGTCAGCGGGGGATGTCGCCGAGTGCGCGTCGCTGCGCCGCGTCGAGTGATTCGATGCCGCGCACCGACAGGTCAAGCAGCACGTCCAGCTCGCGCCGATCGAACGTGCCGTTCTCGCCGGTGCCCTGCACTTCCACGAATCGCCCTTCACTGCTCATCACCACATTCATGTCGACGTCCGCCCGCACGTCCTCCTCGTAGTCGAGGTCGAGACGCGGCTCGCCGTCGATGACACCAACGCTCACCGCCGCCACGCGTCGGCGGATGGGGGTGGCCGTGATGCGACCGGTGTGCACCATCCACGCGAACGCGTCGCTCACCGCCACGCAGGCACCGGTGATGGCCGCCGTGCGCGTGCCGCCATCGGCCTCCAGCACGTCGCAGTCAATCTTCACCGTGAACTCGCCGAAATGAAAGTCGTCGAGCATCGCGCGCACGCTGCGTCCGATGAGCCGCTGGATTTCCTGCGTGCGTCCGCCTACCTGCTGACGCTCGCGATTCGTGCGCGTGCGTGTGGCGCGCGGCAGCATGGCGTATTCGGCCGTCAGCCAGCCATCGCCGCGCCCGCGGCGCCACCCGGGCACGCCGTCCTCCACCGACGCCGCGCACAGCACGCGCGTTTCGCCGAAGCGCACCAGGCACGAGCCTTCGGCATTGCGCACGACGCTCCGCTCGAGCGTCACGGCGCGCATGGCATTGGGCGTACGTCCTTCACGCGGACGCGCAACGCGCGCCACCGCACTCGGCGAATCAGCCACGGAGTTTCTCGATGATGGAGGTCGTTGATTGTCCGGCGGTGAGCGGGATCACGACCACGCGACCACCGCGTGCCGTGACATCGTCCGCGCCGACGATGGTATCCGGCGCATAGTCGCCGCCCTTGACGATGACATCGGGCGCGAGTGCGCGCACGAGCTCCTGCGGCGTGTCCTCGTCGAAGACCACGACGGCATCGACGGCTTCGAGTCCGGCCAGCACGAACGCCCGTTCGGCCGTCGAACGCACGGGCCGGGTCGGTCCCTTGAGGCGTCGCACCGAGGCGTCGCTGTTGAGCCCCACGATGAGTGCCTCGCCTTCGCGTCGCGCGCCGGTGAGGACGTCGATGTGCCCCGGATGCAGCAGGTCGAACACGCCGTTGGTGAACACCACCGGCCCGTCGACGCCATCACGCCATGCGCGCGCCGCCACCCAGTCCATCACCTTCGACTCGGGCGCACGCGGAGGCATCACCACTGCGACTGCATTCCTTCGATGAGCTGCGTGACCATGGCTTCGACCGCTGCCTTGCGTCCCGCCGGCTCGCCGCCCTCGGGATACTGGCCTTCGGTGGACATCTGCTTCCTGGTGTAGAGGGAGCGCCCGGTGGTCTGGTCGAGGATCTCGATATCGATGACCAGTTGCACGCGGCGACGGGTGGACGTGGTCTGTCGCGGATCGGCGCTCGAACCGGCCGGCAGGTCCACCTCGTAGCGCGTGATGATGCCCTTCACCACGATGTCCGCCTTCTGCTCGGTGGCTTCGCGCAGACTCAGGCGATCGCGCATGCCCTTCCGCACTTCCTCGAGCAGCTCCTGCTGCACTTCCGACGACGGGCTCTGGTTGTCGAACGGTTGCACGGCCACCGTGCGCAGGTTGCCCGGCAAGCCGCCGCCGCCCGAGAAGCCGTACAGGCATCCGGACAGCACCAGCGTTGCCGCGGCCAGCAGCACCTGCAGACTACGGACGGCGCCAGATGGCGTCATCGAATCCCTCGACGAGTAGCGTATCGGTGACGGCGATGCGCAACCCGCGCTTCGCCTTCTCATGAACATATCGCAGTTCCCAGTGGCCCGTCGATCCGCGTTGCCGGGTGACCCATTCCACGATCTTGCCATCCTCGACGCGCTCCACCCGCGCCAGCGCGGTGCCGGCATAGGTCACGCGCCACGCGCGGCCATCGGACGTCGAGGCATCCCCACCGCGCAGCACGCCGAAGTCGGCGCGCAGCGTGTCGCCATCGATGCGCGCGATCGTGTCGCGCGTCCCCGGTACGGCGAGGCGCCCCAGCGTTGCCCACAGGAGCGGCACGGGCGGCAGGAAGCGGCGCACCAGGTCGATGCCGGGCACCGTGAGCGAGTCGCCGATGAGAATGGCATATCCACCGGCCATGCCGTTCTTGAGGAAGAAGTCGAGGCGCCCGCGATCTGGCGCCGTCGTGCGCACGACACCGTCGCCGTTGGCCTCGAATGTTTCGTCCTTGTAGCTCCAGGTGAAGCGCAACTGCTGCGGTGCGCTGGAGAGCAAGGCTGGCGGTAACAGGGTCGGTGTGGCTTCGCCGCGCAGCGGCCGTGCGGCCGGCGTACAGCCCATGACGAACGCGACGCCCATCGCACAGCACCAGCCGAAGCCGACGCGCGCAGACCCGTGCGCCACGGACGCGCGTTCATGCGCCGTGCGGGCATCGCTCATTCGATGTCGATCCGGATCATGCGATCGCCCTGCACGATGCGATCCATCACCTCGAAGCCGCCGGTCACACGCCCGAACACGGTGTACGCGCCATCGAGGTGTGGTTGTGGCGAGTGGCAGAGGTAGTACTGGCTTCCGCCGGTGTCCGGACCCGACGTGGCGAGTCCCAGGGATCCCCGGTCATGCCGGCGTCGCGTCCAGCTTTCACGCAACGTGAATCCCGGTCCACCACTGCCGTCGCCGCGTGCATCGCCATCCTGCACCACGAAGTTCGGCACCACGCGGTGGAAATACGTGTTCCGGTAGTAGCCGGTGGACGCCAGGCGCATGAACGCCTCCACCACCAGTGGCGCATCGGCCGCGAGCAGTTCAAGCGTGATATCCCCGCGCTCGGTGCGAATGACGGCGCGCGGCATGCGCGCACCGGGCACGAGCCACTGGCGCGCCAAACGTTCATAGTCGCCCGTCGGGCGATTGACCACGGGTGGTTCGGCGCGCGCCCAGCCGGCCATGGGCGTCACGGCGCTCACGAGACGCCGATCACTCGCCGCACCGTCGCCGGTGAACTTGGCGAGCGACTCGCGCTGCGCACTCGTTGCACGCAGCGAATCACGCGCCCATGCCGCAGCGATCAATCGCAGGGCGGCCGTGCGCGCATCCCCGTCGGCATCCGTGCGTGCACTCTCCCAGCCGGCCAGCGCCACGTCGATGTCATTGGCGCGCGCCCGTCGTACCAGCGCCGACATCGAGGCCGCGCGCACTTGCAGGTCGGGATCGGCGAGGTGCGGCGTGACCATCGCGCGAACGATCGAATCGTTGGCTGCCTGCGGAATCACGCGCAGCGCCATGGCGCGAATGCGGGCGTCCGTGTCGCGCAGGAACTCGCGGGCAACGGCCATCCGATCGGCCGTCGAATCGGCCCCACGACTGTCGAGTGCGGCCGCGCGGCGGCGCCAGTCGGGATCACGCGACCATTCCGACTCCGCGGCTGACAGCGTGGTGACGCCCGCCGCGCGCGCGGCCGACAACAGTTGCTGTCGCACGCGGAACGTGGTATCGCGACGCCACGCCCGGCCCCACGCACCGGTGTCCCGCGCAAAGACGGCTTGCACCCCCTCGGCGGCGGCAACGCGCACGTTGGCATCGCCATCGGTGAGCGCCCGCTCGACATCACGCAGTGCCGATGGGCCGAACGACGCGATGCTGCGCGCCGCATTGGCCCGCACGCGGGCGCTGGCGTCACCAAGCAGCGCAACGAGGGCTTCGCGGGCAGGCCCGGCCAATGAATCACCGGTGGCCTGCCTGGCGAGCCCGCGCGCCACATGCTGGCGGGTCTCTTCATCCCGATGACTGCGTACAGCCAGCAGTGCGCGCGCTCCGGACGGCAGGCGCGGACGGCCAATGACGTACGCGGCTGCGCGCACCGACTCGCTGGCCGTATCTGCCAGCCACGGCAGCACGGTTGACACGGGAATCGGGCGCAACTTCACGGTTGCGGTGAGGAGCGCGGCACGCACGGTGGGTGAACGCTGCGCCGCAGTGCTCGCCGTCAACGGACGGGCAACGCCGTCGCCGAGTGCCACGGTGATCGTGAGTCGTGCCGGCTCCCCGATCTCGCCGAGCGCCCACGCCGCTTCGCGCGCGACGACATCGGGTGCACCCGCCACGGCCCGCGCGAGTGCGGACACACTGCCGGTGTCGTGGGCCATGCCCAGCGCATACGCGGCGTTGGCGGCGACGGCAGTGTCGGTGTCCACCAGCAGGGCGCGCAAGGTGGCGTAGCGCGTGCGCATGCCCAGTTGGCCAACGGCGAGCGCGCCACGGGCCCGGCGTGCCGCACTCGCGTCACGCAGCATGGCATCGACGACATTGGTGTCGCCACGTCGCATATCGAGCGACTGCAGCAGTCGCGCATCGAGCGTGACGCCGGCATCACTGGCCGCTGCGACCGACGGCGTTGCACTGCCCGACGCGCACGCGCCGGACACGATGCCCAACAGGATCGCGCCGCACACCGCGGCCACCGGCGCACTCGTTCGGGTCATCGTGTCACTCCGATTCAAGAAGGCGATACGGCCGCCGCAAGCATGGTCCGCACCGACGAAGGCAAGGCTGTCGGCCGTCCGCCCGGCGCAATGGAAACAAGGGACGTGGTTCCGGCCACGAGCACGGCATCGGTGTCGGCGCGTACGATCCGGTACGCAAAGGTCATGGCGCGCGAACGCACGTCGGTCAATCGCGTGTACACCCGTATCGGATCATCGTACCGGGCCGAGGCATGATATCGCAGCGTGACGTCGGACACCGCCAGCAGCACGCCCTCACGCTCGAGCTGCGCATAGGGCGTGCCCAGTTCGCGGATGAAGTCGGTGCGGCCGATTTCACACCAGACCAGGTAGTTGGCATGATACACCACTCCCATCTGGTCGGTTTCGGCGTAGCGGACACGGAGTTCCGAAACGGTTTCGAGAGGCATGGTGGAAGATGACGGACCTACGGGGGTCGCCTCAAGGCGGCGCGGCAAGTTTGTCGCCCGCAGTCGGGGACGTTAGACTGCCCACGTGCTTCCAACACCGTGCATCGTGATCGGCGACGTCCACCTCGGGGTCGCCTCACCCGAATCCGAACGCGCGCTGCTCGCCTTCCTGCGCACCGTGCCGGGGAAGGCGCGAACACTCGTCATCATGGGCGACCTGTTCGACTTCTGGTTCGCATGGCGCCATGCGATCCCCCGCGTGGGATTCCGGGTGCTGGCCGCCATCGCCGATGTGCGCGAGGCGGGCGTGGAGGTCCTCTGGATCGGCGGCAACCACGATTGCTGGAGCGGCGATGACCTGATGCAGGTGACGGGCGCCACGTACACGCTGGAGCCCTGGCGGGGCCATATCGGGGCGTGGTCGACCCTGCTGGTGCATGGCGACGGGCTGCGTGAGCGCGAGGACGCGCCGTATCGCCGGCTTCGCACCGTGCTGCGGCATCCGTGGGCGATCCGCGCATTTCGCTGGATTCACCCGGACGTGGCGACGCGTATCGCGCTGGCGTCCTCGGACACAAGCCGTCATCGCCGCGCCGGCGACGAAGGGCGCGGGCTGCTGGCCATTGCGACGGCCGCGCTGAGCGCGCCGGACGGTCCTGATCTCGTCATCCATGGCCACTCGCATGTACCCCTGCTGCAGCGGGCGGGCGGCGGGTGGTACGCGAACGCGGGCGCATGGTATCTGGATCAGCAGTATCTGCTCATCCAGGATGATCGGATTGAGCGGCGAGGGTGGAGTGGAGAGGGGGAGGTGTTGGAGGTCGGAGCTCTTCTGAGGGGTGAGCAACCGCAGGGTTGAGCCAACCGAAGGGCTGAGGGATGAGCGGCCAGCCAGCGAGGGTAGACTGCGGGCCGCCAGATCTGTGTGACGAGGGGACGCTGTCGGCGACAGCCGATGCGCGAATCTTGCGGGCGCTCAGTCTACCCTCGCTGGCTGGCCGCTCACCCCTCAACCCTTCGATTAGCTCAACCCTGCTGTTCCTCACCCCTCAAGCAGTTCCGCCCTCAAAAGCGCAGCGTCGCCACCACATACGTCCCGTCGCTCCGCGGCACCGCCGAGAACGACACCGGCACATCCCACAACTGCGCCGCCACGAACGCATCGGCTCCGGCGAACAGGTGATTGAACGCCAGCACCGCGACCCAGTCTTCGACGTGGAGCCGGCGGGTCTTCGAGAGGCCCTCGGTGTACTTCCCCACCACCGAACCGGTTGGCGTGAGGTTCGTGCCGCTGACCACGAACTCGGATGGCAGCGTGTCCGTCTGGTAGCGCCGCGATTCGGCAAGGTCCGCGCGGCTGCGGCGCACCATCGACAACGCCGACAGTTCGATGCTGGCGAAGAGGGCGCCCGACGTGCCGCGGTCGAGCCGTGACTGGCCGAAGCCCGGCAGCAGCGCGGAGTAGACGAACGCCCGCTTGGGTGACAGCGGCGGCGACAGGCGGGTCGGTCCGCGCTTCGCAGGGGCGACGGCGGCGACGGTGGTATCCTGCGCGGCCGCGTGTGAACTCCCGGCTGTGATGAGCAGCACGGCCACAAGGACCCGCGTGACGGCAATCGGCATGCGCGGCGCATACCCCGCGACGCGGGAAACGATCACCGCGCGCGCGCGATGCCTCACGGAATGGCGGCGACGGCTTCGATCTCGACGCGCACGTCGCGCGGCAGGCCCAGCACGGCCACCGTGGACCGCGCCGGACGCGCATCACCAAGCACGCGCGCGTACACCGCATTCATGGCCGTGAACTCCGTCATGTCGCGCAGAAACACGGTGGTCTTCACGACATGCGCCCAGGTGGTGCCCGCGGCCTCGAGCACCGCCGTGAGGTTGGCCAGGACCTGTTCGGTCTGGGCGGTCACGTCGCCCGTCACCAGTTCCATCGTATTCGGATCGAGCGCGATCTGTCCCGCGGTGAACAGGAATCCGTTGGCGCGCACGGCCTGCGCATAGGGGCCGATGGCCTTGGGAGCAAGATCGGTGTGAATCGTCTGGACGGACATGGATCAGTGCTGGTGAGCGGAAGGTGATGCAGCAGAACGCCCGTGAACCGGGAGGGCGAACAGCCGGCGCGTGTTGTCCATCGTGACCTCGCCGAGCCGGGCCGGATCAGTGTCGCGTGCGGCGGCGATCCGAGCAAGGGTCAGACTCACGAACGCCGACTCGTTGCGCTTCCCGCGATGCGGGATGGGCGCAAGATACGGTGCGTCCGATTCCACGAGCAGCCGGTCGTCGGGCACCAGCCGCAACAGGGCCTCGTCGGTCCACGAGCGGAAGGTGACGATGCCACTGAACGACACGAACCATCCGGCGTCGAGTCCGGCCTCTGCCAGCGCATGCGATCCGGTGAAGCAGTGCAGCACACCGCAAACGCCGGCCGCCTGTGCGTCGCGCAGCATGGCAAGCGTGTCGTCTTCGGCCTCGCGGGTGTGCAACACGATCGGGCGCGACAGCTCGGCGGCCAACGCCACCTGCTCCGACAAGACGCGCCGTTGCTGCTCACGCGGCGCATGGTCGTAGTGGTAGTCGAGGCCGCATTCACCGATGGCGACGGCGCCGTGGGCCACGGCATCGCGAATGGCGGCGCTGTCGCGCCCGGCCACCCATGTGGCGGCATCGTGGGGATGCACACCACAGGTGTGAAACACGAACGCCGGATGGCGCGCCGCGAGTGCCTGTGCGCGTTGCGCAGCCGCCGGCGATTCCCCGATACAGACGAGGGCCCGCGCACCTGCTGCGCGGGCCCTGTCGATCACCGCGTCCGCATCGTCAGCGAACGCGGGATCGGCCAGATGGACGTGACTGTCGATGAACGCTGCCATGCCGTCCGGATGTGATGATGCGCCGTGCGCTCAGCGCGCGGCCACCTTGTCCCCGCCACGCGTGCGTGTCGTCGGCGCGGCGGCCGCCGATTCCGTTCCGGCCCGCATGGCCCGGCTGGCGGCTTCGGACGCATTGCGCGGGAAGCGGGTCTCCATGAACATGAGAATCGGACCGGCCACGTAGATCGACGAGAACGTCGCCACGAAGACGCCGAAGGCCATGACCCAGGCGAACGGGCGAATGACCTCGCCGGCCACCAACAGCAGCGCCAGCGTGGACACGAGCGTGGTGGCGTGGGTCATGACCGAACGCGGGAGCGTTTCGTTGATGGACCGGTCCAGCAGTTCCCACAACGTCTCGCCCTTCCGCATCTTGCGGAGGTTTTCGCGCACGCGGTCGAAGATGATGATCGTATCGTTCGCCGAATAGCCGACGAGCGTGAGGATGGCCGCGACCACCGTGAGCGACACTTCGAGGTGGAACAGCTTGATGAACGCCAGTGTGACCAGGATGTCGTGCGTGGTGGAGAGCACGGCCGACAGGCCGAAGCGCCAGTCGAATCGGATGGCCAGGTAGATGAGCGTGAACAGCGATGCGATCACCATGGCCTTGAGGGCTCCCGACCGCAGTTCACTGCCAACCTTGGGGCCCACCGCCTCCGTACGGCCGATGGTCACCGACCCCTCGCCGTACTTGGTGACGAGCGCCGTCTCGATCTGCTTGGAGATGCCCTCGGCACCCGCTGCCTGCGCCTCGATCTGCTTCTCGTCGCGCGCCCGGATGGTGTACTCGAGGTTGGTGCCGAACTGCTGAATCTCGGCGCCGCTGATGCCGGCCTGGTCGAGCGTGCTGCGCAGGTCACCAACGTCCGGCGCCTGGGCGAACTTCACCTGCATGAGCGTCCCGCCGGTGAATTCGATGCTGTAGTTCGGGGCACCGGTGACCGCGTACGTCGCGAGACCGGCAAGAATGAACACGGCGGTCACGATGGCCGACAGGCGCCAGTGCTTGAGAAACTGGAACTGGCTGTTGTGGAAGATGCGGATCATGCTCGCCTCAGATGCTCAGGGTCTGGACGCCGCGCGAGCGGTTGAGCCAGAGGAGGAAGAAGGTCTTGCTGACGAAGAGCGCCGTGAAGAGCGACGCCACGAGGCCGGCGACAAGTGTGACGGCGAATCCGCGCACCGGTCCTGTGCCATACTGGTAGAGCACCAGGCCCGACAGGATCGTCGTGGCGGAGGTGTCGATGATGGCGCTGAGGGCATGGCTGAAGCCCTCGTCGATGGCCAGTCGCACCGATTTGCCGTGATCGAGTTCCTCGCGAATGCGCTCGAAGATCAGCACGTTGCCATCGACCGCGATTCCGATGGAGAGCACGAATCCGGCGAGGCCGGGCAGGGTCAACACGGCGTGGAAGCCGGCCAGCATGGCGAGCGTGTACACGAGGTACAGCACCAGTGCCGCGACTGCAAGCAGCCCGGAGAAGCGATAGTAGCTCACGAGAACGACGACGAGCAGCGCCATGGAAAGGCCCAGCGCGAGCACGCCCCGGTAGATGGAATCTTCGCCGAGACTGGCGCCGATGGTGCCGTACTGGGCGACCTTGAGCGGCACCGGCAGGGCGCCGGCGCGCAGCACGAGCGCCAGGTCCTGCGCCGCCTGCAGCGAGCCGCCGCCAAGTGTGATCTGCCCGCTCCGACCGATGGCGCTGTTGAGCACCGGCGCCGTGACCACGCGCTGGTCGAGCACGATGGCCATGTTGTCCTTGACGTGCTTGCCGGTCTCGGACTTGAAGCGACGCGCGCCTTCGTTGTTCAGCGTGAACTGCACCACGTTGCCTTCCACCGGATCGGAGGACGGCCGGGCATCGGTGAGCGCATCACCCTGGATGATCGGGCGCGAATCCAGCACATAGAACGCGAAGAAGCGCTGCGGGCCGTTGGAGAGGTCGTCCACGCCCCAGCGAATGACCTTGCCGGGCGGCATGGCGTCCTGTATCGCGGGCAACGCCAGGGCCTGTTCGATGGCGGCGAACGCCTTTTCGGGAACGATGTACTGCCCCGGCATCTGGCCGCCCTGCACGTTGGTCGAGAAGAGCCCGCCGGCCGGCGCCTTGGCCGCACTGTCGGCGCCCGTGGACGCCACGGCCTTGCCGGTGCTGTCCGTGGCCGAATCGGTCTTCTGCGTGAGCAGTGAGGTGATGCCGACAGACTTCGCCGTATCACCGCCGAGCTTCGCATCGGCGACCGCAATGTTCGCCACGCGCGCGATTTCGTCGAAGCGCGCCATCACTTTCTCGAACGCCCCTGACTTGTCGACGATCTGGAACTCGAGGAAGGCCGACTTCTGGACGAGTTCGAGCGCGCGTTCGGGATCGTCGATGCCAGGCAGCTCCACGATGATGCGATCTTCACCGGCCTTCTGCACGACCGGTTCGGACACGCCGAATTCGTCGATGCGCTGGCGCACGACTTTCAGCGCGCGCTCGATGGCCTCGGACTTGTTGGCGACGACCTGTTTCGATTCGTCGATCTCGAGCTCCAGGTGCATGCCACCCTGCAGATCGAGGCCGCGCTTGAGTGGAACGCGCTGGACGGTGTCATACACGAACACGCCGTTGCGCTTCACGCGCTCGACGACGGTACGCGGAAAGAGAGACCAGGCGGAAACCGCGAGGAGTCCCACGATGAGCAGGAGGCGGTACTTCAGGTTCGCCATCGATGCCGGTGGCCAGAGGTGAATGGAAGGCGGCGCGTGCAAGTGCGCCAAGCCTCGTAAGTTAGCTGATACACCGGCCAATCGGTAGCCGGAGGAACCGGTCAGGGAGCCTGCAGGACCTGTCGGGCCGCCGCTTCGTCCCGCTGGAGCTGTTCCACGAGGGCCGGCATGTCCGGAAACGCCCGGGTATCCCGCAGCCGGGCGATGAAATCGATGCGCACCGAGGCGCCGTACCAGTCGTGCGAGGCGTCGAACACATGGGCCTCGATGCGCCGGTCGTCGTCACCGAACGTCGGGCGCGGCCCGAGGTTGAGCATCCCTCCGTACTCGCCCTGCGGCGTCTGCACGCGCACCGCGTATACCCCGTCGGGCGGCAGAAGCTTCTGGGGCGACGGGGGACCAAGGTTGAGCGTCGGATAGCCCAGCAGCCGGCCGCGGCGATCCCCGCCAACCACGCGCCCGCTCACACTGTACGGCCGGCCGAGTCCTTCGGCGGCGCGCGACAGGTCGCCCGTTGCCAGGGCCTGGCGGATCACCGTTGACGACACGGGAAGACCGTCGGCACCAACCACCGGCTCGAGCACGGTCACGGCGAAGCCGCGCTCCTGCCCCATCTGCGTGAGCGCTGCGGTATCGCCGAGTCGCCCGCGTCCGAAGCCATGGTCATGGCCGACGAGCAGTTCCTGCATGCCATAGCGCGCGCGCAGCACCCGATCGACGAACTGCACGGCATCGAGGGCGGCCAGCGCCGGCGTGAACGGAATCACCGCGACATACGTCACGCCGGTCTGCACCAGGACTTCGAGCTTTTCGTGCGGCGTGGTGAGCAACGGTGGCGCGGCCGCCGGGTTGACCACCTGCAGCGGATGCGGATCGAAGGTGACGACGAGACTCGGACGCCCGGTGGCGGTGGCACGCGACACGAGCCGCGCCAGCACATCGTGGTGACCGCCATGCATGCCGTCGAAGGTGCCCACGGTGACCACGGTACCGTGCGGTCCGATCGGCAGCCCCCGCGTATCGTCGTGGTGTTCCGGCGTCACGAAGCGTCTCCCAGCAGGACGACGCGCGGCTGCCACCGATCGCCGGACTCCCGATCGACGACGCGATCACCGATACCCACCACGTCACCGTCGCGCAGCAAGGCCGCGCGCGGTCCGACCTGCGTGGCCGGCACGGCGCGACCGTGGGACAACGCGGTGAGTGCGGGCGCATCGAGGGGTTCGTGCGCCATCGTTTCGAGCAGCGCCAACGGCGAGCGCAACGACAGGTGGCCATCGCCGATCGCGCCGGGAACGAGCGCGGTGTACGGCACCGCATCGGTCACATGCGCGGCACCGCTGGCCACGCGACGCAGCGACGCGCAGTGCGCCGCACTGTGCAAGGCGCGTCCGAGATCTCGCGCGAGGGCGCGCACGTACGTGCCGCCGGCGCAGGTGATCCGCACGCGCAGGCGGTCGGGCTGCTGGTTCAGCAGTTCCCATCGGTGCACGGTGACGCGCACCGGTGCCAGCACGACATCGGCGCCACGGCGTGCGAGGTCATAGGCGCGCTGCCCGTTCACGTGCTTGGCCGAGAACGCGGGCGGCACCTGTGGGAACGGCCCGGTTTGTGCCGCGAATGCCGCCGGGAGTGCGGTGAAGTCGGGAAGCGCGGCTTCACGCACGACCGCGCCGGTCACATCGTCGGTATCGGTCTCGGTGCCGAACTGCACCTCGGCCTCGTACACCTTGGGCTCGGCGGCAAGGTACGGCAGCAGTCGCGTGCAGGCGCCGACGGCCACGACCAGGAGGCCGGTGGCAAAGGGGTCGAGCGTACCCGCATGCCCCACGCGCCGCGTTCGCGCCGCGCGGCGCACGACGCCCACCACATCGTGCGACGTCACGCCGGCCGGCTTGTCGACGAACAGCAGCCCGCTCATGCGATCGCTCACGCGACGATCACCCGCTGCTGTCCGACTCCCGCTCATGCCGGACCTGGGCGAGCAGTTGCTCGATGCGCGAGGCGCGCGCGATGCTTTCATCGGCCTTGAAATGGATCTCGGGCGCATTGCGCAATCGCAACGACTTGCCCAGCATCGCGCGCAGGTGCGTCGCGACACTGGCCAGTCCCTCGAACGTCGCCTTCACGGCGTCGTCCTCACCCATCACGCTCACGAACACCGTCGCGTGCCGAAGGTCGCGGGTGACGTCGACTGCCGTCACCGTGACAAACCCGCGGATGCGCGGGTCCTTCGCGCCGTCCGCGAGGAACGTCGCAACGCTCTCGCGAATCGCTTCGGCGACGCGGTCAGGCCGCCGCGGTTCGCCCATACTGCCTCCTCAGGACTTCGCGGCCTGGTCGAGTGTGCGGGCCACTTCCTCGGTCCGGTAGCACTCGAACACGTCGCCAATCTTGACGTCGTTGAAGTTCTCGATGCCGATGCCGCATTCGTAGCCTTCCTTGACTTCGTTGACGTCGTCCTTGAAGCGGCGCAGCGACGCGATGCTGCCGTCGTACACTTCCACGCCGTCGCGAATGACGCGCATGCGGCCCTTGCGGCTGATGGTGCCACTGCGAACGATGCACCCGGCGATGACGCCGACGCGCGCAACCTTGAACGTCTCGCGCACCTGCGCCTCGCCGTACACCACTTCGCGCTCCTCGGGACGGAGCATGCCTTCGAGTGCCGCCTTCACATCGGCGACCGCCTCGTAGATGATGCGGTACAGCTTGATGTCGACGCCTTCGCGCTCGGCGGCGGCACGCGCGTTGTTGTCGGGACGCACGTGGAAGCCGATGATGATCGCGCCCGATGCCTTCGCCAGCAGGATGTCGCTCTCGGCAATGGCGCCGACGCCGCGATGGATGATATCCACCTGCACTTCCGGGTTGGACAACTGTCCCAGTGCGTCGGCCAGCGCCTCGGCCGGACCGCCCTGGTCGGCCTTGATGACCAGTCGCAACTGCCGCTTCTGTCCGGCTGACGCCTGCGACATGAAGTCCTCGAGCGACACGACACCGCGCGTGGTGCGACGGCTCTTCGCTTCGCGATCGAGCCGCTCGCGTCGCTGCGCGATTTCACGCGCTGCGGAGGCGTCTTCCACCACCAGCAACTGGTCGCCGGCCATCGGTACGCCGGTCAGGCCGAGGATCTGCACCGGGATCGCCGGACCCGCTTCCTTGACGGCCTTGCCACGCTCATCGAGCATGGCGCGCACGCGTCCCGAGTAGATGCCGCAGATGTAGTCGTCACCCACGCGCAACGTGCCGTTCTGCACGAGCACGGTTGCAACCGGACCCTTGCCCTGATCGAGCTGCGCTTCCACCACCGAACCCACGGCGCGGCGCGACGGATTGGCCTTCAGTTCGAGGATGTCGGCCTGCAGCGTGATCTGCTCGAGCAGCTCGGCCACCCCGGTTCCCTTCTTGGCCGAGATCTCCGAGTGCAGCACCGTGCCGCCGAACTCCTCGAGGACGACATCGTGCTGCAACAGGTCCTGCTTGACCTTCGGAATATTGGCCGTGGCCAGGTCGACCTTGTTGATCGCAATGATGATGGGCACACCCGCGCTCTTGGCGTGGGAGATGGCCTCCACCGTCTGCGGCATGACCTGGTCGTCGGCAGCGATGACGATGACGACGATGTCGGTGACCTGTGCACCACGCGCACGCATGGCCGTGAACGCTTCGTGGCCCGGCGTGTCGAGGAACGTGATCTGACGGCCGCTGGCCACCTGCACGTGGTACGCACCGATGTGCTGCGTGATGCCGCCTG
>CAZPON010000041.1:15169-15430 GCA_964588045.1 uncultured Gemmatimonas sp.
CGACGTTGGCCTTGCGGATGTAGTCGAGCAACGACGTCTTGCCGTGGTCGACGTGACCCATGATCGTGACGACGGGAGGACGCGGCTCGAGATCCTCGGGCGAGTCCTGCTCTTCGTTCTCCGGCAGGTCGGCCGCGTAGTCGCTTTCCTTCACGGCCTGGAAGCCGAACTCGCCGGCGATCAGTTCGATCTGGTCGAAGTCGAGGCGCTGGTTGATGGTGACCATGAGGCCGAGCGTCTTGAACGCGAAGCCCACGATCT
>CAZPON010000042.1:0-15339 GCA_964588045.1 uncultured Gemmatimonas sp.
ACAGCGCCAAGGTGCTGGCGTACACCGTGACGTCGCGCGATTCCACCAGGGACGGCGTCTACCTGCGCGACCTGGCCAGTGGTGCCACGCGCACCGTGCTGAGCGGTCCGGGCAACTATCGCGCGTTCACGTTCGACCGTGCGCAGTCGCAGTACGTGTTCGCGTCCGATCGCGACACCTTCGGCAAACCCGACGCCAGCGTCGTGGTCTATCATGGCACGGTGAAGGCCGGTGTCGCGCAACCAGTCGTGACGACTGCCATGCTGCCGGCCGAGCATCGCTTCCCCGACAACATCCAGGCGAACTTCACGCGCGCCGGGAATGCGATCACGGTGAACTTCGCTCCGCCCAGGGAAGAGCTGGTGCCGGCCGATTCGCTCGTGGGCAAGGCGAAGTTCGACCTGTGGCACTGGAAGGACGCGCAGATCCAGCCCACGCAGTTGTTGCAGGTGAACCAGGCGATCAATCGCACCTACCAGGGCATCGTGAACCTCGCCACGAAGAAGTTCACGCGCCTGACGTCGGATTCGTTCCCGAGCGTGGTGCTGAGCGACGATGCGAAAGTCGGGCTGCAAACGACGGGCGTGAACTACGATCTCCAGCGCACGTGGGGTGACGGCGGCAACGATGTGTGGCTGGTGGATCCGGCAACCGGCGTGCGCAAGCAACTGGCGCAAAAGATCAGTGGACAGGCGCAACTGTCGACCGGCGCGAAGTACATCACGTGGTACGACAAGCGGCACTGGTATGCCCACAACATCGCGACCGGGAAGACCGTGGACCTGAATGCGTCGCTCACGAACGTGCACCTCGAGCAGGAAACGTGGAGCACGCCCGGTGAACCGGCGGCGTGGGGCCAGGTGGGGTGGACCAGGGGCGATCGGTCGGTGCTCATCAACGATCGCTTCGATATCTGGGAGTTCGACCCCAACGGTGTGACCGCGCCGGTGGTGCTCACCGATTCGCTCGGACAGCGCGAGCACATCACCTTGCGCACGATGGCGCTTGGCCGCGACGAGGAAGAACGGTTCATCGATTCCTCCAAGCCGGTCTGGCTCAGTGCATTCGACGAGGATACCAAGGAGAGCGGCTTCTATCGCACGACGTTCGACAAGCGGCGTCCGCCGGAAAAGGTGCTGATGGACCCGGTGCGCTACGGCGTTCCGAGCAAGGCCGACAACGCCGAAGTGTACATGCTCACCAGGAGCACGTTCTCGCAGTTCCCGAACCTGTATGTCGGTTCGAGCCTTGCGACGGCGACCAATCGCATCACCGACGCCAACGCGTTCCAGAAGGACTACCTGTGGGGCTCGGCGGAACTGGTGGAGTGGTTGAGTGCCGATGGCGTGCCGCGCCAGGGCATCCTGTTCAAGCCCGAGGGCTTCGATCCCAACAAGAAGTATCCGATGATCACGTACTTCTATGAGGATCTGTCGGACGGATTGCATTCGTACATCGCGCCCAACGGCGGCACCAGCGTGAACATCACGCACTATGTGTCGAACGGGTACCTGATGTTCGAGCCCGACATCTACTACGAGGACGGACATCCGGGGCAGAGCGCGCTCAAGTCGATCGTGCCCGGCGTGCAGAAGCTGGTCGACCGTGGCTACGTGGACCCGACGAAGCTCGGGTTGCAGGGCCACTCGTGGGGCGGCTACCAGATCGCGTACATGATCACGCAGACGAACATGTTCAGCGCCGCCGAAGCGGGTGCGCCGGTGTCCAACATGACGAGTGCGTACGGTGGCATTCGCTGGGAGAGCGGCGTGAATCGCGCGATGCAGTACGAGACGGGTCAGAGCCGCATCGGCAAGTCGCTGCAGGAAGGGCTGCCACTGTATCTCGAGAACTCACCGTTGTTCGCGATCGACCGCGTGAAGACACCGTTGCTGATCCTGCACAACGATCAGGACGGGGCGGTGCCCTGGTACCAGGGCATCGAGCTGTACATCGGCATGCGCCGGCAGGGGAAGGAGGCGTACCTGTTCAACTACAACAACGAACTGCACGGCATCCAGGGGCGCGCGAACCAGAAGGACTGGGCCATGCGCATGCAGACGTTCTTCGACGTGAAGCTCAAGGGCGCGCCGGAGCCGGAGTGGATGACGAAGGGCATCCCGGCCAAGGACAAGGGGAAGGACCAGTTGACGAAGCCTGTAATTCGACCCTGACTGGCGGCGTTTAAGACGGGAGACGGGAGAGGGGAGACGGGAGACGTCCAACCGGCAGGGTTCGTCAGGCTCGAAGTCTCCGGTCTCCCGTCTTGAGTGAGAACACGGAGCCGGTTCCATAGGCCGGAAGCCGGAGGTAGATTGCGCGTCCCGAGCCGAGCAGGCTCGGGGGTAAGGCGCCGTCGCCAAGTGGTAAGGCAGGAGACTGCAAATCTCCCACCGTCGGTTCGATTCCGACCGGCGCCTCTGAAGCAGCAAACCGCACCACTGGAACGAGATAGGCCACCGGCCTGACTTCCAGGATCATGCCCGACGAATCTTCCCTTCTTCTTGGGCATGCAGGGGCAACAAGCGCCAGGCGGCGAGAAATTCTTGCACCGCGCCCTGCGCGTAAAGAGCATATCGCATCGTCTCTGCCGGTGATTGCTTTGCTGCCTTCCCACCAAGCTCGAAGATTGCGTATCCGCGGCAGCCATGCTGCTCTGGGTCGGCGAACGATTCTTCAAGAATCGCCAGCGCCTCGCTGACGTGATGACTGCTCGCTGCCGGACTTTGCGCCGCGTCGCGGGCAGCGGCCCCTGGACCGCCTGGCCATCGCGTAAGCAGCCAGACGATATCGAACGCATCCTTGCTCTTTTTCCGATTCCTGAGGGCCAAGCTCTTGAGCACGAGCATCGGGAGAATGTTCGCTACCCAGATTGTGACGCGCGCCCTCCCCGCCGAGATCTCATCGGGTGGTCCAAGTAGATCCACGTACAGAGTGCGTTGTCCGGCGTCTTGCAAAGCGAGTTCACCCGCGGGAAGTCGAAACGCGCCGATCTCGTCGCCGGGCATGTTGGCAGACTCCTCGCCAATCCTGCCGGCGCCGGGGGCACCACTGGCGCTCGTCACTCCGTCTGCGGGCGCGAGAAACTCTATCGCGATCTTCGCCTCATCCACTATTCGTACCCACTGCCACGTACTCTCGCGGACTCCGTCGTTCCGCTTCATCTGCTCGAAGCCGAGATCTTTCAAATTTCGTAGCAATGATGCGTAGAGGGCCTCGTCGTCTGTGAGCTCAACTTGCACACAAAGGTCAATGTCATTCGTTCCTGGGTGAAGCTCGTCTTTGAACAACGCGTCGATGTGCTCTCTGTCGAGTAGCAGCGTGGGAGCGAGACCGCCGATCAGCACGAGGCGAGGGAGTTGCTGTCCGTCTATCGCTTTGACAATCGTTGCGAGCGCTCGGTAGCACGCATCAAGGACGCCGCGATTGTAATCGGGACGCGTCGGATTTGCTGGCTGTTCGTCAGGCGGCATGAACGGTCGAGATGAAGGGCGGCATGACGTGCTGGCGCGATGCGGCGCTATGCAATCGTGCTTGGCAGGGCCATCGAGTCTCGAAGGGCCATCGCGATCTCTTCGTATCGCCCTCGTCCATCGCGCAGTGTCTCAACGATGGCGCGAGGTCGCGATACCAGTGACAGCCCTCTCCACAGGTCGGCAGCGGGTGGTAGTCCTTGTTCGTCGTGAAGCGTTCGACGAAGTTGGGCGTTCTTGTCGTCCTTGACGCCGCTGCCGTTCACGGCCGACTTCGCAGGCAGTGACAGTCGATGGAGGGCCCACGGATCCTTGGCGGTCTGGCGTAGCGTGATGGATCCACCCTCAGAGACCACCTGTCCGCCGAGTGCGGCCGCCACAGCCTCGACTGGTATCGCATTGGGAATCCAGACGGTCGCCGCTGGGAAGGTCGTGAGTGTGGGGGCGTACAGATTTGCCGCCGCGGCTCCGCCGAGCGCCCACGCTCCAATCGAATCGTCCAGTCGGGCGAGTCCCTGCAGGAGTTCCTGTGGGGCGCGTGACCACACGGAGATCTGGGTTTCTTGGACCGGGGCGGTGTCCTCGGCACCCCACAGGTCCAGGAGACCGGCGGCGTCTACTATCTCCCAGCTCTTGGTTCGTCCGCCGCTGCGGGTCGGCTTCAGCACCTTGTCCCGTTCGAGGCGATGCAGCACATACGTGGCTTGCGGTTGCGTCACTCCAGCCAGTGTCGCGAGTTGCGTGGTCGTCACGCCGTGCTCCAGGCGGCCGGGGCTTGTCGCGAGCAGCAGCAGCGTCTCCGCGCAGCGGCCGGAGAGGCCCACGAGGCGCGTGGGTCGCGGGCCCGCTTTCACCGGAGCCGGCGGCTTTGGTGGCTGTCCACGCCCCTCCACGTGGATGAAGAGCGGCGGGGCCTGCAGGTGCAGGTGTCCCGTCAGTTGTTCCGCCCAAGAGACGCCCGCATCGGCGAGCTCGTCGCGGATCGCGCTCGGCAGGCTTCGAACCGCGAGCAGCGTATGCATCGGGCCTACCTTCTTCGCCAGCTCCTTCGCCCGCCTCGTCGCTTCGGTGCCTGAAATTCCCGAGGCAGATATCGCCCGGTACATTACCGGCTTGGCTCCCGGGCTGTGCAGGGTAATGCGGCCGCCGAGCGGGTCGATGTCGACCCGCACTCCCGGTAGGGTGCGGAGCTTGCGAGCGAGCCAGTCTGGGGCGCTGGTCATAATAACTGGATCTCGTATAATAAACGGTCTGTTTATTATACGCACTTACGTTGATTAGCGCAACATACGACGTACGCAGCCGACCGACGACCGCCGCTTTGATCGAAGTCAGAGCCATCCCGGCGACGTTGGAGCGCGAGCTGAAAACAGCGACCGCTCGAGAGGAACTCCGATGCTATCGATAGTCAACGACCGCAAGTTCAGGTCGTCCGTTCGCATCCCTGCTCAAGACAAGCCGATACCATCGGCGATCGTCGAATCGTTCCCGAAGCACCTCGTTGTGTTGCCCAAGATCCGCCACGAACACAATGTCACCATCAATCTTGCCGTCCTTGCCTATTGGCTCCAAAGGCAGCGCCAATCCGAAGGGGACGAAACCGCCGCTGGAGTCGCTTGCCACCTCTGTGCTGCATTCCCCTGCGATGCTCTGCGGGCCATTGAACTGCAGCACACCGTCGGTGCTTTCCATCGCGGACGGGCCATTCTCGAACGCCGCCGCCGTTTCGAGAACGTCTGCCACCGTGCTGCGGGATACGCTTCGTGATCGCTCGAGGGAGTCCACGACCGTAAGCAGCGAGCAGGCGTCCTTGCGCGCGAGCAATTGCGCGGCCTCACTGCGTGTCGCGCCTACTCCCCAGAGGCGGCGGGTCAAGCGCGCACTGAACGGCTCGCGAAGGAAGACCAATGCACGCTGGACGCCCGCTGCACGCACGGCCTCGGCGACATTCAAGCGCAGGGTTTGCCTCGCTGATGCAGCGATGCGTCCCAGGCCCCAGGCGTTCATGTGAATCGATGGAATGGC
This sequence comes from uncultured Gemmatimonas sp., assembly GCA_964588045.1. Taxonomy (GTDB): domain Bacteria; phylum Gemmatimonadota; class Gemmatimonadetes; order Gemmatimonadales; family Gemmatimonadaceae; genus Gemmatimonas. The sequence goes on from CAZPON010000042.1 coordinate 5,499, forward strand.
CCACGTCTCGAAAACGCATACGAGAAAGAACAGAGGGACCATTCGCTGTACCCGGGACGGCGTGCGCTCGATCATGAGGAGCGGCAGGCGCGCAATCAGCACCACCAGCGCCGGGAGCACGGCAAAGAGAAAACGCGGACCAAGAAACTCACCGACCAGTCCATACGACGCATAGGCGGCAACCTGCAACACGAACCACGCCATCAGCAGCGCGTCCCATCGGTTGACCCGCGCCAGCAATATCGCACTCACAATGGCCAACAGCACGGCCGGGACCGGCCAGGCGGTGACGTACATGTTCAATTCGCTGACGTAGGTGATGGCCCGCTCAACGCCCATCAACGGTGTGTACGCTCGCCCGTAGGGGTCCTCGTGGAAACCGATGCTGTGAGCCGCACCCCACTGGACCTCATACCCGAAGAGCAGCGCCCGTCCGGTGGTACGCGCGTTGGCGATCAGGAGTGGTGCCACACCGACCACACCGGCGACGAGTTGAAGCGGAAGCTCGCGCAGTCGCTTCGGTGCCATGCGAAACACGGTCAGTTGCACGCCACCGATCACGATGGACGCAATCAGTGCATCGACGGGTCGAATCACGGCCGTCAATCCCAGCAGCAGCCCAATCGCGCCCGCCAGCGGAAGTGCGCGTCGCATGTCGGTGGCGCGCTCCCAGTTCACGAGAGCCACCAGCGTCCACACCAGCAGCGCGAGGACCACCGAGTGGCTCATCATGGTTCCGGCCAGGATCACAATGCTCGGCGACAGGGCGGTGATCGCACCGATCATGCGACCTGCGGCCTCGCCATACGCGCGTCTGCCGAAAAGATAGAGTCCGACGGCCGTCAGGCCACAAGCAAGTGGGTTGATCAGCCAGACGATTCCCAGCGCATCGGCAGGCGCCATGAGTGCCGACCAGCCGATTGGGAAATGCGCATACCAGCGGATGACGTCGACGACCGTATCGAGGGCAAAGAATTCCGGATTCGCATCGGGCGGCAGTGAGAGCCGTCCAGAAAGCATGATGCGCGCGTGCCACAGGTGTGCCAGTTCATCGGTGGTGCTGGCGCCTCTGCGGAATACGGCGAGCGAATAGATTGCGCTCAGGACGAAGGCCAGACAGCCGATGGCGAGTGCGAATACCCGGCCCGACACCCGGGAGACAAACGCGATGGCACTCTGCAGCCGATCCTGCAATCGCAACACCGACAGACCCGTCCCCGCGACTGCAATTGCCACGGCGGCAATGGTCCCGACCACCCAGTACGTGATCGATTGCGTCGGATACGGATTCCCCCACAACGCAAAGGGGGCCAGGCAGAGCACGGCCAGGAAGGCGGCGAAGGCGATTGCGGCCAGGGACCAATTGTGCTTCGGTCGCCGAGGGGCGGGCGACATGCTCTGGCTTGAACCCGAAGCGATCGCTCCTCTCCTGTTTCGGCTCACCGACACCTCGCGAAGTAAGGGCAACACCGACGGTGTTCGATGAAGCTACGCTGTGCATGGCAGCACGTCGTGGCGAACTTGCAAGTACTCCTTACAAGTTGCTTCCTCGGCCAGTTCGCCATCGGCTGCAATATGTATGATATATATGACTTGACAGCTTTAAACGCTCTTTTTATCATACATTATGGCTTCCGGTGATGTCTTGCCCTTGAGGCTCCGACGATCGCTTGTTCAGCTCGGTCGGGGCATCAACGTTGCTCGCAGGCGCCGGAGGCTCACGGCCGAGATGATGGCTGAGCGCGCCGGAGTCACGAGGCAGACGTATGCGCGAGTGGAGAAGGGCGATCCCACGGTCGCGATGGGCACGTACTTGATGGTGATGTTCATTTTGGGCCTTGATACCGGGGGGCTCGAGAAGGCCGCAGAGCCTCGCGTCGATGAACTGGGAACCGCGCTCCAGATCGAGGAGCTCCCGAAGACCGTTCGCACCAAGCGGACTCCGCAGGCGAAGTAGCGCGAGTCCTGATCACCTCCCTGACGCACGCATCGCGATGCAACGCACGCTGGACGTCCTCGTGGGCGAAACGCTCGTCGGACATCTCCGGTTCACCGAGGCCGGACGCAAGGGACACAGTGCGTTCGAGTACGCGGCAACGTGGCTTGCGCGTGGGGACCGGTACAGCATTGACCCGACACTCCTGCTGGTCCCGGGCGTCCAGTTCCCTCCCCATACCACGGATCCGAATGCGTCACGCTTCCACGGCGCGATCGCGGATACGGAGCCGGACGGCTGGGCGCGGCGCGTGATCCAGCGAGATCATGCCAAACGCCGGAAGGACGCCAGGAACCGCGGAGGGAACATCGCGCCGATGCTCACGGCACTCGACTACCTGCTTGCTGTAGACGACGAGGCACGTGTTGGCGCCCTGCGCTTTCGCGACGAACAGGGTGTATGCCAACGCACACCCGCGAACGGCGGTCGCTCCATTCCTCCGATCCTGGAGCTGAATGCGCTCTTCCGCGCCACGCGCGCGGTTGAGACGAATCGCGAGACGATGGCCGACCTGGAGTATCTGCGCGGCCGTGGGACTTCGCTCGGGGGCTTGCGGCCAAAGTGCAGCATTCTCGACGAGACGTGGGGTCTCTGCCTCGGCAAGTTTCCGAGTGCAGGGGACGAGCGCGCGTACACCAAGGGGGAAGTACTTGCGCTGCACCTGGCGCGACGAGCCAACATCGACATTGCGGAAGCACGCTTGGAAAACAGCGATGGTGTGCCGGTCGCGGTGATCCGCCGATTCGACCGGGTACGCGACCTGGAGACCGGCGAGACCAGGCGGTTGCTCTTCGTCTCGGCGGCAACGCTGATGGAACTGCCGACGGTCGACGCCAGCGAGCACGCGTATACGGAGGTCGCCGACGTGATCCGGCAGCGAAGCGCGGACGCGATGGCGGACCTGGAGGAGCTCTGGCGGCGGATGGCCTTCTCGATTCTCATCACCAACGTGGATGATCACCTCCACAACCATGGGTTCCTGCACGTCGAGGGCGATCTCTGGCGACTGTCTCCAGCGTTCGACGTGAATCCATTTCCGGATCGTGCGCGTGAGCTGAAGACGTGGATCAGCGAGGAGACGGGTCCTGCGGCGTCGATCGACGCGCTGATGGCTACCGCGCGTTACTTCGGGCTGTCGGCAGGCCGGGCCGCCACGGTGCTCGGTGAGGTGGAGACGGGCGTCTCCGCATGGCGGACCGTCGCCGACAGTCTGGGCTTCACGGACGATGAGACGGAGAGCTTTGCCGATGCGTTCGAGCACAGCGAGCGCGATGTTGCACGGCGGCTCATGGCTGGTCAGTACCAGCGCAGGTCGAAATCGTAGCGCCCTCACCTCGCCGCGACCGTTGACCACGTCCGGTTCGATCGCGACCCGGCGGCGCGGCAAGCCGTTGCCCGCAGAAGAGTGCTTCCGCCGGCGGGCGGAGTGGTCGACTATTCATGGAGCATCTGGAGTGCCACTCGGCCGCGCGTGCTTGACAGGATTCCCCTGACGCCCGCCAAGGCATTAACGCAGCATCATATAGCAGCGTCCAATCGACAGGGGGGCGAGCCGCCTGGCCAGGGATTCGTCACCGGACGCGGACCGTTGACCGTGCGACAAGAAGGACGGCACCTGGGCTGGTGATTGCGCGGTAACTCGTGCAGGATCACTGGAGACACTTGTCGGTACCACCGTTGACACGAATGGGCGGGCAACCGCCCCGATTCCTTCTCGAGCCGCAACAGAGCACATGACCATCCAGCCGGAGCCACCGCGAGGCCGCCCATTGGTCAGGCGTGTGATCGCTGGGAGCGTGGTCGGGCTGACCCTGCTGGGAGCCGCCTTCGCGCTCGGTGCCAGTTATGGCGGCAAACGCGTGCGCGCGCGGGATGCGTGGGCCGACGGTCGGCTGCTGTCGACGGCCATCGATTCGGTGCGCGTGAACGCGCTGGACTCGTTGCCGAACGACGAGTTGATCCGGCGCGCCGTGGCGGGCATGCTGCGCGAGCTGCACGACCCGTATGCTGCGCTGCTGCAGCCCGAAAGCTACCAGCGCTATCGCGGTTCGCTGCTCGGCGAAAGCCAGGGCATGGGCCTGTCGCTGCGCTTGCAGGGTACGCAACTGAGCGTGCGTCGAGTCTCGCCGGGCTCGCCGGCCGCCGCGGCCGGCGTGCAGCGCGGGGACCGGGTGCTCGAGTGGGATGGCGTTCCGGTGCGCGATCCGCGCAAGCCGGTCGTGAAGGACAGCGGTCGCACGACGAGCGATCACACCGAGCTGCTGCTGCGGCGTGCACCGTCGGGCGATTCGGTGCGCGTCAACGTGCGCAAGACGTTGTGGCATACGCCGGCGGTGACGGAGTCGGGATTGCTGGCGGACTCGGTGGGCTATGTCCGCCTGGCATCGATCACCCAGCACGCGGCCGGGCAGCTCGAGGATGTGGTGGAGCGTCTCACGCGTCGCGGCGCCCGCGCGCTGGTGCTCGACTTGCGCGGCAATGGCGGAGGCCTGTTCGAGGAAGGCGTGAACGTCGCGTCGCTGTTCCTGCCGCATGATGTCGTGGTGGCCTCGCTGGCCGGCCGTGGCAGTTCGCCGGCGCAGGTGTACCGCGCGAAGAAGTCGCGCTGGCCCACCATGCCGATGACGTTGCTGGTGGATGCGGGCACAGCGAGTGCGGCGGAAGTCGTTGCCGCGGCCCTGCGCGAGCATCGGCGGGCGTTGCTGGTGGGCGAGCCGACGTACGGCAAGGGCGTCGTGCAGCGCGTGGTGCGACTGACTCCCGATCTTGCCCTGCGCCTGACCACGGCGCGCTGGCTGACGCCGAACGGACATGAGCTGGTACGTCGAACGGGGACCGGTGCCGCGGCCACCGGCGGCCTGCGTCCTGATGTGTGGCTCGATGACGCGGGATGGCGCGATCCGTCGGGCGTGCCGGGTGAGTGGTCGGTGCGCGTGACCAACGCGGCGGTCGCGGCGGCCGACTCCGCGGCGCTACAGGGACTGCGCGAGGGGATGGTGGAAGCGCCCGTGGCCGTGCTGGAAGCGCTCCTGCGCCAGCGACTGTCGGCTGAAATCCCGCCGGTGCTTCGCTCGGAGGCGTCGTCGGCGCGCTGGCTGAGCGTCACGACGCGCCTGGCGACGGTCCGCCTGCTCGAGATACGCCGCATGGACGAGGCGCTGCTGCGCTACGCGATGCGCGAGGACGCGGCGATGCGCGCGGGACTCGATATCCTTGCGCCGGGGCTCGATGTGGTGCGCGTGATACCGTCGGAGCGACTGCGCACGGCCGCGACGCGGTGAGCGCCACGCGTGCGCGCAACACCTCCAGCACGCGGTCGGTCGTGAGCCGTTGGCGATGGCCCCGGCTGGCGCATGTCGTGGCCTGTCTGGCACTCCTGTCGCTTGTGCCATCCCGCGCGATGTGGTCGCAGCGCCATCGCGCGAAGAAACCCGCTCCCGTTCCCAAGGGATTGCTGGCGCTGGACCGGTGGGTGGTGACGCGATTCCGTGATGTCCAGTTGCTGCCGGATTCGGCCGGCCCCGCGCGACCGATGGTGTCCGACGTGCCGTCGCCGCGCATCGAGTCTGCGGTCGATGCGGCGTCTGGCGACACCGTTTACGCCATTCACTTCGCCGATCGCCGTGACGCGCCTTCGCTGCGCACCGGCACGCGGGTCCGCCTGACCGCGCCATCGGGGCCGATCACCAACATCAGTGCCGATATCGTGGCGCGTCGTCCGTTTCGTGCGCCGCGTGTGCCGGGCGCCGATACGGCATCCACCGGCGGCTGGCGGTTCGGCTGGGCGTATCTGGCCATCGTGCGCCGCCAGCATGCGACAACGACGGCGAGCGTGTATCGCGGCTGGCTGTTGCTGGACGCGGCCGATGCCAGCGCGCGCCCCTGATCGCACGCACTGACCGGTGTCGTCGTTCGCGTGCCATTAGCTTGCCTGCCGTGACGAGAATTGCCCGACACTTCCGGGCCGGCGCGCTTCGTCTCGGAGCCTTGCTGGCGCTCGCCCTGGCGCTCGCCGCACCGGATGCCGCTGCGCAGGATGCAGCCGCACGGCGCGGTGCGAGTGCGGCGCGCGAGCCCTGGAGTGATCCGGCGGCCGACTCGCTCGTCACGCGTGCCACGCACCGGCGCAGCCTGCAACTGGCCGACAGCACGCTGCTGAGTTACCAGGCCGACGCGCATGGATTCCTGGCCTTCCTCGCGCAACTCGGCGAAGGCGTGATCATTCCGCCCAAAGTCGTGCAAAGCGAGGAGCTGGCGCTCACGATTTCGTGGTGGCAGCCGAATCGCAGTGCGCAGCGCCTCGTGGGGCGCCGCGACACGACGCTGTTGCCGGCCGACGTGGGCTACTATCGCGACCGGTACGGTGTGATCCTCGACAACCTGCCGGATCGCATCCGGCTGGGCGATGGGCAGGATGTGCGCGATGTGCCGCATCCGCTCGCCGCGAGTGCGCGCGCGCTGTACGAGTTCCAGCGCGCCGACCCGGTGAAGATCCGGATTCCCGGACGCGAGATCGTGGTGGACGAAGTGCGCTTTCGTCCGAAGGATGTTTCACAGCCCGCCGCCATGGGTTCGGTGTTCCTCGACCGCGAGACGGCCGCCGTGGTGCGGCTGTCGATGACGTTCACACCGGCCGCGTTGATCGACAAGCGCATCGAGACGCTGGTGGTGACACTGGAGAACGGGCTTGTCCAGGAGCGGTATTGGCTGCCGCGACGCCAGGAAGTCGAGGTGTCGCGCGGATCGACGTGGATGGATATCCCGGTGCGCGGCATCGTGCGCGGACACTGGGACGTGTCCAACTACGATGTCAACGAGCGTATCCCGGCGGCCACGCAGCGCCTGCCGCGGTGGAGTTCGGCGCCGCGCGATTCGCTGGCGCAGCATCCGTTCGACAAGCGCGTGGTGGATGTGCTGCCGCCGGAAATTCAGGTGGCGTCCAGCGAGGACGTGGTGCGCGCCCGCGAGCAGGCAGAAGCGGCGATGCGCGAGGCGATGTTTGCCCGTCCCACGCGCACTGCTGTCACCGGCCGTGGATTCAGCGACCTGGCGCGATACAATCGCGCGGAGGGACTCGCACTCGGCGCCGGCGTGTCGCATCGCTGGTCGAGCGGCTGGATGCTGTCGGTGCGCGGTCGCTACGGTATTGATGACGAGCAAGGGAAGGGCCAGATCGCCATCGGGCGCGCGCCGGCGTTCGGACGCGTGCCGCTGGTGCAGGTGTTCGTGGAGCGCGAGCTGCGCGAGCTTGCGGCGCCCGAGCGCGCGGGCGTCACCAACTCGCTCGCCGCCCTCGCCTTCGGCAGCGACTACACGCAGCAGGTGGACACCCGCGCGGCGGGCATTGCCCTTCGACGCTCACCACTCGACCCGTTCACGCTGCGTCTCGCATACGAGAAAGATGCGCCGGTGGCCGTGACCGCCACGCCGCTCTCCGGCACCTTCGAGCCGGTGGTGCCGGCGTGGCGCATCGACGGTGTGCGCGCGGAACTGCGTGGTGCGGGCGGTTGGGTGCCGGGTGACGCGCATGTCACGCGCGGCGTGTGGACCATGAACGCGTCGCTGGGTGCGTTCACCGGCACGGACGCGCTCGAGCAGTCGGTGCAACCGCTCGTTGCGCGCGCGTACGGGCAGTTGGCATTGCAGCGTCCGCTCGCGCACGATCGTGCGGCCGTGTCGCTCACCAGCGCAGCGCTCGCCGGGGGGCGCGACCTGCCACCGCAGTGGCTGGCACTCGCCGGCGGACCGTGGTCGGCGCCGGGCTATGATCCCGGATCGTTCGCCACGCGGGCGTTCCTTTCGCAGCGCTTCGAATTCCGCCAGCCCGTGCCGTTCCCCGGCATTCCGCTGGGACGTTACGGCAAGGCGCCCGCACATGTGACGCTTGCGCCGTATGTGCAGGCCATCGCGACCGCCAGCGGTATCACGCCCATGCCCAGTCGTGTGTCCGGTGTGTGGCCGTCGGCAGGCACCGGCGTGCTGTTCTTCTATGATCTCCTTCGCGTGGATGTCGCCAAGGGACTGCGCGACGGCGCGTGGCGATTCGCGATCGACATCGACCGTGGCTTCTGGGGGATCCTCTGACGAACGCGTACGACAAGGCCTACTTCGACAAGTGGTATCGTCACCCGCTGCATCGCGTGAAGTCGGCGGCGGAGCTCAGCCGTCAGGTGGAGTTCGTCGTCCGTCTCACCGAATGGGTGCTGGACCGGCCACTGCGCAGCGTGCTCGACGTGGGCTGCGGCGAGGGACAGTGGCGCGCGCCGCTCATGCGCATGCGACCAAAGCTGCACTACGATGGCGTCGACCCGAGCGAGTATGCCGTGGCGCGTTACGGGATGCGTCGCGGACTGCAACTCGGCGGCATCGAGGACCTCGATACGTTGCCGCTTCGTGACCGGTACGACCTGGTGGTGTGCTGTGGCATGCTCAACTATCTGCCGCTGGCAACGCTGAGTCGGGGGCTGACCCAGGTCGCGCGTCGCACTGCCGGGGTCGCTTACCTGGAACTCTTTACATCATCAGACGCGTTCGAGGGTGACACGAACTGGCCGGCGCCGCGCACAGCGTCGGAGTACCACCGCATGATTCGTGCGGCCGGCCTGTCGTCCATCGGGATGCACGGGTACGTGCTGACGGGCCAGCGTGATCGGCTCTCGGCGCTCGAGCGCTGTGATCCTTGAGTCGCAAGCGCTGTCCGGTGCGGGATCCCGGCTCCGGGCTGGACATTGAATCACCCTTGGATCATGGTGAACCGATGCACGTCACCGAGATGAAGGACTGGTCCAGCTTTGTCGATCGTCTGGCCGCCGAACGCCGTCTTCCAGGCAACGAGCGCCCGGTGCGCGCGCTGGCCGAGGAGTTTGCCCAACGCGCGCTGGCCCTGCTGTTTCCGCAGTTCGCCGGCGTCGATTCTGATTGTAACATCGATATCCGGGCCGATGCCCAGCGCGTGCAGCGGGTGCTGACCAAGGCGATCGAACCGGGCGTACCGAACGCTGCCGCGGTCGTCGAGGTGTTTCTCGAGCGACTGCCGGCGCAGCATGCGCTGCTGCTGCAGGACGCGCGGGCGATTCACGACGGCGATCCGGCCGCGGAGAGTCTCGATGAAGTCATCGTCGCCTACCCCGGATTCCTCGCCACGGCTGTGCACCGCATGGCGCATGAGTTGTACAAGCTGGAGGTGCCGCTGGTGCCGCGGCTGATCTCGGAATGGGCGCACCGTGAAACCGGCATCGACATTCATCCCGGTGCGCGCATCGGCGCGGGGTTCGCCATCGATCACGGGACCGGCATCGTGATCGGTGAAACCAGCGAGATTGGTGATCGCGTACGGATGTATCAGGGCGTGACGCTTGGCGCGATGGCGGTCAGCAAGCGGCTGGCCAACCGCAAGCGACATCCGACGATCGGCAACGACGTCGTGCTCTACGCCAACGCAACGATTCTTGGTGGTGACACCGTCGTGGGCGATGGGTCGATCATCGGCGGCAATGTCTGGCTCACGTCGTCGGTGCCTCCCCGCTCGGTCGTGCAGTTCACGAGCACCGTGGCGCCGCGTCCCACCGACGACGGGCTCGAGTTTCACATCTAGCAGCACACGCGGCGCGCGCGAATGCGCGATGCCGGGGGACGTACCAGGCGATTGAACACCATCAGGAGTCATGGATCATGCGGGCGAATTCCATTCTCGACACCATTGGCGGCACGCCGCACGTGCGCTTGCAGCGCCTCTTTCCCACCGCCGATGTGTGGATGAAGCTGGAGCGGGCCAATCCCGGCGGCAGCATCAAGGATCGCATCGGCCTGGCCATGATCGAGGATGCCGAGCAGCGCGGACTGCTG
>CAZPON010000043.1:0-1744 GCA_964588045.1 uncultured Gemmatimonas sp.
CATCATCGAAGTCGACGTCATCATCATCGTCGAGATCGTCGTCCTCATCGTCGAGGTCTTCGTCATCGAAGTCATCGTCGCCGGCCAATGCAAACACCGACGACGGCACCTTCTCTTCGAGATCGTCCGCGGACGACGACCCGAACAGCTCCAACATGGGACGATTCTCCTGCACGATGTGAATGGATGACCCCCGGTTCGTCTCCGGGCGGCCGATGCATCGCGCGAATCGCGCGATACGCTCCGGGCAAGTATCGGCGGGTGTCCGTCCCCGCGCAACTGCTCGCCGCAACGCATGCCCCATCGAATTCCTTCACCGGCTGCGGCCGCTGTGGCCGCACGACGTCGCGCCCCGGTTCGCCGGGGCGGCGTCCCTCAGGCCGACGCCCGGTCCCGCTTGGCTTCGCGATTCGTTCGCTTGCGATCACTCGTCGCCAGCAACCGCTTGCGGAGCCGGATGTTGTGCGGGGTGATCTCGATCAGCTCGTCGTCCTCGATGTACTCGAGGGCGCTTTCCAGGGTGAGCTCACGGGGCGGCTCGAGCGTGATGTTCTCGTCGGTCGACTTGGTGCGGATGTTGGTGAGCTTCTTTTCCTTCGTCGGATTCACGTCCATGTCACCGGGCCGTGAATTTTCGCCCACGATCATCCCCTCGTACACGGCATCACCCGGCTCCACGAACAGCGTCGACCGTTCCTGGAGGCTGAACAGCGCGAACGCGATGATCGTGCCGTTTTCCATCGACACCAGCACCCCGCGCGAACGGCCGGACAGCGGTCCCGCCCACGGTCCGTATTCCAGAAACCGGTGGTGCATGATGCCGGTGCCGCGGGTGTCGGTCAGGAATTCGCTGCGATAGCCGAACAGGCCGCGCGCCGGGATCTTGTACAGCAGGCGCACGAGCCCCTGCCCCGGGTTCTTCATTTCGACCATCTCGGCCTTGCGCGGTCCGAGCTTCTCGATGACGGTGCCGAGGTAGTCTTCGGGCACGTCGATGGCGAGTTCCTCGAACGGCTCGAGCTTGGTGCCGTCGTCGCCGACGCGCGTGATGACGCGCGGCCGCGAGACCTGGAACTCGAATCCTTCGCGGCGCATGGTCTCCATGAGGATCGACAGGTGCAGTTCGCCGCGTCCGGACACGCTCCAGGCGTCGGTCGAGTCACTGTCCTCGACCTTGAGGGCGACGTTCCGCTCCAGCTCCTTGTACAACCGCTCACGCAACTGGCGCGACGTCACGAACTTGCCGTCCTTGCCGGCGAACGGCGAGTTGTTGACGAGGAAGTCGACGCTGATGGTGGGCTCCTCGACGCTGATGCCGGGCAGTGCCTCCTGCACCTCGGGATCGGTGAGTGTGCTGCCGATGTCGACGTCCTCGAATCCGGCCAGCAGCACGATCTCGCCCGCCGACGCTTCCTTGATCTCGATGCGCTCGAGGCCTTCGTAGCCGTACAGCTTGGACACGCGTCCGCGCTGTATGGGCTTGTCGCTTTCGAAGGGCAGCAGCGTGATGGAGTCACCATGATGCACGGTGCCCCGCTCGACGCGCCCGATGGCCATGCGGCCCAGGTACGACGAGTACTCGATCGTCGACACGAGCATCTGGAACGGGCCCTCGGCGTCCGACGGCGGGGCCGGCACGACATCGACGATGATCTGGTACAGCGGCGCCAGGTCGACCGGCGTCACCTCGAGATCCATGGTCGCCACGCCCTGCTTGGCGCTGGCGTACACCACCGGCGCATTG
>CAZPON010000043.1:1754-1988 GCA_964588045.1 uncultured Gemmatimonas sp.
CTGCTCCTCGGTGGCCTCGAGCTCGATGAACAGCGACAGCACTTCGTCGTGCACACGCAACGGATCGGCGCCGGGGCGGTCGATCTTGTTGATGACGACAATGGGGGTGCGGCCGAGTTCGAGCGCCTTGCGCAACACGAAGCGCGTTTGCGGCATGGGACCGTCGAACGCATCGACCACCAGCAGCACGCCATCGACCATGCGCAGGATGCGCTCCACTTCGCCGCCGAAATC
>CAZPON010000043.1:1998-4997 GCA_964588045.1 uncultured Gemmatimonas sp.
ATGCCAGCGAATGGAGGTGTTCTTGGCCAGGATCGTGATGCCCCGCTCTTTTTCGAGCGGGTTGGAGTCCATCACGCGCTCTTCGACGACCTGATTTTCGCGGAAGGCTCCAGCCTGACGAAGCATTTTGTCGACGAGAGTGGTCTTCCCGTGGTCGACGTGCGCGATAATGGCGATGTTGCGAATCTGCATAGCCTGAAAAGATAGCAGGGTCAGGGGGTCGGATTCAATGCCCTGACGGGGTCAATTGCGGGGGTTAAGTGCTTTTGCCCGTTTCCGTTACGTGTCGGAGCGACCGCCCTGACGCCACCACGGCAGAGCCTGTACAAACCTGTCAGGATTCTCACGCTTGCCAGTTCCGTGACTTCTTCGTACCGTCTTGATACACCCGCTGGAGGAGGCTCCGATGCACGAGCAGGAGAAGCGCGACGCGGCCGGGTACCCGATTGGAAGGGGGTACGGGCACGACTACATGCGCGGGGGTGAAGTGTTTGGTGGTTATGGGTACAGCAATCGACCGGAGTACGAACAGCGCCGCGGGGAATCCGGCGAACATCCAGTCCAGCAGGCGGAGGAAGAGGAAGAAGAACCCTCGCCCTAGTGCGAGGACCGCCTGATCAGCCGCACCGCCATGTGCATCGCGGCAATCAGGCTTTCGGCAGAAGCCAGTCCGCGTCCGGCGATGTCGAGTGCCGTGCCGTGATCGGGTGAGGTGCGCACGAACGGCAGCCCGAGCGTCACGTTCACCGCATCGCCGAACGACGCCACCTTGATGGCCGTCATCCCCACGTCGTGATAGGGCGCGATGACGGCATCGAACTCGCCGCGCATTGCGCGCACGAACACCGTGTCGGCAGGAAACGGCCCGGCGATATTGGCCGCGCGCGCAGCCGGAGTGAGGATGCGCTCCTCCTCATCGCCAAAGCGTCCGCCGTCGCCAGCGTGCGGATTGAGCGCGCACAACGCGATGCGCGGCTCGGCAATGCCGAACGCCTCACGCAGGCCGGTGCGCGTCGCCTCGGCGGTGCGCACGATGCGCTCGCTGGTAAGCACGCGCAGCACGTCGCGCAGCGGGATGTGCGTGGTGGCCAGCACCACGCGCAGCCTGTCGGAGGCCAGCATCATCGTGGTCTCGACACCGGCCCGTGCACCCAGCATTTCGGTGTGCCCGGGATAGTCGAAGCCACCGACCAGCAGCGCGGCCTTGTCCAGCGGCGCCGTCACGATGCCCTGCACTTTGCCGGTGAGCGCAAGGTCGGCCGCTCGCAGTACGGCGCGGCCTGCCAGTGCTCCTGCCCGCGCGACGTCGGCCTGCGGGTCACCGGTAGGCGCCCAGGCACCGATGGAGTCGTCGACCGGCTGCTCGGTGCCGCTGGGCCCCACCACGCGCCATGACACGCCGAGCGCGCGCACCCGCGCATCCTGCAGCGCCTTGCGGGTGATCTCGGGGCCGATGCCTCTGGGATCGCCCAACGTGACAGCAATGCGGGTCACACCCGTGCTGCCCGCGCCATTCACGGGACGATCGGTATGTTCACCTTTGCGGGATCATAGCGCACCGATACGTACGTCTGCTTCTTCAGCGCGTCGATCAACCGGCGCATGCTGCGCTCTTCCGACAGTTGCATGCGAATGCGCTCGCGCATCTCGGCCAGCGTGTACTCACCGGCTTCGTCGAGGAACGTGATCTGTGCAATCACGAACTTGTTGACGCCCGCCTGGCTGCTCGGGATGGGAAACGGATCGAGGATGTCGTTGAGCTGCTTCCCCTCGATGGCGTTGCGATACACCTCGGGCAGCGAATCGCGCGGGTACTCGGGAATCAGCTTCTCCTCGGCGCCGGCGACATCGTGATGTCGCGCACTGAGCGAATCGAAGTTCGCCCCCCGGCGCCACGCCGCCGCGATGGAGTCGGCCTGCACCCTGGCACTCGCTTCGTCGGCCGAATCGACCGTCCACGAAATCAGGATGTGCCGCGCCTTCACTTCGGCCGGCTGCACACGATCGACACGGATGATGTGATAGCCGTACGACGTTTCGACCACCGGACTGAGGATGCCCGGGTTGAGTGCGAACATCATGCGATCGAATTCCGGCACCATGCGGCCGCGCCGGTTCCAGCCGAGGTCTCCACCCAGTTCCGCCGACGCCGGATCCATGGACATCTTCTTCGCCGTGGATTCGAAGTCTTCCGGGTGCAGCAGGAGCGCCGCGCGCAACGAGTCGATCTTCGCGCGGGCACGCGTGCGCGACTCTTCCGATGGCTTGGTGGCCAGCACGATCTGTCGCAGCCCGATGCGTGCTTCCTTGCGCGGCAAACGACCCTTGTTCGACTCGTAGGCCTCGGTGACCTCGGCATCCGTCACGTTGACGGTCACCATCTTGCCGTCGCGCTTCATCTTCTGGATCCAGTCGCGCTGCAAGTTGTCACGACGCAGCAGGTCGGTCTGCATCTTCCGCCACTCGTCGTACGACCCGAAGCCGTTTTCCTTGAGCGCCTGGCGGAATTCCGACTCGGTCTTGAACTGCGACTTGACGCGCTTTTCCTGCTCGTCCACCGAGCGCGTGAGCTCGGCATCGTTGACTTCGATCTTGTCGGCCTTGGCCTTCTGCACGAGCAGCTCGGCTTCCAGCAACTGGTCGCGCACCTCGGTCTCGAGCTTGATGAGCTCTTCGCGCGAGTTCACCGGGACGCCCATCGACCGGCGCCTCATGGTCTCGGCCTGCACTTCGGAAACGAGCACGACCTGGTCGCCCACAATCGCCGCAATCCCGTCGATAAACAGCCCGCCGGGTTTCCCCGCCGAGTCCCCGGGCGCCGGCTTGGCCGGCGGTTGCGTGGGCGGCTCTGCCTGCGCCGCGGATGCGCGCGGGACAAGTGACAGCGGCGCCGCAAACAGCGCGGCGCCGGTCAGGAAGCGAAGAACGGTTCGGGTCATCCCGTACGGTACCCGGTCAGTCGATCAGGGTTTCGGTCAGGGCTGCGGCTCAGGCGGGCT
>CAZPON010000043.1:5007-15194 GCA_964588045.1 uncultured Gemmatimonas sp.
GGCTCGGGCGGGCTGCCACCCGGAGGTGTGACCGGAGCGGCTGGCGCCACACCGCGCGCCGGAGCGCCCGGCTGCGGCATCTGCTGCGCCCGCAGCGAATCGGCCGTCGCCCGCACCGACTTGGCCCGGTCAATGACCTTGTCGAGTCCCCCGTCGTTGACCGCGAAGTCGTACTTCGACTGCGCCGCGCGAGCCAGCGGGTACGGGATCTCGACGAACTGCGCCTCGTTCTTGACCATCTTGTCGAAGAACTCCTCGACGAGGGCGGCCGCGATCTTCGTCTTGTCACCGCCCGCCTTCGCGCTGTCGGCCAGCCGCGCGGGATCGACGCCAAGACCGGTCCACGCCTGCGTGACCGCGCTCTGGTAGGTCATGTAGAGGTTGCTCAGCTCGGCCGTGTCGACCGTCATCTTGACGCTGTCGGCGGCGCGCAACATCAGCTCGTTGCGCACGATCTGCTTGATGAACTTCTCCACGACGGTGTCCGGCCAGGCGATGATCTGCGGACGCAACTGCTGCTGCGGCGGAAAGGCCTGGATCCAGTCGGCAAACTCGGCGGCCGTGAGCGTACCGCCCTTGTAGGTCACCATCACCTCGTTGTCCTTGACGTAGCCCAGCGCGTTGCGCGCGATGGCCTTGGCCTTGATCGCGACGCCGTTCTTCAACTGGAGCTGGGCGTTCTTCTCGGCGTTGGCGAGATACGCACTGTCGGCGATGGCCACGTTCCGCTGCGTGGCCATCGGCGTGAACTTGTCCTTCACTTCCGCGTACGTCATGCGATAAATGACGTGATAGCCGAACGACGTGAGCGTGACCGGTGCGATCTCGCCCGGCTTGACCGACAACACGGCCTGCTCGAACTCCGCCACCATCATGCCGGGGCCGAACATGCCAAGGTCACCGCCGCGCTCCGCGCCGCCCGGCTCGTCCGTCTTCTGCGCCAGCTTGGCGAAGTTCTCCGGCGTGGCCTGGGCCCGGAGCGCTTCCGCTTTCTTGCGCGCCACTTCCTTCTGCTCGGGCGTGGGGTTGTCAGCGACCTTCACCAGGATGTGGCGGGCAGCCATGACCTCGTCGCCCCTGTTGTAGCGCTCCTCGTCCGTGCCCACGGTGACGGTATCCCACGTCTTCTGGTACGCGTCGTAGAACTTCTTGACCTTGATGTTCTGGATGTTCGACCAGAGCGCGTACTCCATCAGCTTCTTGTCATTGAGGGAGTCGCCCTTCGACGCGGCCTCCGCGAGCAACTGGTAGTTGACCCACAACTCGGCGATCGAGCGCGCCACGTCCTTCTCGAGGGGCGCCTGGGAGTTGCCGAGAATGTCGGCCAGCCGCGTGACCGAGAGCTGTTGGCTCCCAACCTTGGCGGCAACGTCAGGGTTGGACGCGGCGCAGGCAATGGCGAACGCGGCGGCGGCAAGTGCGGGCAAGCGATACGATGTCATCGAGTCGAACTCCGGAACCGGAGTGAGAAAGGTGTAGAGGTGGCGCCCTTCATGGTGCCAGCGCACGCAGGGCGCGCACTAATCCCTCGAGCATCTCCGCGCCACCCAACCGGGTCAGCTTGAGCACGAGGGGCTGCGTGCGGCGGATGTCCACCTGGAACTGGACATCGTGAAATGCCGCCGACAGCCCCTTGAGGCGCGGAATTGCATCAGCCCTGAAACTAACACGGGCCTCCGATGCGCGCACAAGCACCCCCTCCACCCCCAGGGTCGCCCCGAGCACCCGGAGCATGGCGCTGCCGAACAGGGCCTGGGCGGGGGCCGGGAGCGGGCCAAAGCGGTCCCGCACCTCCGACTGGAGGGCTTCGATGTCCTTCGAGGCCCGCAGGGCGGTCAGGCGGCGATACACATCCAGCTTGGCATCCTGGGACAGGATGTAGTCATCCGGGAGGTACGACGGGTAATCCAGCGAGACATCAGCCGGCATCCAGGGCTTCTGCCCGCCCCCGTCGGCCAACTGGCGCACCGTTTCGTCGAGCAGGCGCAGGTACAGGTCGAAACCCACGGAATGGACAAAGCCGGACTGC
This sequence comes from uncultured Gemmatimonas sp., assembly GCA_964588045.1. Lineage (GTDB taxonomy): Bacteria > Gemmatimonadota > Gemmatimonadetes > Gemmatimonadales > Gemmatimonadaceae > Gemmatimonas. The sequence goes on from CAZPON010000043.1 coordinate 7,037, forward strand.
TCGGGCCCCAGCAGGTTCCCCGCACCGCGCATCTCCAGATCCTTGAGGGCGATCCGGTACCCGGAACCCAGTTCGGTATGGTGCTCGAGGACAGACAGGCGGCGCTCGGCGTCGTCGTCGAGCCGAACGGGCACCAGCAGGTAGCAGTAGGCGCGCCGGTGCGACCGGCCAACGCGTCCGCGCAACTGATAGAGCTGCGCGAGGCCGAGGTGGTCGGCGCGATTGACCAGCATGGTGTTGGCGTTGGGCACATCGAGTCCGCTTTCGACGATGAGTGTCGACACCAGGATATCGACCTCCCCTTCCACGAAGCGGCTCATCACCGACTCGAGCTCGCGCTCCTTCATCTGCCCGTGGCCCACCGCCACCCGCGCACGCGGCACGAGGCGCTGCAGGTGATCGGCAATGGCGACGATGGTCTCGATGCGATTGTGCACGAAGAACACCTGGCCGCCGCGATCGAGCTCCCGCGAGACCGCTTCCTCGATCAGCGCATCATCCCACGGTTCGACGAACGTGAGCACGGGCGAGCGATCGCGCGGCGGGGTCTGCATGATCGTGAGGTCGCGCAAGCCGGCCAGCGACTGGTGCAGCGTGCGCGGAATCGGTGTCGCCGTGAGCGTGAGCACATCGGTCTCGAGCTTGAGCTGCTTGAGCCGCTCCTTGTGCTTGACACCGAACCGATGTTCTTCGTCCACGACGATCAGCCCGAGATCGCCAAACTGCACATCGGGGCTCAGCAATCGGTGCGTGCCGATGACGATATCGACCTGCTTCCTGCGCAGCTTTTCGACCACGACGGCCTGTTCCTTCGCCGTCTGGAAGCGGCTCATCACCTCGATGGTGACGGGAAAGTCGGCAAGCCGGTCGCCAAAGCTGCGCGCATGCTGTTCGGCGAGGATGGTCGTGGGCACCAGCACGGCCACCTGCCGGCCGCTCTGCACGGCCTTGAACGCGGCGCGAATGGCGATCTCCGTCTTGCCGTATCCGACATCGCCCACGAGCAGGCGATCCATCGGGCGGTCGCCCTCGAGGTCGCGCTTCACGTCCACCGTGGCCTTGCGCTGGTCGGGGGTGTCCTCGAACAGGAACGAGCTCTCGAGCTGGCGCTGCCAGGCGCCATCGACCTGGTGCGGCGGCCGCGTGCTCACCTTGCGCCGCGCATAGAGATCGAGGAGCTCCTGCGTCATTTCGAGAATCGCCATGCGCGTCTTTTCGCGCTGCTGCTTCCAGCGATTGCCGCCCAGCTTGTGCAGGCGCGGCGCCGGTGCGTCCTCGGACACATCGTGTGCACTGCGATAGCGTTCGATCTGGTCGATGCGATAGAGCGGCACGTTGAGCCGGTCACCGCCTTCGTACTCGATCACCGCCGCTTCGATGGTGCTTTCGCGGACGAAGATCTTCTCGATGCCGCGATAAATGCCGATGCCATGCTCGAGGTGCACGACATAGTCGCCGGCCTTGAGCGCACCGAGCGTGTCGAGCGCTGCCCCCGTCGTGTACTTGCGTGTGCGGCGCAGGCGACGGTCACGCCGGAAAATCTCGTGGTCAGTGAGCACGCGCACGACATTCGGCACGACGAAGCCGCCGCCGAGCACGCCAATGACCAGCGATGCCGACACCGGGCCGTCTTCGCCCAGCAGTTCGTCGAGGCGCTCGGCCTGTCCTGCGTTGTCGCAAAGAATGACCGTGTGCAACCCGTCGCGCTGGAGCCGACGCAGCACGCGCAGGTCGCGTGAAATCGTTTCCGGCGGACGAATGGCGAACGCGATATCCGGCGCCGGGCCGGGCGGCTGCACATCGACGCTCGACGTACTGGCAGCGCGTTGCGGCGGCGGCGCCAGGCGGAGCGTACCGAACCGCGCGAGGCGCGACGCCATCTGTGGCGGCGCCACGAACAACGACTCACGCCGCACGAACGCCTCGCCGCGACGGCGCGCCAGCTCGATATGGTGCTCGGCCTCGTCCCACGTGCGCACCAGCTCGGGCAACACCGACCCACCGCTCGGCATCACGACAATGGCATCCGGCGGCCACAGCTCGGGAAGCGACACGCGTTCGAGGTCACCGTCGGCGTCCTGGACGCGACCGTCCACGGGCAGGATCAGCGCGAGGTCGGCATCGCGCGTGCTGCGCTGGGTGTTGAGATCGAAGTGGCGGAGTTCGACGATATCATCGCCCCAGAACTCGAGGCGCACCGGCTCGGCCATGCCGAACGAATAGATGTCGAAGATGCCGCCGCGCACCGAGAATTGCGCGACATCTTCCACCATGGGCACGCGCTCGAACCCGATGGACTCGAGGTGCGTCGCAAGATCCTCGGGACGCCGCACATCACCGTTGCGCAGCTCGACGCGCGCGCCGGCGAGCGCGCGCGGCAGTTGCGTCTGCTCGAGCACCGCGCGGGCGGTGGTGAGCAGCAGCCGCACACCGCTGCGTCCGAGTTTCTCCAGCGTTTCCACGCGCTCACCGGCCACTTCGGCATGCGGCTCAACCTCACCGAATCCTTCACGCGGCGGATACAGCGCGACCGGGATGTCGTCGACGAGCGCTTCGAGATCGGCGAGCCATCGTTCCGCTTCGCCCAACTGGTCGGCGACCACAACCACCAGCCGGTGCGGCTGCGCACGCGCCAGCGCGGCGACGAACACCGCATCGCTGCTGCCGGCCAGCCCGCCAATGCGCAGGCTCGCGCCGGCACCGGGCAGGGCGCGCGTGATGCGCGCGAACGCCGGCAGCGCTTCGATGGCGTCAAGAAGCCGGGGAAGTCCCATCAGGGACGGGTGACGACGGACACGCCGCGTGACAGCAACGCTTCGAGCAGCAGGGCCAACAGGGCCAGGGCAACGAGCGGCACCAGCAATCCGCGGCCGGCCGCCTGGTCGAGCGCGTGACGGCGCCATTCGTCGGCGGTCGTATCGACGGCCACACGCCGACCGATCACGCGCTTGCGAAACGCCGCACCGGCCGAGTCGGGCGGTTCCATGCGCACATCGGATTCCTGCGCTTCGGGATTGACCACCACCGCGCCGATGCGCGTGGCCTGCCGACGCAGGAAGTACACACCGCTTTCGTTTGGCACCGTCAAGCGATCGCCCGACAACGGCACGAGCGAACCATCCGGCCGTTCGAGCCCCGAGGCCGTGCTGAAGGCCCGATCGGCGAGCTGTTGCCCCGGTGCCGCGGCAATGATGGCGCCATCATCACCAAGGCGTCGCGAAAGCGCGTCGAGCAGCCACGGCACAAAACCGGCGCGCAGCGGCAAGTCCGTCGCGTCCGGATCGATGGGCGAGGCCAGCACCACATAACCATTGCCGGCAACGGCCCACGGCGCGCCACCCGCGGTGGCAATCGTGTCGGTGATGCCAGTGGTGTTGCCGGGCGAATGCTGCAACGGATAGCGCAGGCGCACCTGCACGCCATCGAGCGCATTGGCGCCGCGCACCAGCACGAGGTCACGGGCAATGGCACCGAAGCGCCAGGGGATTCCCAGGCGAGCCAGCGTGCGATTGGCTTCACCCACGCGCACCGGATCGGCGGGCGCGGTGAGCAGCACGGGGCCCGCGGCAACAGGCGCATCGGCACCGGACACGGTCACCACACCACGCGCACCGGCGAGCCCGCGCTCGAGACGCTTTTCCTCCACGAGCGTGGCGAGCGCCGCCACCAGGAACGGACCCGATTCGGCGCGCGACGCCACCGTTGGCGGTGGTGCGACGCGTACGGCAAACCAGCGCACGTCATCGCCGCGCAGCTCGTCGGCATCGACTTCGACGCCGCCACGCACCCAGCCGGTGGCCGCACTGGCCAGGCGCTGCGACAGGCGCGAGGGCGCGTCGGCCGTGCCTGGCGGCGCCTTGCCACGGGCCACGGTGCGACCATCGAGTGTGATGCGCCACGCGGCAGAATCGGGCGCCTGCACGGCGAACGAGACGGCGCCGGCCGGCGTCCAACGCGCCGGCTCGGCACGCACGTCAACCACCGCCGCATTGCGAATCGCGCGTCGCGCGCGCGTGAGCAGTTGCATCGGCACGTCGCCCGCGTCCACGAGGCGTCCACTGTCGGCCGATGCGACCGACCACGCGGTGGCCTGTCCATCGCTCACGAGTGCCACCACGGGCGACAACGGCGCGCCGCTGCGCACCAGCGTCACGGCACGACGCGTCGCGGCGGCGAGGTCACCGCGGCCACCGAGTGGCCCGAGGGCGGCCAGGGCGTCATCGAGGGCCGCCATCGATCCGCCAATGACGCGCCCGTCGGCGGTGATGATCCACGCGCGATCGTCGGCCGTGAGCGAGCGCAGCAGCGCGCGCGCGTCGGCGCGCATTTCGTCGAGCACCGCGCGGCCATCGCGCACGGCCCCGCTGCTCATGGAATTGTCGATCACCAGCGCCATCGCCACCGGCGCATGTCCCACACCGGCCAGGCGCGCGATGGGGCGGGCCGCGGCAAGCGCCAGTGCGACGACGGCGAGCATGCGCAGGAACAGCAGCAGCCGGTTGCGCAGCTTCCGCTCGCGACTGTGCTCCTTCTCCATGCGCGTGAGGTAGCGCACAGCCGGGAACTCGAACACGCGTCCCACGCGACGGCGCAGGAGGTGCACGAGCAACGGCACGCCGGCGAGGGCGGCGAGGAACAGGAACGCAGGCGCGAGAAACGCCATCAGCAGTGCACCAGGTGAAGCGTACGGCGCGTCTTCGTGTGCACGCTCAGATCATGGCTCCGCGTCCGTTGACGCCGACCAGGTTGCGCAGCGGTCGTCCGAACGGCTCATCGGTCATCGCCAGGGCATAGCGCGCCCCGGCGCGTCCAAGCACGGCACGCCACTCATCGAGGGCTTCGCGCACCGTCACCTGGTACGGCGCACGCACGTCGGACGTTGCGGCGGAAACGGCGGCCTGTGATTCCGGATCGCGATAGAGCGCCTCTCCGCCTTCCGGGAAATCCCGCTCGGCCGGATCCATGACGTGGACCACGAGCACTTCGTGACCGCGTGCACGCAATGTGCGCGCGGCGTCGGCGACCGGCTGCGGGTCGACCAGCAGGTCGGACACGACGACGACAAACCCCGGGCGTCGCACAATGCGTCCGGCCTGCATCATCGCACCCACCACATCGGACTCGCTGCCGCCACCCGGCTCCTCGAGCGCGGCCACGAGGCGACGCCACTGCGCGCGCTGTGCCCGCGGCGGGATCACGTTGCGCACCGCGGAATCGAAGCGCACCAGCCCGACCGCGTCACGCTGACGCAGCAGCAGGAGCGCGATCGCCGCCATCATGTGCTCGGCGTATTCGAGCTTGGTGAGGCGCGCCGGATCGCCGGTCCACTGCATCGAGGTGCTGGTGTCGAGCACGAGCACCGCACGGGCGTTGGTCTCCTCCTCGAACTGCTTGACCAGCCACCGGTCGGCGCGGGCGGCGATGCGCCAGTCGAGGTAGCGCAGGTCGTCGCCGGGCATGTACGGGCGATGTTCGGCAAACTCGACGCTGAAGCCCTTGCGCGGCGACCGGTGGAGCCCGGTGAGGAAGCCGTCCACGACCCAGCGGGCCACCAGTTCGAGGTGGCCGAGCGCGGCGAGAACCGCGGGGTTGAGTTGGTCGGCGCGGGGAGCGGACATCCCCGTAAGGTGGCACAGGGGCGGGCGTTGGACCACTGGGAGGAACTACAAGAGGGTTGAGCAACAGCAGGGGTGAGCAACAGCAGGGTTGAGCCAACCGAAGGGCTGAGGGGTGGGGGGCGAGCTGGCGAGGGCAGACTGCACGCCCGCCAGATCTGGCGGCAACGCAGTCTACCCTCGCCAGCTCGCCCCCCACCCCTCAGCCCTTCGGTTGGCTCAACCCTGATGTTGCTCACCCCTCTCGCAGTCCCTCACCCCTCAGCCGTTCGGCAGCACGACTCGTTATATTAGAAGGCTGTCCCATTTTGACCTCAATTTCAGCCCGGCAACCCGTTGCAGCTCAGCCACATACGCAACTTCTGCATCGTCGCGCACATCGATCATGGCAAGTCGACCCTGGCCGACCGCCTGATCGAGATGACCGGCACCTTGCAGAAGCGAGAAATGAAATCGCAGGTGCTCGACACGCTCGATCTCGAGCGTGAGCGCGGCATCACGATCAAGCTCAACGCTGTGCGCATGAGCTACACCGCCAAGGATGGCGAGTCGTATGAGCTCAACCTCATCGACACGCCGGGCCACGTGGACTTCACGTACGAAGTGTCGCGTTCCCTCGCGGCGTGCGAAGGGGCGATCCTCGTCGTGGATGCCTCGCAGGGCATCCAGGCGCAGACGCTGTCGAACCTGTTCCTCGCCATGGACGCCGGGCTCGAGATCATCCCGGTGCTCAACAAGATCGACTTGCCGGGCGCCGAACCCGAGAAGCGTCGCCAGGAAGTGTGCGACCTGATCGGCTGCATGCCCGAAGACGTGCTGCAGGTGAGCGCCAAGGAAGGGGTCGGTGTGCCGGAGCTGCTGGAGCAGATCGTGTCGCTGGTGCCGCCGCCCAAGGGCAATCCGGCGGGCCCGCTGCGGGCGCTCATTTTCGACTCGTACTACGACAAGTATCGCGGCGCCATCCCCAGCATTCGCGTGGTCGACGGCGAGATCCGCAAGGGCATGAAGATCACCTTCGGCGCGTCGGACAACGTGTACGAAGTGGACGAAGTCGGTTTGCTGCAGCTGCGGCAGGTGAAGACCGATGTGCTGCAGGCGGGTGAAGTGGGCTACGTCGTGGCCAGTGTGCGCTCCGTTCGCGAGACGCGCGCGGGCGACACGATCTTCGACCAGAACAACCGCGCGCCCGAGGCGCTGCCCGGCTACCAGGAAGTGAAGAGCTTCGTGTTCGCCGGCATCTTCCCGACCGATACGACGCAGTACGAGCTGCTGCGCGATGCGCTCGAAAAGATGAAGCTCAACGACGCCTCGCTGCAGTACGAGCCGGAAACGTCCACCGCGCTCGGCTTCGGTTTCCGCTGCGGCTTTCTCGGCCTGCTGCACATGGAGATCGTGCAGGAACGGCTGGAGCGCGAGTACGATCTCGATCTCGTCACCACCGTGCCGAGCGTGGAGTATCACGTGTACCGCACCGACGGGGAGATGGAGCTGGTGGAGAACCCCGCGCTCATGCCGCAGGCCGTGGTGATCCAGCGCATCGAGGAGCCGTACGTGAAGGCGCGCATCATGTGCCCCACCGAGTACATCGGCGCGATCATGACGCTCGGCACCGATCGGCGCGGCATCTACAAGAACATGACGTACGTGGATACCGCGCGCGTGGAGTTCGACTGGGAGTTCCCGCTCGGCGAGATCATCCTCGACTTCTTCGACCGGCTCAAGACCGTGAGCCGCGGCTACGCGTCGCTCGACTACGAGATGCTCGAGTACCGCGCGAGCAAGCTCGTGCGCCTCGACATGCTCATCAACGGCGATCCGATCGACGCGTTCTCCGTGATCACGCACGCCGACAAGGCGTACGAGTGGGGACGCAAGATCGCGGAGAAGCTCAAGGAGCTCATTCCGCGGCAGTTGTTCGAGGTGGCCATCCAGGCCACGATCGGCAACAAGGTGATCGCGCGCGAAACCGTGAAGCCGCTCCGCAAGGACGTGCTCGCCAAATGCTACGGCGGCGACATCTCGCGCAAGCGCAAGCTCCTCGAGAAGCAGAAGGAAGGCAAGAAGCGCATGAAGCAGGTGGGGAGCGTGGAGATCCCGCAGGAGGCGTTCCTCGCCGTCCTGCAGGTGGACTGAGCGCGCGACGCGTGGCCTCGCTCGTCATCCAGACCTCGTTCCTCGGCGACATGGTGCTCACCACGCCGCTCCTCGACCGCCTCGCGCGCCGCGGACCGGTGGACGTGGTCGCGACGCCGCAGGGCGCGCCGCTGCTCGCGGGACACCCCGCGGTGCGCGACGTGATCGTGTACGACAAGCGCGGACTCGCGCGCGGCTGGCGCGGGTTGATGCGCACGGCGCGCGCGATCCGGTGGCGCGCGCCCGGTGAACCGCGCGGCATCACGGCCGCCTACCTCGCGCAGGGGTCGCTGCGGAGCGCGACGCTGGCCGCCGTGGCCGGCGTGCCGGAACGCGTGGGGTTCGACACCTCGGCCGGCCGGGCACTGTACACGCGCCAGGTGCCGTACGAGCGGGCTCACCATCACGCC
>CAZPON010000044.1:0-2115 GCA_964588045.1 uncultured Gemmatimonas sp.
CGGCCGACCATCACCTCGACCGCATTCTCAGCCCGACCCTGTTCGGGACCGCCACCAATCGCCGGATCTTTCGCGGCATGGTGTACGTCACCGACACCGACTCCTGGCAACGGATCTTCCAACTGGTCTCGGAGAACAGCCGCTGGGATCTGTCCGACGCCGACGTGGGGCGGTACATGCTGCGATCCTTCGACTACGTGGTCGACCTGATGTCGCGATGGGACCGCAGCGAGCCATTCGGCTTCGACCCGTCGGGCGACGAGCCGCTGCGCGTGGCCAAGAAGGTGCGCCGCCTCGCGCGTCGCCAGGGTGGCGATGTGCGTGCAGCACTCGAGGCCGACCGCATGTTCGGGCTGCCGCTGACGGCCCTCCGGCACGGACTCGACCTGCCCCAACCGCTCTTTCAGCCGATTCGCGCCGCCAAGAGCTGATTGAGACGGCGCGGATCGGCTGCGCCTTTCGACTTGCGCATGACGTGTCCCACGAGGACGCCCTGCAGTTTCGTCTCACCCGAAAGAAAGCGTTGCGCCTCAACCGGCATCTCGGCGAACACTTCGTCGATCCACGCCACGAGCGCGCTGTCGTCGGTGACCTTGAGGAGTCCCTCGCGCGCCGCGAGTTCCCTGGGATCGGCGTCCGCGTCGAGCAGCAGCGTGAACAACTGACGCGCCGCGCTGTTGGACACGGTGCCCTCGGCCTCGAGCGCAATGAGTGCCGCCACACGCGCGGCGGACACGGGTGGCTGTTCGATGGTGCCACCACGCGCATTCAACGCCGCCAGCACCACACCCAGCACCCAGTTGGCCGCGCGTTTCGCATCGCCCGACGTTGCCACCACGGCTTCGAAGTACTCGGCCAGCGCCTTCTCTGATGTCAGTTGCTCGGCTTCGGCGAGCGTGATGCCGCGCGTGGCAACGAGGCGGTCCCGGCGCGCCCGCGGCAGTTCGGGCAGCCGGTCGCGCTGCGCCGCCACGAATGCCGGGCCAAGGACGAGCGGCGGCAGGTCGGGATCGGGGAAGTACCGGTAGTCGTGACTGCCTTCCTTGCTGCGCGCAGGACGGATCTCATTGCGCACGCCATCCCAGAGCATGGTCTGCTGCACGATGGTGCCGCCGGCGTCGAGCACGGCGCACTGGCGGGCGTACTCGATGTCGATCGACTTCTCGACACCCGAGAACGTGTTGAGATTCTTGATTTCCGTCTTGGTGCCCAGGGCGTCGGTGCCACGCGGGCGCACGGAGATGTTGACGTCGACGCGCAGCGAACCTTCCTCCATGTTCGCATCCGACACCTCGGTGTACTCAAGGATCTGCTTGAGCTGCCGCAGGTAACTGCCCGCGTCGCGCGCCGAACGGATGTCCGGCTCGGAAACGATCTCGATGAGCGGGGTTCCGGCGCGATTGAGGTCGATGGCCGTCCATCCGGCAAACCGGTCGTGCACCGACTTGCCCGCGTCCTCTTCCATGTGCACGCGCGTGATGCCGATCGGACGCGCGGCTCCGTTGGCGTCGGGGCCGACGTCGATGCAGCCGCCGGTGGCGAGTGGCTGGTCGAACTGCGAGATCTGGTATCCCTTGGGCAAGTCGGGATAGAAGTAGTTCTTGCGCGCGAATACCGATGTCTCGTGCACGGTGCACCCGAGCGCGAGCGATGCGCGCACGGCCAGCTCGACCGCGTGCGCATTGAGCACCGGCAACGCGCCCGGCATGCCGAGGCACACCGGACAGGTGTTGCGGTTGGGCGCGTCGCCGAACGAGGTGCCACACCCGCAGAAAATCTTGGTGGCCGTGGCCAGTTGGCAGTGCACCTCGAGCCCGACCACCAACTCGAAGTCGGTGCTCATTGGTGGGCCTCCGCACCAAGCGCGTCCTCGAGCACACTCGCCACCTGCAGCATGATCGCTTCGTCGAAGTGCGCGGCCATGAGCTGTCCGCCCACCGGCAATCCGTCGATGCGGCCGATTGGCTGCGACATGGCCGGAATGCCGGCGAGATTCGCCGTCGCCGTGAAAATGTCGCTCAGGTACATCTCGTACGGATCGGACTTGGCGCCCAGCGGGAACGCCGTGGTGGGCGTGGTGGGCGTGAAGAGCACGTGCACGCCCGCCGCGAACAC
>CAZPON010000044.1:2125-4270 GCA_964588045.1 uncultured Gemmatimonas sp.
ACGCGAACACGGTGGCGAAATCGCGGGTGATGAGCGCGCGCACAGCCTGCGCCCGGCGATAGTAGGCGTCGTAGTATCCGGCACTCAGCACGTAGGTGCCCAGCAGGATGCGACGCGTGACTTCGGGCCCGAAGCCGCCGGAGCGCGTGGTCTCGTACATGCCGCGCAACCCGTCGCCGTCGCCACGCCGGCCATATCGCACGCCGTCGAAGCGGGCGAGGTTGCTCGACGCCTCGGCCGGAGCGAGGATGTAGTACACGGGAATCGCGAGCGGTGTGCTGGGCAGGCTCACCTCCCGCACTTCGGCACCGCGCGCCTGCAACCGGTCGAGCGCGGCGTCGCACCGCGCGCGAATGCGCGGGTCGAGCGAGTCCGGGAAATACTCCACGGGCTTGCCGACCACCACGCCGTTGAGCGACGCACCGGGACTCGAGACGTACGACGGAACGGACACGTTCACCGACGTGGCATCGTGCGCATCAACGCCGGACATGACACTCAGCACGCGGGCCGCATCGTCCACGCGACGACCGAACACGCCGATGTGATCGAGCGACGACGCAAACGCCACCAGGCCGTAGCGGCTGACGCGACCGTACGTGGGCTTGATGCCGACAATGCCGCAGAACGCCGCCGGCTGTCGCACGGACCCGCCGGTCTCCGATCCCAGCGCGACTGGCGTCACGCCGGCCGCCACGGCCGCCGCCGATCCGCCCGACGATCCGCCGGGAACGCGCGTGAGGTCCAGCGGATTGCGCGTCGGACCGAAGGCGCTGTTCTCCGTGGACGACCCCATCGCGAACTCGTCCATGTTCGTCTTGCCGATGACAACCGCGCCGGCATCGCGCAGCCGTTGCACCGCCGTCGCCTCGAACGGGCTGACATACCCTTCGAGCATGCGCGAACCGCAGGACGTGGGCAGTCGCCGCGTGGCGATGTTGTCCTTCACCAGCAACGGAATACCGGCCAGCGGCAAGCGCGGGCCGCGCATGACGTGCGCCTGCACGCCATCGGCATCGTGCGCGGCGCCTTCCGGATCGACGGCCAGCACGGCATTCAGGCCGTCGCGACCCGCACGGCGCGAACCGATGCGTGCCAGCGCGGCCTGCGACAACGCCGCGGGCGCGTAGATGCCGTCGTTGACGGCCGCAGCGATCTCTTCGACACTGTGATCGAGGAGTGCATCGGCCAGCGGCATACCGGAGGCGTCGCTCATGACGCGTGCTCCTCGTCGCCGGGGCCCGCCGTATCCTGCGCACCAGCCGTGCCGTGGGTGGCCAATCGCGGAACGAGGAAGAACCCATCCCGCAACGTCGGCGCGAACGCCGCCAGTTCGCCGCCGAGCGAGCGTGCGCCGGGCGTGTCGGCGCGCAATGGCATCGCGCGTTCGCCCTCCGTGTGGACCGCAGCGTCCGGCAACGCGACGCCCTGCAGCACCTCCATGTGCGCCAGGATGCCGTTCAATTCCGCGACGAGTGACGGCATGCGCGCGTCATCGAGGCCCAGACGCGCGAGCGCCGCCACATGGCGCACGTCAGCTTCGGAGATGCTCACCTATTCCCACCCGCGTTCAAGTCTTGCCTGGGCGACGACCAATGTCTTGCGACCCACCTCTTCGTTGTCGAAGTCGATGCGCACCTTGGCGTCGCGTCCGCTGCCGGAAAATTCGGCGATGGTGCCGGTGCCGAACCTGGCGTGCCGCACGCGCTCTCCAACCGCCAGCCGCGGAGCATCCTGTGATTCCTCTTCGGGCTCGGGGGCACGCGGGCGCGCCGGCCGATCACTCCACTTCACCGCAGCCTTGCCGAACGGCACGTCGTCGGGCGATCCCGGTCCGCTCCGATAGCCGGCGCTGCCGTACGGACCCGCCGCGCGACGCGGACGCATTGCCGCACGCCCTTCGGCGCGCGCGCGTGACGATTTCGTGCGCTCGGCCAGCGATGCAGTGATCGTGCGCAGGAAGCGCGACGGCATGGAAAACATCATCTCGCCATTCCGCCGACGCTGTTCGGCGCATGTGAGGTACAACTTCTGCTCGGCGCGCGTGATACCCACGTAGAAGAGACGACGCTCTTCCTCGAGCTGCTTGGGATCCTCGGCCGCACGGGCGAGTTCTGGGGTAAGGCGCTGTCGCTGCATGGCGAG
>CAZPON010000044.1:4280-15130 GCA_964588045.1 uncultured Gemmatimonas sp.
CTGTCCGCGCCCGAGGCGTCGACCAGCCTCCGGACCGCCGACCGGCACGCGCTCGGCATCAGGGGCCCGTCGCGCCGCACCCTCGGCCGCATGGGCAAGCCCAGCCGGCGCACCCTCGGCCGCACGGGCGAGCGGAAAAAGGCCATCCTCGAGGCCGGACACGAACACGAGTGGAAACTCCAGCCCCTTCGCGTTGTGCATCGTCATCATCGTCACCGCATCCGCGTCGGGGTCGAGGCGATCAATGCTGGTGACAAGGGTGGCCTTCTGCAGGAAGTGATCGAGTGGCGTGAGTCCCACCTCTCCGCCGTCATCGGCCACGACTTCGGCCGCGCCTTCGATCATTTCGCGCACGTTGTCGAGTCGCTCGTCGCCCTCGGGCCCCTCGGCTTTCAGGTGGTCGGCGTAGCGCACCTCGTCGACAAGGGTGCGCAGCAGCTCGTCGACAGCGGCATCGGCGGCCTGTATACGCAGGCGCTGCACGAGTGCCACGAAATCCTCCAGCGCCGTACGCGCCGCGGGCCGCATGCCGGCCAGCACGTCGGGGCGCGACGCGATGCCCAGCAAGGACGTTCCCTCGATTGTCGCGCGTTCGCCCAGCAGTGCCAGTGTGGCATCGCCGAGCCCGCGGCGCGGCACGTTTATGGCGCGCCGGAACGCCTCGTCGTCGGCCGGATTGGCGACCAGCTTGAGGTACGCCATGAGATCGCGAATCTCGCGCCGGTCGTAGAAGCGCACCGCGCCCACCAGGCGATACGGTACGCTGCGCCGGCGAAACGCGTCCTCGAGGGCGCGGCTCTGCGCGTTGGTGCGATACAGCACGGCGCAGTCGCGCCGCGCCCAGTTGCTGCGCGCGGTGCGCTCCACGATGATGTCGGCGATCACTTCCGCTTCGTCGCGCTCGTCGAGCGTTTCGATGAGCGTGACCGGTTCGCCGGCGGGGCGTGTGGCGCGCAACGTCTTGCCGCGACGCTCGGTGTTTTCGGCGATGACCGCGTTGGCGAGGGCCAGCACGTTCGGCGTGGACCGATAGTTCTCCTCGAGCCGCACGATGTGCGCCCCGGGGAAGTCGCGCTCGAAGTCGAGGATGTTGCGGATATCGGCGCCGCGCCAGCCGTAGATGGACTGATCGTCGTCGCCGACGACCATCACGTTGCGGTGGCCGCCGCCCATGAGAGACACGAACTTGTACTGGGCCGCGTTGGTGTCCTGGTACTCGTCCACGAGCACGTAGCGGAACCGGCGCTGATAGTGCGTGCGCACGGTCTCGTCGCGCTGCAGCGCCCGCACCGGCAGCACCAGCAGGTCGTCGAAGGTGACGGCGTTGGCGCGCTCGAGTGCCGTCTCGAGGTCGGCGTACACCCCCGCCACGGCCTGCGCGAACGGATCGCGTGCCAGCGTCGCGAACTCGGTGGCCGACACGAGCGCGTTCTTGGCGTCGGAGATCGCCGCGAGCACGGCATTCGGGCTGAGCTGCCTGGGGTTGAGGTTGCGACGCTCCATGACGCGCTTGCAGGCGGCAGACGTGTCGTCCTCGTCGTAGATCGTGAAGTTCGGCTCACGACCGACCAGCGGGGCGACACCGCGCAGCAGCCGGGCGCCGAGGGCGTGGAAGGTGCCGCACCACATGCCGCGCGGTTCGCGGCCGAGTTGCGCGCCAATGCGGTGGCGCATCTCGCCGGCGGCCTTGTTGGTGAACGTGACGGCAAGGATCTCGTGCGGCGCCACGTTGCGGGTGGCGATCAGGCGCACGATGCGCGACGTGAGCACGCGCGTCTTGCCCGAGCCGGCGCCGGCGAGCACCAGGATGGGGCCGTCGTCGTGCGCCACCGCCTCGCGCTGCGCGGGATTGAGCCCGCGGATGAGCGCTTCATGGTCCATCGTCGGTGGCGCTGCATCGAAGAGCGAACCGGTCCAACCCGTCGTCGTCATCCCTGCAAGATAACGTCGAACGCCGCCCCCCGATCAGTGTCGGCCAGTATCAATTTCCCGCCGTGATTCTCCTCGACGATGCGGCGGGCCAGCGACAACCCGATGCCCCATCCGCGATCCTTCGTGGTGAACCCCGCGTCGAAGATGCGCGTGCGCAGCGGGCGCGGCACACCGGGCCCGTCGTCGGCCACACGAATGCGCACGCCGCCTTCCGGCAATGGTGTCGCCGACACGACCACTTCCCCGTCGCGGCCGCCCAGTGCATCGATGGCGTTCTTGATGAGCACCTCGAGCACCCATTCCAGCAACACGCCGTCGCCGCGTTGCAGCAGCAATCCTTCCGGGTGTTCGCTGCGGATGCGCACCTGGCGTCCGAGGGTGGGCGCGCGTGCGGCGAAGTAGGCGGCCAGGCGATCGACCAGTGCCGCGCAATCGACGTCCTCGTCGCGAGGCGGGCGGCCGATCCGCTCGAAGCGGTGCGACACGCGCTCGAGGCGCAGCACATCCTGCGACATCGCCTCGACCGCACGTCGTGTGGTGGCGTCCGAGGGTTCGTCTCGCAGGAGCTCGATCCATCCCGCCATGGCCGACAACGGGGTGCCCAACTGATGCGCGGCCTCCCGTGCCATACCGGCCCACACCTTCTCGCGCTCGGCACGTCCGCGCTCCACCAGCGCGTACAGGCCGAAGGCGAGCAGCAACGCGATACCGGCGGCCTGGAGGATCGGGATGATGCGCAGGCCGCGCACGATAGGGCTGTCGCCGTAGTGGACGCTGGTCACCGACCCAACAATCGGCGCGTTGCGGTCATCGAGTTCGCGCAGGTACCTGGCCGTGTCGAGACCGATATTGCCGGGCAGGTTGGCCACCGCCGTGATGCGCCCTTCAGGATCGGTGAGGATGATCGGCAGGCCCGACTCCACCACCTGGTTGTTGAGTTCGATCAGCGCCGCCGTCTGGTCGACCGCGCTGGTATCCAAGAGCGCGCGGTAGATACCGAAATACATGCGCCCCTGGATCGCTGCGTTGGCGCGCAATTGCCTCACGACGTGCTGCGTGTAGCCCACGTACCAGGCGAGGAGCCCGAGGACCCCCAGCACGACGAGCACCACCGGCCAGCGGCGACGACGCATGCGTCAGCCCGTCCGCAATCCGGCCGGTTTCGTCGCGCGCGCGCTCACCCTGGTGCGCTCACCGCAACTCGGCGCGTCCAAGGTACGGCTGCAGGGCCTCGGGAATGCGCACCGATCCATCGGGTTGCTGTCCGTGCTCGAGCAGGCTGGCAATGATGCGCGGGAACGCCAGGGCGGAGCCGTTCAACGTGTGCACGAAACGCGGCTTCTCACCCGGCGCGGGACGGTAGCGAATGTTTCCCCGACGCGCCTGGAAATCGTTGAACACACTGCAGCTCGATACCTCGAGCCACTTGCCGACGCCCGGGGCAAACACCTCGAGATCGTACGTCTTGGCACTGCCGAATCCGGTGTCCCCTGCCGCCAGCAGCACCACGCGATAGGGCAACTCCAGTCGCTGCAGGATGGCTTCGGCATGACCCGTGAGTGTCTCCAGCTCCTGCAGCGACGTTTCCGGCGTGGCGTATCGCACGAGTTCGACCTTGTCGAACTCGTGCACGCGCAGCAGCCCGCGCGTGTCCTTGCCGGCCGCGCCGGCCTCCTGTCGAAAGCAGGCACTGTAGGCACAGAACCGCTTGGGCAGGTCGGTCGCCTCGAGGATCTCGTCGCGATAGAGGTTGGTGACCGGCACTTCGGCGGTCGGAATGAGGAAGAGATCCGAATCGCGGATGCCGTACATGTCATCCTCGAACTTCGGCAACTGATTGGTGCCCGTCATCGACGCGCGATTGACGACCAGCGGCACCCAGCACTCCTCGTAGCCGTGCTCGCTCGTGTGGATGTCGAGCATCATGTTCATGAGCGAACGCACGAGGCGTGCGCCGATGCCGCGAAACACGATGAAGCCCGAGCCGCTGATCTTGGCACCGCGCGGCAGGTCGAGCATGCCGAGCGACTCGCCGACTTCCCAGTGCGGCCTGATGCCGGCGCCATCGGCGCGCGGCGTGCCCCATGTGCGCACGACGGTGTTTGCGTCCTCACCGCCCTCCGGCACTTCGGGCAGCGTGATGTTCGGCAGCTCGAGCAGCATCTGCTGCACGGCCGACTCCGTCTCGGTGCGGCGGGCGTCGAGTGTGGTGATCGCGTCACCGATGGCGCGCCCCTCGGCGATCAGCGCGGTCGCATCCTCACCGGCCTTGCGCCGCTGTGCGACTTCCTGCGTGACCTTGTTGCGTCGTGCCTGCTGCGCCTCGAGTTCGGTGATCGCCGCGCGACGATCGCGCTCCAGCGCTTCGGCCCGATCGAGCAGCGGCCCCAGCTCGGCAAGCTTGCCACGACGGCGCATGCCCTCGCGGAGCAGATCCAGTTGGTCGCGCACCAGGCGAATGTCGTGCATAGGAGAGCCGAATGACGGGAGAGGCCGACGACGGCGGGCCTCAGTTCTTGGGAATGCCGACAGCCAGGGATTTGTAGCCGCAATTGCGATCGACCAGCGAGCGCACGAGCGCGAAGCGCTCGACGCGGTTGATGGAGTCGACCGTCAGCTTGGCGTAGAATGGATCCTGATACAGGCATCCCGAGTTGTGGAGCTGCAGGACGATGGCCTGCCCCACGACGAGTGTGACCGCCGTGTCCGGCACGTATCCGCCATCCGGCGCACGCAGGATCTGCTCGTACACGGGGAATACGACCTGCAGTCCGATGATCGGCGCCTTCGCCGGCGGCTCCGGCACAACGGTCCTGGCGGGCATCACAAGCACCTTGCCGTCGGCGGTGATGTCGAACGCCAGATCGAAATTCAGGCCACCGCCCGCCAGGATCTGCGGACGGACCACTGATTCGGAGGTGAACGCATACCCGGCCGGCAACGCGGCGGCGGTGCCCGTGATCGCCCATACCTGGTATTGCCGGTCGGCGTTCTCGCTGGTGGGCGACGGCAGCATACTATCGGCCCCGCCGCAGGCCGCGAGGGCCGACGACGTGACGATCAGGGCCGGAAACAACATGGCGCGCCGCAAGGTTCGGAGCGCGCCGGTCAGTCGTGACAACAGGGTAATCCCCATGGCAGAAGCGAACGTGGAGGTTATCGCTCAACTCGCGTCCCGGCAAGCGGTTCGGCTGCTTGACTTCACCCCACTCCGAGCACAGCGTTCCCACATGGCGACCATCCGGGATCTGGTGAGTGCATTGCGGCGACGCGAAGGCGTCGATGCCGCCATCGTGCTGGGACGAGACGGCCTGCTGATCGACGGGGCGACAGAGGGCGCACTCGACCCTGAAGGCCTGGCGGCCCATGTGCCGCCGATGGTCGCCGCTGCCGTGGACATGGGGCTGGCCTCCGGGCGCGGTGACTTCGGGCTGATGGTTCTCGAATACAGCGCCGGCACGGCCGTCGTCACGTCGGTGTCTCCCGATGCGCTGCTGTTGGTGCTGCTGCGTCCGTCGGCCAATCTCGCGGCCATGTTGTACGACCTGCGCCGCCACCGCGCGCAGATTGCGGCGTTGGTCTGACGACGTCCGGTGACGCGCGCGACATGCCGCGCGACGACGAGCGAACCCGCATCCTGGTCGTCGATGACGAGCCACACATCGGCCTCATTCTCCGCACCCGGCTGGAACAGGGACCATTCAGTGTCCTGCTGGCGAGTGACGGACCCGAGGCGTTCGAACATCTGGCCGCGCATCCCGACGTGGCGCTCGTCATCCTGGACCTGATGCTGCCAGGGATGCGTGGCACGGAGATTCTGTCGCTGCTCCGCGCAGACGCGAGATGGCGCCACCTGCCGTGCCTCATTCTCACGGCTGCCGGGCAGGACGCGCAACTGCGGGAGGCGGAGTCGCTTGGCGTGGCTGGCGTCATGACCAAGCCATTCAGTCCACGCCGCTTGTTTGAGCGGGTGACGAGCCTGACGCGCACGGAGCCGCGCGCCGCCGACACGCTTCCGCTCACCTCCTGACTCCATGTCCCGTTGGAATGTGGTGCTCGCCGGGGGCGTCGGATCGCGGTTCTGGCCGCTGTCCACGCCCGAGCGTCCGAAGCAACTGCTGCCGCTCATCTCCGCGGCGCCGATGCTGCGTGATACGCTCGACCGCATGCTGCCGCTCGCACCGCTCGAACGCGTCGCTGCGTGATGCCGTGCTGGCCATGGAGCCCGGACTGCCACCGGAGAACGTGATTGCCGAACCGCGTCCGGCCGGGACGTGCGCGGCGCTGGCCTGGGCCGCGCGCGAGATCGCGGCGCGCGATGGCGCGGATGCCGTGATGATCTGCGTGCATGCCGACTGGGCGATCGGCGATGTCGACGGGTTTCGCCGGACGCTGGCGGAGGCAGCCGACGTGGCCGCGCGCGAACACGCACTGGTGACCGTCGGCATCGTGCCGTCGCGGCCAGACACCGGATTCGGGTATATCCAGCCGGGCGAGCCCGTGTCCGGCGACGTGCATCGCGTCGCACGGTTCGTCGAGAAGCCGGATCATGATCGCGCGGTGACGATGGTCGCTGATGGCTTCCTCTGGAACTCCGGCATCTTTGCGTGGCGCGTGGGCGACCTGCTCGACGAGATCCGGGCGCTCACCCCGGAGGTGCAGCCGGCGCTCGAGGCCGCGGGCAACGACCTGGCGGCGTTCTTCGCGCAGGTCCGTTCGGTCGCCATCGATGTCGGCGTCCTGGAGCGCAGCCATCGCGTGCTGGTGGTGCGCGGCGGCTTCGGCTGGGACGATGTGGGCACGTGGGCCGCGCTGCATCGCGTGCGCGCACACGACGCCAGCGGCAATGCGGCGAACGGCCCCGCGTTCCTCTTCCAGTCGCGCAACAATGTGGTGCACGCCGATGGCAGCGCGGTCGTGCTGTATGGCGTCGACGACCTCGTGGTCGTGGCCCGTGAGGGGTTGGTGATGGTGACCACCCGCGAACGCGCCGCGGACCTCAAGACGCTGCTCGATGCGCTGCCGGCGGAGCTGCGCGGACCATGATCGTCCTCTACGACGACGCGCGCGCGCGCACCTTCGAACCCTTCGCCACCACGCGGCCCCTCGGCGAAGTGCGCGCGGGTGCGCTGCTGGGGCGCGAGCGATGGGCGCTGTGGTTCGGCGCGTCCGTCAACGCGTGTGTGTCGTCGCCGCACTTGCAGCATTTTGCCGAGTTCGATGCGCCACCGATGGCGAGCCTGCCGCTGCCGGCCGGCACGTGGCTGGTGAACACGCGGGCGCTCCCGGTGCTCACCGGTGGCGGCGTGGCGGCCAATGCCGGCGCGATCCGCATCGGCTCGCAGGTGGCCGCCGTGCGCCTGCGCGAGCCCCTGTCCGACCAGGCGCTGCGCGACGGCACGCTGGTGCTGGAGACGCTGGTGCACGTCGACACCATCGTGGCCACGGCCGACGGGGTCTGGCTGGACGCCCCATGGGACATCATCCGGCAGCTCGCGACGCAACTCGCGCAGGATATCCCGCCGCTCGCGGCCACGCTCGACACGACGATGCTGGCCCCGGGCGCGGTCACCGGCAGTGTCACGATCGGCGATGCCGCGGTGCATGTGGAGCGTGGCGCGCATATCGAACCGTTCACGGTGTTCGACACGACCGGCGGCCCGGTGCTGGTGCGGCGCGGGGCAACGATTCAGGCCTTCACGCGCATCGTCGGCCCCTGCTACATTGGCCGCGACTCCCTCGTGACGACCGACCGTATTGCCGTCTCGTCGATCGGGGACCATTGCCGCGTGCACGGTGAGCTGTCGATGTCGGTGTTCATCGGCCATGCGAACAAGGGGCACGACGGCTTCGTGGGCCATTCGCTGCTCGGGCGCTGGGTGAACCTTGGCGCCGGCACGGTCACGAGCAACCTGAAGAACACGTACGGCACCGTCGCGATGTGGAGTCCGGACGGCCTGCGCGACACCGGCCTGCAGTTCGCCGGCACGTTCTTCGGCGACCACGCGAAGACCGGTATCGGCCTGCAACTGACCACCGGGTGTGTGCTGGGTGCCGGCGCGAACGTGATGGACTCCATGCCGCCCAAGGCGGTGGCACCCTTCTCGTGGGGGACGCACGCGCCGTACGACGTGTATGCGCGCGAGAAGTTCATCGACGCGGCGGCGCGCATGATGGCGCGGCGTCAGGTGACGCTCGACGACGCGCAGCGCGCGCATCTCGAGACCGTGATCGCCCACGCACTCGCCGATCGCCGCTGGCCGACGCGCTGAGGCGCCGACGCGCTGACGCGCCCCCCTCGCGTTCGATGGTGCGTGAATTCCGGTCCGAAACCACGGATCCCGGGCGCGGCCGTGTGGGTACATCTCACACTTGGCCTTCAGTGCGCAGGGCGCTATCCATCCACACGCCCTGCATCCTCCACGCAAACCGACCGACCGACATGCCGTTTCCCGATCCATGGCGACGCGACCTGCCTGCCGCCGTCGTCCTCGTCCTGATTGCGCTGCCACTGTGCCTTGGCATTTCGCTCGCCTCCGGCGCCCCGCTGACCGCCGGACTCATTTCCGGAGTCGTGGGTGGCCTGCTGGTGGGCGCGCTGTCGGCGTCCCCGGTGATGGTGAGCGGTCCGGCCGCCGGCCTCACCGCGATCGTCGTCACCGGTATCGCGGCCACGGGGTCGTTCCGCGCGTTCCTGATCGCCGTGATACTGGCAGGCGTCATCCAGTTGGTGCTGGCGGCGCTGCGCGTCGGCATCGTTGGCTACTTCTTCCCGCATTCGGTCATCCGGGGAATGCTGGCGGGTATCGGCGTCACGCTGATCCTCAAACAGCTGCCGCACGCCATCGGCTACGACGTGGGCTTCGAGGGCGACGAGTCGTTTCGGCAGGCCAATGATGCCACCACGTTCTCGACGCTCGGCGACATGCTGGGCAGCATTCACGTCGGGGCCCTGGCGACGACGGTGGCAGCCCTGGCCGCGCTCCTGGCGTGGGAACGCTGGCGTCCCGAGACCTTGCGGGTGCTGCCCGCGGCACTGATCGCGGTGCTGGTCGGCATCGGACTGCAATTCCTGCTGCCGCGCATTGACAGCACGTTCGCGCTGGATGCCGCGCACCTGGTGCAGCTCCCGCTCGCCAGCGAGTGGGCGGGGGTCTTCGCGTGGCCCGACTGGTCTGCATTCATGTCCGTGACGACGTGGCAGGTGGCGTTGAGCATCGCCGTTGTCGCCAGCCTCGAGGCCCTGTTGAGCGTCGATGCCACGGACAAACTGGACCCGTTCAAGCGCAAGTCGGACACCAACCGTGAGCTGATGGCGCAGGGCGCGGGCAACGTGGTGTGCGGGTTGCTGGGCGGATTGCCGCTCACCGGCGTCATCGTGCGCAGCGCCGCCAATGTCGGCGCGGGTGCCGTGACCCGCCGGGCGACCGTGGTGCACGGGTTGCTGCTGCTGGCGGCCGTGCTGCTGCTGCCCGTGGTGCTGAACCTGATTCCGCTGGCCTCACTGGCCGCGATCCTCCTGTACACGGGCTATCGCCTGGCCTCGCCGGCGCTCTTTCGCATGGCGTGGTCGCAAGGGCGCGCCCAGTTCACGTCGTTTGCCGTCACGCTCGTTGCCATCGTGCTGTCGGACCTGCTGGTGGGCATCGGCTTTGGACTGGCCGTGGGCTTCTTCTTCATCCTGCGCGAGCACCTGCGGCAGCCGGCCTTCCGCCAGATCAGTCCCCCGGGCGCCGTGCTGACCCGCTACGCGCTGCCCGACCAGGCGACGTTCCTCAGCAAGGCCAACATCGAGCGCTCACTGGAGGCCCTGCCGATGGGCAGCCGGGTCGAGATCGACGGACGGGGCACCGCGCGTTTCGACATCGACGTGCTGGAGCAACTGCACGACTTCACCGAGACCGCGCGCCTGCGCAAGATCGACTACCGGCTGGTGGGCATCCCGGCGGCCGCCATCACCCCGACTCATACGCTTTGACCCATGCAGAATTACCTCGACGTGTTCAAACAGAATCGCGAGTGGGCCGAACAGATCCGCGCGACCGATCCGACGTACTTCGAGCGGCGTTCGGCGAGCCAGGAGCCGCACTTCTTCATTCTCGGCTGCTGTGATTCCCGCGTGCCGACCGAAGTGCTCACCGGGGCCAAGCCCGGGGAGATTTTCACGCATCGGAATATCGCGAACCAGGCCCACCCGACGGACATGAGCATGCTGGCCGCGCTCGAGTATGCGGTCGAAGTGCTGGACGTGCGTCACGTCCTCGTGTGCGGTCACTACAATTGCGGCGGCGTGAAGGCCGCGATGAGCGCACCCGGCCAGATGCTGGTCGACAACTGGCTGCAGATCGTGCGTGACGTGCAACTGCGCCATCGCGGTGAACTCGACTCGCTGCCTGACGCGAGCTCGCAGTTCAAGCGGCTGGTGGAGCTCAACGTACTGGAGCAGGTCTTCCAGCTTTCCCGCACGCCGGTCGTGCGCAACAACTGGCTCAAGGGGCGCCGGCCCATCCTGCACGGCGTGGTCTATGACCTCACCGATGGCTTGCTGAAGGAGCTCGCCAGCGGCGTCGATGGCGAAGATCGCGCCAAGGAGCTGCGCACCGCGGTGGCCCGCTCCGTGGTGAAGGTGCCGGCCTCGCTTCACAAGGCCGAGCCGGCGTAGCGCGTCACGCGCACCGGCCTCGCGGCACGAATGCACGACGGGGGCGCCACGATGTGGCGCCCCCGTTGTGCACTGCGGATCGGTACGGCTCAGTACATGCCGCCCATGCCGCCGCCGCCGCCGTGACCACCGGCTGCCGGCGCCTTGTCTTCCTTCTTCTCGACGATCAGCGCTTCGGTCGTCAGGAGGAGGCCCGCGATGGACGCCGCGTTCTGCAGCGCCGAACGCGTCACCTTCGTCGGATCGATGACACCGG
>CAZPON010000045.1:0-15066 GCA_964588045.1 uncultured Gemmatimonas sp.
GAACGACTCCACGGACGAGTACTTCAAGGCGCTCGCGGACGAGACCCAGCTTCCCCTACCAGAGCCTGATCAATCTCTACGTGCGCGACTGCGCCGCCTCCGGGCGCAAGCTGGCGCTCACTCGGCGTCCGGCGCGCGAGGCCGCTGTATAACGAAGGTTGGTGCTGTCGGTCACGGTATTGAAGCGACGGCTTCGCCGTCGCATTTTATGGAGTGCCCGCAGCACAACCTGACGTTATGCAGCCCACTCACGCTCGGTAGCCAGACGAGAGGTCTATGGCACGCTGGATTGGCGTTGGCGCAGCGCTCCTCACGATCTGCGCCATCATCGTTGTCTTGCCACTGGGTCTGTTGGGACACGCGGGCAGTGCCTCATTCGAGGCAGCCGTGGTCGTCTTGACGCTCACCACCCCGGTCGCGAGCGTCCTGCTCGCGCATCGGCTCTGGCGCCAAGGCCATTCGGTGGGGGCGCTGGTTTGCGTCACGCCGCTGGCTTTGATGGCCACCGGAACTGCGCTCGGCGTGGCCGGACGGCCTCCGCGACTGAGCCTCTTGCTCTGGCTCGACCTGTACGTGCTCCTAGTTTTCGCAGTCGTCCTCGCATGGTATGGGCGCGTCCTATTGCGTGCGTCGCCTACGGCTGCATAACGAAGCTTGCTGCCGACAAGCGCAGCTGCGGTAGCGGTTGTGGGGCCACGGCTTCACAATAGGTGAAGGACTGGCGCGGCCCCACAACCGCGTCGTTACGATCGTCTGGACGTTCCTCGCAATTGCGTTAACGGGCGGTTATGCGCTTGCCTTCGACGCGAACCCACTGTATTGCTGGCTCGTTGGCGCCGCAGCTGGCATGACGGTTGCGCACGGCAGCAGCCACGTGACCTGCATGCCGCCTGATGCCCGTTAGGCGCTGTCTCAGCGGTCGATTTCGCGACTGGCGCAGACTACGCCAATGGCTTATAGTATTCCATGCGCTTCATTGAGTCGCAGGCCTTCACGGCCAGTCTTCGTCGGCACCTTGATGATGAGCAGTATCGGGCACTGCAAGCAGCGCTGAGTCTTCGCCCGGAGCAAGGGCCGCTCATTCCCGGCGGTGCCGGACTCCGCAAGCTGCGCTGGGGCGCCGAGGGGCGAGGGAAGCGCGGCGGCGTTCGCACAATCTATTACTGGGCCGTCGATGACGATCTGTGCTACATGGTGTATATGTACGCCAAGAACGAGCAAGGCGATTTGTCGCCAACACAAATCCGCGCACTAGCACGCGTGGTACGCGAGGAGTTCAAATGAAAGCGGAAGCCTTCCAAGAGTTGCTGACCAGTGTCCGCCAACTCGGTGCCATTCGCCGTGGCGAGCGCAAGCCATCGCGCTCACGCACGTTCAAGCCGACTGATGTGAAGGCGGTGCGCGCTGATCTCGGCCAGTCACAAACGGAATTCGCCCTCATGATCGGCGTCAGCGTCGCGACGCTGCGGAACTGGGAGCAAGGGCGCCGGATGCCTGATGGACCTGCGCTCGCGCTGCTGCAGGTGGCGGCCCACAATCCCGAGGCGGTCGTGGAAGCGTTGCATCGTCCGCGTCGTCGCGGCGCCGCATAACGATGCTTGCTGCAGACGGGCGCATTCGGAAGCGCGCTGCGCGCGCATTTCGTTGGAGCACCCGCTGCAGAAGCCAGCGTTAGATCACCACAGAGTGGTCTTTCCATACAACTCATGAAAACTGCGGCCACCGTTGAGTTGCCGACCCGGCTCCGAACGGAGCGTGACACTGTGGCCCTCTCTTCGGGCGCTACTGCGGATGTCTGTCGGGCGTCCGTGCGCCGCGATGGCGGCCCGAGTAGAGGCATCACGCTGCTCTTCGATATGCGTGGGCTGGAAATGCCGACGGAGGTCGACTTGTCGTTCGTGCAGGAGGCTTTACCCTCCCACGGCACCGTGGCTGGCCTCCTCATGGCGCAGAGTGGATCGGTTGACGTGCTGGTGTCGGCCGATTCCGTCGAAGCTGGCGAAGACATCGCATTGGCCGCCGCAGTCGTTGCGGTCAGCTGGGGATGGGATGAGAGCGCACACATCCACGTCACACTGAACGACGGCCGCGACTGGAACATCACTCCATCGTTCCAGAACGGAACGTGGACGGCGACCATCTTACCATGACCACGTTGTCGTTCGGTGTTCGCGGAGTGCGGTGGCAGTGATCAAACGAACGTTGCTGTTGCCGAGCGGCCTGTCGGACTGCGCCGGCTCGCTTCGCTCGCTGGCGCTTTGTTATGATTCGCTCGCAACAGAACTATTCGCGTTAGATGCCGGTTGCCGGCGTCAACTTGACGGCCAGACCCGAAGGCTCTAGTCTTACTGGTAAGACACCCACTCAGGAGCCTTGATGTCGGACGCCGCTACGACGACCTTGTCCTCGAAAGGGCAGGTGGTCATTCCCGAAGCCATTCGTGATCGGCTCGGTCTCAAGACCGGTGCGCAATTTGTCGTGGTCGCCGATCGAGACGTCGTCATTCTCAAGGTGCTGGAACCACCCGCCCTATCGGAGTTCGCGGCGCTGACCGCGCAAGCCCGGCGTGCGGCGAAGGCATCAGGGCTCAGGCCGGCCGACATCCCGCGCGCAATCAAGAAGGTGCGACGCGCGAAATGAACGTGGTGCTGGATACGAACGTGCTCGTGTCCGGGCTCCTTTTCGGCGGCGTGCCCGGTCGTATCCTCGCCGCGTGGAGTACTGGGTCGTTCCGCCTCGTCATCTCGCCACCGATGCTCGACGAGTATCGGCGCGTGGGTTTCGAACTCAGCAAGGGACGCGAGCCGCTCGTGAGCGCCCTCGAAGCGCTCCTTGCGATGCTCACCGTGCACGCCGTGCTCGTAAACGCGCCGCCGCTGGACGAGCGCATCACAGTGAGGATCCGGATGATGACATGTTTCTCGCCGCCGCCGCCGCCGTGGCCGGGCACGCGGGCCTCATCGTTTCCGGCGACAAGCATCTCCTGCAGGTGTCTGGATGGCGAGGGATTGAAGTGCTGAAGGCGCGACAGTTTGTGGACCGATGCATCGAACCGACAGGCATCTGACGAGGGTTGCTGCCGACGAACGCAGTTTGTGGCACCCGCTGCGCGGGCGCGTTCTATTTGAGCGTTCGCGGCAGAACCAGACGTTAGCTCGACCAACTTGGAGTACGCATGGCCATTGATCCGCGCATCGCGAAGGCATTCGAGGCTCAGAACGGCTTTCCGCTCGAGCCGCATCTCGTCGTGCTCGGTCTTATGGGCTCGCACAGCCACGGGACCTACCTGCCACCGGAGGAGCCGAACGCGATCGACGACATCGACCTGATGGGCTTTGTGGTGCCGCCGCTTGAGTATCACCTCGGTCTCGAGCGCTGGCAGCACTGGACGCTTCAGGTCGACGAGTTGGACGTCGTCCTCTATAGCCTCGAGAAGGCGATGCGCCTGCTCCTGAAGAGCAATCCCAATATCGTGGGTCTGCTTTGGCTGCGCGACGACGAGTACGTCCATCGCGGCCCCGGATTCGAACGCCTCGTCGCAAGCCGGGGACTGTTCTCTTCGCAAGCCGCCGCAGAGACGTTCGCGGGGTACGCGAACGATCAGCTGAAGAAGATGGAAGCATTCGACCTCGAGCGCATGGCGAAATACGAGCAGCTCACGCTGACGCTCCGAGCGCATGGTCCAGTCGACAACGTGCTTGAGGCGGACACGAACAAGCTCGCGTACCTCGCTCAGCGGTGGGACGTCAGCCTCGATGTGCTGGCTCGCTTCCGAAAGCTCCATCGCGAGCATTTCAGTGGCTACATGGGCGAGAAGCGGAAGGCGATGGTCAGGAAGTACCAGTACGACGTCAAGAACGCCGCGCACTTGATCCGTTTGCTCCGCATGGGTGCGGAGTTCCTCGAGACCGGGACGTTGAACGTGTTCCGGACGACGGATGCAGACGAACTGAAGCTCATCAAGCGAGGCGGCTGGACGCTGGCACAGGTCAAGGCCGAGGCGGAGCGACTCTTCGGGGGAATCGAAGCGTCTCGGGCCCGATCCCCACTTCCACCGCAGCCGGACGCGAAGGCGGCAGAGGCCCTTCTGCTTTCGCTGCACCTGGAATTGCTCGGCCTCGGCACTCAGTGGCATCTGCGCGCGGCGCGCTAACGGCAGGCGGGCGCCGTGCCGGCGCACGTCGTGGGCTGCTCACCGGTGCACATCCTTTCGATGCCCGATCTTCAGGATGATCACGATCAACCGCAGGCCCTCCACACTGTACAGGATGCGATAGACGCCGACCCGGATCCGGAAGACATCCGAGTAGCCGCTCAGCTTCCGTGAGCCGGGTGGATGGGGCTGGCCCACTTGAAACCTGGGCGGCGGCGCTATCGTTGTTCTCCTTAACAGCTAAGGAGAGCGCATGTCGACTGCCGAGCTTCTGCCCGGAACACTGGATGTCCTGATCCTCAAGGCCGTTTCGCTCGGCAAGTTGCACGGCTACGGCGTGCTGCTCCGTATCGAACAGATATCGGGTGGCGCGCTCCTCGTGCAGCAGGGCGCGCTCTACCAGGCGCTCACGCGGCTGGAGCATCGTGGTCTCCTCGACTCCGAGTGGGGCACCTCGGAGAACAACCGCAAGGCGAAATACTACCGGCTGACCGCCGCCGGGCGCCGCGCACTCGGGGAGGAGGCCGCGAGCTGGAAACGACTGTCGGATGCCATCGGACTCGCGCTTTCAGCAAAGCCAAGGGAAGCGTGATCGATGATTACCGAACTGATGGCCAGGATGCGCTCGCTCTGGCACGGTGTCGTGCGCACGCGTCAGGTGAACGCGGACCTCAACGAGGAATTCCGTCTGCACATCGAACTGCGGGCCGCGGACCTGGTCCGATCCGGGATGACACCCGCCGAAGCCGCGCGGAACGCGCGCGCCGAGTTCGGGAGCACGGAACACTACGTTGAGAAAGCGCGGATCGCGCGCGGCCTGAAGTGGTTCGACGAAATGCGCTTCTCGGGGCTCGACCTCAAGCTCGGCGTGCGGATGCTCGTGAAGTACCCGGTGCTCACGATCGTCGGCGGCTTCTCCATGGCGTTCGCGATCTGGGTGGGCGCCGGGACGTTCGAGGCGATTCGCCAGCTCGTGTTTCCTGTAATTCCACTTCCGGACGCCGGCCGGATCGTGATGATGCAGAACTGGGACGCATCGGCGAACCGTCCGGAGCCCCGTGCGACGCACGACTTCGTGGCGTGGCGTGGCTCGGTTCAATCCGTGCAGGACATTGGCGCGTACCGTACGGTCACCCGAAACCTCATGATCACCGCGGGTCTGGCCGAACCGGTGTTCACCGCCGAGGTGAGCGCGGCGGCGTTCCGCGTCGTGCGCGTTCCACCATTGCTCGGGCGCACGTTGGTGGAGTCGGACGAGCAGGCCGGCGCGGCGCCCGTCGCCGTGATCGGCTATGATCTCTGGCAGGGTCGCTTCAATGGTGATCCCCGTGTAATCGGACGCACCGTTCACCTGACTGGTGCTCCCGCCACGATTGTCGGCGTCATGCCTGAACGTTTTGCGTTTCCGCGCACACAAGAACTGTGGGTGCCGCTCAAGGTCGACGTCTCCGGATATGATCGCCGCCAGGGAATGGCGATCCAGATTGTTGGGCGGCTTGCACCAGAGGCATCACTTGAGCAGGCGCGCACGGAGCTCGCGCACCTCGGACGAAATGCGGCCGTCGACTTCCCGCGCACGCATCAGCATCTTCGCCCGCAAGTGTTCACGTTTGCCGAATCGGTGCGGGCGATTGGTGGACCCGGTCAGTCGATGATGCTGCTGACGGGGAACATCTACGTCATCATGCTCCTCGTGCTCGTGTGCGCCAACGTCGGATTGCTGATGTTCGCGCGCGCAGCAACGCGCGAGAACGAGATCGTTGTTCGTTCCGCGCTCGGCGCGAGCAGACGGCGCATCGTCATGCAGATGTTCACCGAAGCGCTGGTGCTCAGCGGCGTCGCAGCGGTTGTTGGGCTCCTCGCGGCCAAATGGGGAATGCGCTGGGGCCTGGACCTGATGCGCGCGGAGCTCACCGACGCGAGCGGCAACTTTCCATTCTGGGTGGACGGCACACTTTCGCCGCTGACGTTTGTGTACACCGCCGTACTCACTCTCCTGGCCGCGGTGATCGCCGGAGTTCTTCCAGGACTCAGGATCACGCGAAACCTTGGGCTCCAACTCAAGCACACGACCGCCGGCGCGAGTGGCACGCACTTCGGCGGAGTATGGACGGTGCTGATCGTCTTGCAGCTGGCTGTGACGATGGGGTTCCCCGTAGTCACGTTTTTTGTGCGCGGCGACCCCGAGAAAATGGAAACGACGCAGCTGCCCTTCCCGGTCGACCAGTACCTCTCGGCTCGGCTCGATATGGAGCGGTATCCAAACGAGCCCGGCGCCGATACGAGTGCGGCCGCGTTTGAGGCTCGCTACCTGGCCGCAGCAGAGAAGCTCGAAGCGCGAGTGTCGTCGGAACAGGGCGTGTCGGGTGTCGTGTTCGCCGAGCATCTACCGCGCCAGTACCATCCGAACAATCAAATTGAGATCGACCAGGGCGCCGTTGCACCGCACGACGAACGTGGTCATTTGGTGGGATCGTCGAGAGTTGATCCGAAGTATCTCGACGTACTCGGCGTATCGATCTTGTCGGGGCGATGGTTTAACAGCAGCGAGGCAAGCCCCGACGCACGCGTCGCTGTCGTGAACACGTCATTCGTGGAGCGCGTGATGGGTGGGAAGAATCCCATCGGCAAGCGCATTCGGTATGTGAGTAATTCGGATCCCAGTACGTGGCCGTGGTACGAGATTGTCGGGGTCGCGCCCGATGTGGGTACGGAGTCGGGATGGGGGCCTGCAGGTGTCTATCGCCCGCTCGTCCGCGCATCGATGTATCCACTCAACGTCGCGATACACGTACAGGGCGACCCCAGGATGTTCGCATCCCGCTTGCGCGCCATCGCGACCGACGTGGACGTAACGCTGCGCCTGATGGATGTGATGCCGCTCAGAGATGTTGTGAACGGTGAGGCCAGATTTCACGCGTTCTGGGTGACGATGACGACCATTGTGAGCGCGATGGTGCTCATGTTCTCACTCGTGTCCATTTACGCGGTGATGTCATTTGCCGTCTCGCGCAGGAAGCGAGAGATCGGCGTGCGCGTCGCCCTCGGAGCCAGCCCGTGGCGCATCGTCACCGCGGTGTTTGCCCAGCCGCTGCGGCAGCTCGGCATGGGACTGCTCGCCGGCACCGTGCTGGTATGGGCGTTGCAAGGCGGTACGGACAACGGTTGGCCGACGGCAACAGAGCTGCTCACGCTTGGGGCGTACACGACGCTGATGACCGTCGTGTACCTGATCGCGTGCGTCGTGCCGACGCGGCGCGCGCTCGCCGTGCAGCCCACCGAAGCGCTGCGAGACTACTGACGGCGATCTCCCTGACCTCAGCTGGTCAACCCTACGTGATCGGCTGCTGCAGCGCGATGCCGCCCAGCGACATCCCCGATCGGTTCGCGTTCAAGTCACTGATCCCCGCACCGGCGCAGGGGTGGATCAGCCCGGGCGACAGCGTCATCGTCGATCCTGACGGGAAGGTGATCGCCGGGCCGATGCACCAGGAGCAAGGACTGCTGTTCGCGGAGCTGGATCCGCAGAAGATGACCGGGCCGCCCTGGCAGCTCGACGTCGCGGGGCACTATGCGCGCACCGACGTGCTCGACCTCGTGCGCCGCGGGCGCGCGGCGCCGTAGCGTGGGTGCGGCGGCGATGTGCTTGCAGCGGGCCATGGCGGGCTCTCGACAGCGAGTCGAAACGGCGACACATTCGCTGCAGCAAGCATCCCGGTACCACATGCCGACATGACCGACCTCGCAGCCCTTCCGACCGCCGATGTGGGACGTGGTCCGTGGATCCATGGCCGAGTGTGGGACGCGCTGTGGATCCAGTCCGCACTCTGGCTCGTGCCACTCGCGTTCCTGCTCGCCAACGGCTACGGCGATCGCCACGGCAGTCCGTTCGACGTGCTGTTCTTCGCGCTCACCGCGCTGTTCTGGCTGGCCCACCGGTTCGGCTCGACGTGGCTGGCGTACGCGACGACCGCGTACCAGCCGCTCGTGCGCGCTGATCGGGTGCGCTTCATTGTCGTCCCGATCGCGATCATCATCGCGTGCTTCGCGATCATGTTGCCTGCCGACCACACGCTGCCGCTGACGCGAACGGAACGCGTGATCGTGCTGGCCACCGTCGACTTCGCGTTCGTCACCTGGCATTTCGCCGCGCAGCACTTCGGCATCCTGAGCCTCTACCGGATTCGGGCCGGGCGGTCGGCGCACCGCTGGACGCGCCGCGTCGACCGGCTCTTCGCAGTCGGCGTGGGCGGCGCGCTGGTGGTGGTGGTCGAGGCCATCACGCAGACGGACCTCTTCCAGGAGATCTGGGTTCCGCCCTGGATCGCTGAGAGTTGGCTCCCGGCGGTGTCGGCGACATTGCGCGTCGGCGCGATGGGCGCCGTGCTGGCGATCACCATCGCGGTGCTGGCGTTCGAGGCGTTCGCCTCGCGGACGTCGCTGCCGCGCGCCCTGTATGTGGTGGGCGTGGCACTGATGGTTGGTGGCGCGCTGTGGTTCGGGCAGCCGTATGTGTTCGTTGCCGCGTGGACGGCACAGCACTGGCTCGCGGCGACGGCGCTGACAACGCGCGTCGCGCAGGCCGAACCTGAGATGCCCGGTTCCGTGGGCCGGCGCGCGCTGCACGCGGTCAACCGCCGGCCGTGGGCGTTGCTGGCGGTGCTCGCGTTGCTGTCGGTGCTGCTGTTGCCGGTGCTGGAAGTCGAATCGGTGCGTGTGGAGGGTGTGTACTACGGCGAGCGCATCATCGGCGCGCTCGCCGTCGCGTTGCGCGAGTCCACGTGGGTACCCGCACTCGTGGCGCTGGGCTTCGCCACGGGGTTCCTGCACTACTGGCTCGACCGCGCGGTGTTTCGCTTCTCGCGTCCCGAGGTGCGCGTCGCGGCGCGCGGCCTCCTCTAGTCGCGCCGCCGTTGATGCTGAGTTTCGGCCGCTTCTCTCACCCCACACCAGTAGTGCCACCGTCTGCCGTTTGTCGGAAACACACGCCAGCGTTTGGCCTAAGTCAGCAGGGGATCATATGCAGGCAGGATCGCTACGCCAGAACCTGATCGACGATATCGCTGAAGTGCTTCCATCCGACGGTGATGGCAAGATTCTCGCGCTCATGAATCCGGACGCTCCGGTCATTCTTGTCTCGAGATCGCCGAAAGCGGGTGATCGAGTTCCACATGATTGAAATATCGGAATTTGCTGCAGCCATGCGACGAGCGTTGTCGGAGTATGAGACTATGCTGGCTTGCGAATGGATCGAAGAGGATTGCGAGGTGTTCATCGCTCACCGATCATACCGTTATACGGCCGTTCGATCTTCCGGCGGTGTTCGTGTCGTCTCGAAGAGAGCGCGAGACATTGTCGGTGTGCCACCGGAGACGATGTGACCTTTCCTTTTGCCGATACGTTGTGCGAGAGTTGACCGGCCGAATCCTCGTTGGCGTGACACGAGATCCTTGAACGTATGATGAGTTACATCGGAGAGTGGGAGTTGATCCCCGAGCTTTCGCTCTATGCGAGCGGCCTTCCCCCAGCCGCGGGGCGCTACACCATTGCGCGCGCCGATGACGGTCAGCTCGCCCTCGAAGTCATCTGGCGAATGCCCGGTGACACGGCCGACCGGAGCACTCGCTTCGGCGGCACCGCGGATGGATCACGGGTCGCCCTGCCCGCCTCAGAGCTCGGACCCGACGCCTATTCGCTCACACACGTCGACGAGGGCACGTTGGACAGCGCCGCGTATCGCGGCACCACGCGACTCGCATATGCGCGCCGCGTGGTTTCAGCGGACCGCACTCTCCTCGCGGTCGTCCAGGAGACCCTCGCGCACGATGGCACGCCCCTGCGCAACTTTCAGCTCTATCGGCGCGCCGCACGCTGACGATGCGTGCTGCTGATAGCCGCCGGTGCGGTGAGGGCGGGTGGGGCGCTCGCGCTGTCGAAACCACGTCGCCGTCGTTCCGGTTCTGCAGCGAGGGCACCGGGGCACGCCAGTCTTGTTGACGGCCTTCGCGCGTCGCATACTCTCAGTCGACCCGCCTCGCCAACCTTTTTCGTCCCGGACCGTGACCGACATCAATCGTCTCTTCGCTGACTTTGACCGTGGCGCGATCTCACGCCGCACGCTGTTTCAGGCACTGGGTCTCGCCGCGGTCTCGCTGCCATTCTCGCGCGCGCTGGGGCAGGGTCAATGTGCCGGTCGTGCCGCTGACACGACCGCCAGTTGCATCAAGACGCCGCTCAAGGCGCCGTTTGCGCCAACCGGGTGGAAGACGGTGTTGCTCGATCACTTCTCGATGAAGGTGACCGACGCCGAAAAGGAAGCCGCGTTCTACGCCGCGTTCATGGGTTGGAAGGTCCGCAGCAATGACGAGAACGGCATTTACATGGATATCGGTGACCTTGGCGGCGTCATCATCAAGGGCGGTTACACGCCGCCGGCGCGCGGCGCTGGTGGCGGCGGCGGACGCGGCGGTGGCGGTGGCGGACGCGGTGGCGCCGACAGCACTGGCGGCGGCGGACGCGGTGCCGGCGCGCCGAGTGGCGCTGGTGGCGCACCGGTGAACAACAATCCGAGCAACATGCCGCCGTGCAACACGCCACGCTTTGAACTGATTCAGGGCGCGGGGGCGCTGTGGGACGGATTCTGCTGGGGCATCACACCGTGGGACACCAGGAAAGTTGAAGCCGCGCTCAGGGAACGCGGACTCAATCCGGTCGCTGATCACAACCCCAAGGCCGACTTCTTCAGCTTCCATGTGAAAGATCCCGATGGACTGGACGTCCAGATCTCGAACGGCACGAAGAAGAATCGTCGCACGACCAAGCCCACTGGCACACTCAACGCGCCCCTGCCGTTCGAGCCGATGGGATTCAGGACGGTGTACCTCGACCACATCTCGTTCCAGTGTACGAGCTACAAGGAAACGGTCGCGTTCTACGAAGCACTGCTCGGCTGGAAGGGCCTGGGCGACGAAGGAAGCCAGAACGAAACCGAGATCGCGCCCGGTATCGGCGGACTCCTCATCCGCGGTGGGAACGCACTGAGTCCAACGTTCCAGATGCCGGCAGAACGTCGCGCCGTGATGAATCACATCTCATTCGGTATCACACCATTCGATGCGGACCACTTGAACGCGGAGCTGTGCAAGCGCGGCCTGCGCGCGCGTGTCGACACCGGTGCGATCGCGTCATCGCCGGACAAGGAGAAGGACATTCACACCGCCTCATACAAGAGTTTTCACACCACGACGCCGAACAACTACGACCTGCAGTTCAGCGCCAAGATCACGGCGGGAAAGCAGGCCGGGCCGATGGGGGGCTGATGTCAACCGCATCGAATATTGCGATCGCTCTCGTCGCGTTGATCCACGTCTACATCCTTGTCCTGGAAATGTTTCTCTGGGACAAGCCCGCCGGGCTGCGTGCGTTTGGCCACACGCAGCAGGCCGCGACCGCATCAAAGGTGCTGGCAGCCAACCAGGGGTTGTACAACGGCTTTCTCGCGGCAGGACTCTTCCTGAGCCTGACCCAGGGCGCAGAAGGATTTCACACCGCCCTCTTCTTCCTCAGCTGCGTTGCGATCGCGGGCATCTACGGTGCCATCACCGCCAGTCGGAAGATCCTGTTCGTCCAGACGGTGCCGGCCGTCATTGCGCTGGTGCTCATACACTTTCCGAAATAGCTACGCTGCAGCGTTGACCAGGTCGTCGAGGCGGGTGTAGCTATGCTCCATGCCGTCGGTCATGCCCGTGGAGACGGCCTCATCACGTGCTTCCTTCGACGCGAACGTCATGTTGCAGACGAGCGTCGTGACGCCGTCCTGCTCACTGAGTTCCAGTGACACGATGCAGGGATCGCCAGCGGGCATGGCGAAGTCCATATCGCCCCGGTCGTAGTATTGTGCGTGGACCAGCTTCGACGGGACGTTGACTTCGCTGAACGTGCCGAAGAACCCGAATTGCCCGCCGCCTTCGAGGTTTCTCCACTGCCACTTGTATGCGCCGCCGACGCGGACATCCATGTCGCACACCGGCATGTCCCAGCCATCATAGCCCTGCCATCGCTTCACGAGTTCGGGCCTGGTATGCGCATCCCACACCAATTGGCGGGGCGCATTGAACGTACGCGTGACGCGAACTTCGCGATCACTCGGCGCTGATACTTCTGCGGGCTTCGGCATGGTCTTCTCCCTGGTGCTCATCGTGATGTACGCTTCGACGGCTTGGCCTGGAGCTCGTCGAGCAACGCATCGAGGCGCTGGTAGTGCTGTTCGAAGATCTCGCGGTACCGTTCGATCCACTCCACGGCCTCCTCCAATCGCTTCGGTTCCAGTTTGCGTGGACGCCGTTGCGCATCGACGTTCATGGAGATGAGGCCGGCGCGCTCGAGCACCTTCAGGTGCTTGGAAATGGCGGGCTGGCTCATCGTGAACGGCTCGGCGAGTTCCGTCACGGTGGCCTCCCCCGTCGCCAGCCGTGCCAGGATGGCGCGTCTGGTGGGGTCGGCCAGAGCGGCGAAGGTCAGGTCGAGACTTACATAACCGTTTCGTTCCATAAAGTTCTAGTTATATATAAAAGCGAGACAGGACAGTCAAGGCTTCTGCAGCGTGAACGCACGCACCGGTTGACGATAATCCTTTATACGATATACTGATACTATGTATCATATTCGTGATTATCACCGTTGGGTAAGAGACGCCCGGCGCGATGGGTCCCTGACCCAGCGCGACCTCGCCGAGCGCGTGGGTACGTCGCAGTCGGCCATTGCGAGCCTCGAGCGTGGCGACTCGAATCCTACGGTCGAGACGCTGGTGCGCTGTGCGGCGGCGGCGGGTTTTGCCTTGCACGTCACGCTTGTGCCGTTGCCAGTGGCCGACGCCGTGGTTGAACGCTACAAGCGTGATGTCGACCGCTCACTGCTACGTGAAAACCTGCGCAAGTCGGTCGATGAACGATTGCGCACGTTGTCGGAGTGGCAGGATGCCGGGCGCGAACTGCAACGTGCAACGGCGCTCGCGAAGCGCGCGGCGGCAACACGCGCCACGACGAAGGCCCGGGACCGCGCCCGGTGAGGCGTCGACCATGACACAGCTCGAGCGACTGCTCGCTGCACTCAGTGACGCGGGCGTGGAGTTCATCATTGTGGGCGGCGTCGCCGCGCGGGCGCACGGGTCGTCGCGCCTCACCGATGATATCGACATTTCGTATGCGCGATCACCGGCGAACCTCGCACGCGTGGTGCATGCGTTGGCGCCGTTTACGCCGTATCTGCGCGGTGCACCCCCTGGCCTGCCCTTCGACTGGTCAGTGGCCACGCTGCGCGCAGGACTCAATTTCACACTGACCACGAGCGCGGGCGCGATTGATCTGCGTGGCGAGATCACCGGCGGTGGTCACTACGAAGACCTGCTTCCGCACGCGCTCACGATCACCATCTTTGGGCGAGACGTGCAACTGCTCGACCTGCCGTGGCTCATTCGCGTGAAACGCGCGGCGGGTCGCCCGAAGGATCTGGAGGTGATTGCGGAGCTTGAAGCACTGCAAGAAGAGCGCTGACCTCGGTGCGAGGACAGCCCTTGGCCTCGGCGCCGCTGCGCGCCACTATTGTAGACAGGCGACGCATGTCAATCGGCAACCCTCCAGCGCGGAGATATACGATGAGCATCAAACGTCCGCATCACTACGTGATCGCAGTCCTCGCCGCATCGGCTGGCCTCGGGTGCTCGTCTGCAACCGAAGTCGGTGGTACCGCTGACTTCTGCATGCAGTGGGTCAATACGAGTAACCGGGTGGTGCAGTTTCGCGCGATCGACGATGTGGGCGACACGCTTTCCGTGCAGACGCTGATGGTGCCGAACCTCGGCGATTCATTCGCCTCGGCAAAGCTGCACCTCAGGGGCGCGGCGCCCATCAGGTTCGTCGCCAGTGGATTTGGCACGATCAGCCTTCGCCCGACGGGCGGCAGCAAAGTGCTCATCGTCGAAGCGCATACGGTGAACGCGCCGCTGGAACACTACGAAGACAACGGGACATGTCCGTAGCATGACCACGATACGACGAGATGGGATCGGTCTCATCGTTCTTGGCGCAATGGGGATCGTGGGATGCCGCGCCGCCGAGCAACGCGCGGAAGATTCCCAAAGCGTATCGCAGCCGGTGGAGATCACAGCGTTTGGCAGGAACGCTTCCTTCACCGTAAACGGGACGTTGATCACGCTTGTCGATGGCGTGGCGAGCTCGCCAATTGAGAACTCTTCTGCCAGGACGACGACTCGCTACCTTGGCAGCGAGGTCAGGGGAGATCTCGATGGTGACGGGCTGGAGGACCTCGCGTTCTGGGTAACGCAGGACGCCGGCGGAACCGGCATGTTCCACTACGTGGTGGTCGCGCTGAAGAACGGCCAGGGATACACGACGACCAACGCATTTCTCGTTGGCGACCGTATCGCGCCGCAATCCCTGCAGATTCGCAGTGACGCGCGCGAGCTTCACGTCAATTTCGCAGGCCGAAAGCGTGGTGAGCCCATGACCACACCGCCATCTGCGCCAATGGTCCTGCTGCTCAAAGTCACGCCGGACGGAGTGCTCGCGGGCCTGATGAGCTGACAGCTACCTGCTGCGCTCGCTTTCTATTGGGGGAGTTGTTCGGTCATGAGTCACCTGCATCGGAAGGCGGAGCAGCAGGTGGCGGCCGGGAAGACCGTGACGCACGCGGCGGTGGCCAGGAAGCTCCGCTCGCGTCATGGTGATGCGGGCGCCCCGCCAAGGCGTATCTTTTCCCCAGGCCCTCCGATGGCGCGAGTTGCTCCGCCATCGAACGGTCCGTAGTGCGTCATCCGGGTCGCGATCCCCGACGAATGCGAAACGATCGACTGGAGACAGCCATGGCGAAGCGGAAGAAGGGACCGACAACGCTGG
>CAZPON010000046.1:0-3042 GCA_964588045.1 uncultured Gemmatimonas sp.
CGGTTGTCCTCGCCCGGCGTGAGCGGGGCGTCGAGCGACAGGTGCACCTGCGAGATGGACATCGTCTTGGCGACTTCCTCCTCGGTGATGTCCATGCCGTCGGCGATTTCGGCGTGCGTGGCCTCGCGTCCCAGTTCCTGCAGCAGGGCGTTGGCGCGCTTGCCGATGCGATGCAACGTGCCCGCGCGATTGAGCGGGACGCGCACGATGCGGGACTGTTCGGCGAGCGCCTGCAGGATCGCCTGGCGGATCCACCACACCGCATACGAGATGAACTTGATGCCCTTCGTTTCGTCGAACTTGTGCGCCGCGCGAATGAGGCCGAGGTTGCCCTCGTTGATCAGGTCGGAGAGCGACACACCCTGATTCTGGTACTTCTTCGCCACGGAGACCACGAACCGCAAGTTGGAGCGCACCAACTTGTCGAGGGCTTCCTGGTCGCTGACCCGGATGCGTCGCGCCAACTCGGCTTCTTCTTCGCGGGAGATCAGGGGATACGCACTGATGTCACGCAGGTACTGGTCCAGCGAACCTTCCTCGTACGACGCCTTCTTTTTCTGCGGTATCACTGCCATGGCAACAGCGGCTCGGTGAGGCGGGATGAGCGAGCAACGAGGGCGGTGCTTTCGGCGCCGAAAGACACACTGCAACGCGGGAACGCGCGGGTCGCGCGCCGCGATGCCCCTTAACTGTGAACTGCCGGTGCGTCCGCGTCAACGCATGGGGTGCCGGGGATCAGCGGACGACCGAGCCGATGCGCGCCCAGCGAATGCGCGTCAGCCAGGGCATCGCACTGGCGGAGTCCGGTTCGAAGCTGTAGTAGACGGCGAGCGGCGTGCCGCGCATCAGGCTGTCGGCGACGAATCCCCAGTACCGGCTGTCGAGCGAGTTGTCGCGGTTGTCGCCGAGCACGAAGAAGTGGTGCGCGGGCACGACCAGCGGCCCCCAGTTGTTGCGCGACGGACGATAGCCGCTGCCGTCGGCATATCCCGCGCCAGTGGCCGGCGCGTTCGCGACCGGTGCATTCGCCGCGGGGGCATTGGCCGCGACCGCGGTCCTCACGAGGTAGCCCCGCTGCCAACGGAATTCGTCGTTCACCGGATCGATGCCCGGTTCGGTGTGCTCCACGTACTGCTCCCGCTGCACACGTCCGTTCAGCAGCAGGACGCCATCGCGCATGGCCAGGGTGTCGCCGGCAATGGCCACCAGGCGCTTCACGAAGCTCTTGCTCGGGTCGACCGGAAACTCGAACACCACCACGTCGCCACGACGCGGCGCGCGAATGGCCGGCAGCCGCCGCCCGGTGAACGGGATTTCCGCGCCGTACACCAGCTTGTTGACGAGCAGGAAATCGCCCACGAGCAGCGTCCGCTCCATGCTGCCCGAGGGGATCTTGTACGCTTCGACAAGGAACGTGCGCAGGACGAGGAACAGCACCACCGCCGCCGGGAAGACCTTGGCCCAATCCCACAGCCAGGACAGCCGCAGGCCGCGCGACCGCGTCGGGCCGTTCGCTGCCCGCAACGCCTGCTCCCGCAACTCCGGGTCGCGCATCGCCTGCTCGCGTGTCGTCATCTGGCGCTAGTAGTTGTCTATCTGTGCGCGCTGCAGCGCGCCCGAGTAGTCCACGTAGCCGACCTTCGTTTCCGAGTAGAACTCGTACACTTCCCAGCCACCCTCGCGGTGGCCGTTGCCGGTTTCCTTCACACCGCCAAACGGCAGGTGCGCCTCGGCCCCGATGGTCGGCGCGTTGATGTACGTGATGCCGTTGTCGAGGTCCTGGAGTGCACGGAAGGCGACGTTCACGTTCGCCGTATACACCGACGACGACAGGCCGTAGCGGACGTCATTGTTGACGGCGAACGCCTCGGCCGCATCGGCCACGCGAATCACCGACAGCACCGGCCCGAAGATCTCTTCCTGCTCGAGCCGCGATCCTGCCGTCACACCGGTGAAGATGGTGGGCTGGAAGAAGAAGCCCTTCGCGAGTGCGCCACCGGTGGCACGCGCGCCACCGCAGGCCAGCGTCGCGCCCTGGGCCTTCCCGATTTCCACGTAGCGCTCCACGTTGTCGCGCGATGCCGCGTTGATGAGCGGACCCACGTCGGTGCCTTCGACCCGGCCGTCACCCAGGCGCAGCGTCGACGCCCGCGCGACCAGGCGCTCGACGAACGCGTCGTGGATTCCCTCCTGCAGGATCAGGCGGCTGGTAGCCGTGCAGCGCTGTCCCGTGGTGCCGAACGCGCCCCACAGCACACCGTCCAACGCCAGGTCGAGATCGGCGTCATCGAGCACGATCTGTGCGTTCTTGCCACCCATCTCGAGTGACAGGCGCTTGTGCATGCGGCCGCACGTTTCACCGATGCGGCTGCCGGTTTCGGTGGAGCCGGTAAACGAGATGACCGGCACCTGCGGATGATCGACGATGGCCTTGCCAACGACGCTGCCGACGCCGTGCACCAACTGGATGACGTCCGGCGGCAGCCCCGCGTCGAGCAGCACTTCCACCAGTACCGTGACCGTGTGCGGTACGTCGCCGGCCGGCTTGATGACGACGGCATTGCCGCACAGCAGCGCCGGAAACGTCTTCCACGTCGGGATCGCCATCGGGAAGTTGAACGGCGTGATGAGCCCGCACACACCGATCGGTCGCCGCATGCTCATGGCCCACTTGCTGGCAAGCTCGCTCGGCACCGTATGCCCGAACAGGCGGCGGCCTTCGGTGGCGGCGTAGTACGCCGTGTCGATGCCCTCCTGCACGTCGCCGCGCGTTTCGGTGAGCGGCTTGCCCATCTCGCGCGTCATCAGGTTCGCGATTTCTTCCTTGCGCGACGCCAGCAGATCACCCACCCGTCGCAGCACATCGCCACGCGCCGGCGCGGGTGTGCGCTTCCAGCGCTCGAAGCCGCGCTGTGCACTCGCCACCGCGGTGTGCACGTCGGCAACGCCCGACGACGGGAACCGGCCGATCAGGTCATCCTGATCCGCCGGATTGCGATTCTCGAAATACTCGCCGGTCGACGGCGCGACCCACTGGCCGCC
>CAZPON010000046.1:3052-13252 GCA_964588045.1 uncultured Gemmatimonas sp.
CATCAGCGAATACTAGCGTCCCGCTCAGGATCGGATCACGACGAGGTGACGGGAGGCACGGTCGGCGAGGGCGTCGGCGAGGGCGTCGGCGAGGGCGTCGGGACAGTCGTCGGGGCGGGTGTGGGCAGCGGCGGCAATCCCTCGCAAGTCCACTGACCGGCGCGCTCGAAGGACGGGATGGCGTACCCCACACGCGGCAGCACTTCGCGCGCGCCCAGCACGACGCCCCACAGGGCCACCAGCAGCGAAGCGACATGGGCGAGACCCATCCGGTGCCGCCACGTACCGATCGCGCTCCAGAGGCCCAGGA
This sequence comes from uncultured Gemmatimonas sp., assembly GCA_964588045.1. Taxonomy (GTDB): domain Bacteria; phylum Gemmatimonadota; class Gemmatimonadetes; order Gemmatimonadales; family Gemmatimonadaceae; genus Gemmatimonas. The sequence continues at coordinate 3,363 of CAZPON010000046.1, forward strand.
GAGCCACGCCTCCGGTCGCTGCGGTGAAGCCCACCAGCGGGAGGCCGCATCTCGCAGGCCACGGCCAGAACATCAGGCCTGCCGCAGCAGCGACGGCCACACTGACCTTGAGCCACGACTTCCAGGTGCCCCCGGCCGGAGCGCGCGCCGGCGCTGCGACCGCAGCGGGCCCCTTCCCCGCCGCCGGATTTCCCGCGGCGCCCGCGGCGAGCGCCTTGCGATCGGCCAGCAACTGTTCGTCCGAAACGGATGCCAGTTGCTTGTCGATCCTGGCCATCTCCTTCTCCCAATTGCGATCGCTCATCGAACCGTTGCGGTAGTGTCGGGTGTCGTCTCCCTGGTCAAACCATAACGTTCGATCTTCTTGTAGAGATTCGACCGGGGCATGTCCAGCGCCCGGGCCGTTTCGGACACGTTCCAGTCGAACGCCCGCAGCTTGGCCTGCAGGAAGGCGCGTTCGGCCGCCTGCTTGAACTCCTCGAACGTGGCGCAGTCCACCAGGTTGCCCAGTCCGGCCGGTTCCGCCGACCGGCGGCCCACCAGTCGCTCCACATCGGCCGCGCTGATGGTCGACGCGTTGGCGAGGATGACCAGCCGTTCCATGGTGTTGCGCAATTCGCGCACGTTGCCCGGCCACTCCAGTTCGGACAGCCGGCGCAGCGCGTCATTCGTGATGTCACGCGCCGGCAGCCCATCGCGCGCCGCGAACTGCCGCAGGAAATGAATCACGAGTTGGTCGATATCCTCGCGGCGCTCGCGCAACGGCGGCACGGCAATCGGCACCACGTTGAGGCGATAGAACAGGTCTTCGCGAAAACGCCCGGCAGCGATCTCCGACTCGAGCTCCTTGTTGGTGGCGGCCAGTACGCGTACATCCACCTGGATGGTTTTCGTGCCGCCGATGCGCGACACGACACCGTCCTGCAGCACCCGCAGCACCTTGGCCTGCGCGGCCAGCGACATGTCGCCGATTTCGTCGAGGAACAGCGTGCCGTGGTCGGCCTGCTCGAACTTGCCCGCGCGATCGCTGATGGCGCCGGTGAACGAGCCCTTCATGTGCCCGAACAGTTCGCTCTCGATGAGCTCCGACGGAATCGCGGCACAATTCACTTCCACGAACGGCTTCTTGGCGCGCAGCGATCCGCGATGAATGGCGCGCGCCACCAGTTCCTTGCCCGTGCCGTTCTCGCCCGTGATGAGCACGCGCGCCGGCGTCGCCGCCACTTTCTCGATGCGATCGAGCAGCGCACGGATCGCATACGTGCGCCCCACGATCTCGTAACGCGACTCGATCGTTTCGCGCAGTTGCTCGTTCTCCTCGGCCAGCGACCGATGCTGGAACGCGTTGCGCAGCAGCACCAGCACGCGATCGGTGTCGAGCGGCTTTTCGAGAATGTCGTAGGCGCCGAGCTGGGTGGCTTCGACGGCGGTCTGGATCGTGGCGTGTCCGCTGATCATCACGACCAGTGCGCTGCCGTCCACCTGGCGGATGCGCTTGAGCACCTCGAGGCCATCGAGGCCGGCCATCTTCACGTCGAGAAACACCAGATGCGGCCGGAACTTCTCGTACTCCACGATGCCTTCGGCACCGCCGGTGGCCGTGCGCACCTCGAAGCCTTCGTATTCGAGGAGCTGGCCGAGGGCCTGACGAATACCGGGTTCGTCGTCGACAACGAGAATGCGACGTGCGCTCATGGAGTCGGCACAGCCTTGTAGAGGGTCAGGCGTCCGTTCGTGATCCGCAGATCGGCGACGGAGCGCGGAAGTGGCAGCAACAGGGCGTCGTCCGCAAGTCCGGCGGTGCGCGGACCACGACGAAGCACGCCGATGAACGCCGGAATGAGGCGCGGCGGCACGTCGATGCCCTTCACCCGCAGGCCCACGATGTGCACCTGCGCGGCGCCGTCCCGCAACGGCTCCACCGTGCCCGCCAATCGCACCGAGTCACGCCCCGACAATGCCGTACCCAGAAGCTGGCCAACCGTGCCACTGCCGGCGAGATCGGCGAGGTCGATGACCGCGCGCGTCAGCAACTGGTTGCCATCGAGCGCCACTTGCAGGTCCGAGACGGACGGCGGCAGCTGCTTGCGGAGTCCACTGCCAGCCAGGGCCGCAAGGTCGCCAGCGCCGAGCGTGACGTAGGCAGGTCCGTCGGCGCGCGTAAGTGCCGCCACGACGTCAGGCGGTGCGGTTTGCGGCGTGACGGTCGCCCACGCGATGCGGCGCTCGGCTTCGCGTTCGGCGTCTGCCCGTGCGGTGCTGGCCGAGTCGCGCGCGCCGGTGGTGCCGGCCGGAGCCGGGTTGCTGCGCGTGGCGCGGTCGGCGGCATCGCGCATTGCGCCCGCCGCGCTGCTGGCTGCCCGCGACAGTTCAGACGGCAGGCGATCGCCGTACAGCCAGTAGCCAACGGCGCCGGCACCGGCGACGACCACGAGACAGCCCACGCGGGAGAGACAGCCCATGAAAGATGTGTAGCAGGGAAAGTGCAGTGGCGCCGGACGATCGGTGCCGACTGGAACTTACATGCCTGGCACATCTCCGCGTGGCAATTCGCCACGACATAGAAGTTCGATCGAAGCGTCCGCGCCGCCGAACGGACGCGCAGACGTCGATGGAGGCGGAGGGTGTTGGTGACGATCGTACCGGCAGTTACACCGGATTATGCCGGATTATCCACCGTCCGCTTACGACGCCTCCGTTCTTCATCGGAAAGGAAAAGAACGGCGCTTTCGCTACGCACGATCGTGCTCGGCCAAGCCAATGAAGGATCCTGTACCCGCCCGTCCAAGAATGCCCGCCACCGCCGCGCGAGTGCGTACACGAAGCTTGGCAAACACCCGCTCCGTGTGATGTCGAGCCGTGTGCTCACTGATCATCAAGGCGGCGGCGATGCGCTTGTTGGTCTCGCCGTCAGCGATCAGACGCGCCACCACCTGCTCCCTGGGTGTAAGGATAGCCAGCGCGAATTCACCGGGTGCGGGGACTGATGGCTGCTTGCCGACCAGCACGACCCACATTGCCCCGAGTTCGCTGGAGACGGTTTTTGCGCTCATCGGATAGGAACGCCAGGCGGGCAACGGCACCACCTCCCGACCCGTGGTGGACTGCCGCGTCAGATATCTCGACAGGCAGCCGCGCACTTCGTCGAGCGCCGAACGGTCGAGTACCTCATCCATCGCCGACGACGGAAGGATCGCTGCGTCAGCAGACCGGAATACAAGAAACGGCAGGCCGAAGGACTCCAGAACCGAGAACGGAGGGTGCGACAGCAGGCGCATGGTCAGTCGTTCCATAAAGTGGAATGAGCAGGGAGAGGGTTGGCCGACGGTCTCAGGACTGCTGGCAGGACCGTGATGAGGGGGATACCATATCCCGTCCCTCTCAACCTCAGTTCCAATTACTCTCGAACTCGGCTCGAACCGGCGAAAGTCCCTGAGTTTTCAGGGGAAATCCACCTGAATGCCGCACTTTCTTCGCGTCCTGGGTGGTTTGCGACTTGACCGGGATGGTCATCCGGTTTCTGGTCGGGGTGCCCACCGCCGACGCTTGGCCGTCCTCGCGCTGCTGTCCACCACCGCCGGAAAGCGACTCACCCGCGAACGGATCATGGCCTACCTGTGGCCAGACGCCGCACCGGACGCAGCTCGTCGCTCGCTGTCAGAGAGTCTGTACGCTCTCAGGCAGGAACTCGGTGAGGCCGCGATCACGTCGAACGGCGATGAGCTGCTGCTCAATTCGACGATGCTGAGCAGCGATCTCGACCATGTCGAGAGCGCCATCGCGGCTGGTGACGCCGAGCGGGCTGTGCGGGAGTATGTTGGCCCGTTCCTGGACGGGTGGTTCGTGGATGACGCCCCGCCCTTCGAACAATGGTCGGAGTCGCACCGCACCCGCATCCACTCGCAGATCGTCGAGGCAGCCAGAGCCGAAGCCGAGAATCGGGAAGGGCGACACGACCTCCAGGGCAGCGTCATCCTATGGCGTGCAGCGGTCCGGCTGGAGCCGCACTCCAGCGTGCTGGCTATCCGACTCGCACTCGTGCTGGGAGAACTCGGAGAGCGAGCTGAAGCCCTTCGTATCCTCGCCGAACACCGTGCCCGAATTTCCAGGGACCTGGAAATCGAACCCGACGTTCAAATCGGCGTGATTGAGGAGCAGTTGCGCACAACCACGGCAGCAAAGCCTGGCCGCCCGCCCCTCAGCGAACGGCAAGCTCGCGCTGCCGAGCCCGTGCGCGCGGCTCCGGCAGTCGTACACACGGAGGTGTCGGTCGCACCACGGTCTCGCTTCATGCGCATGGCCACGCTCGGGTTGTTCGGGATTCTCGTGGCATCAATGGCATGGCTCGCGGCTCCTCGAGGAAAACGCGGCGACGCACGTCCCGGCCGCTCCATCGCGATTCTGACGCTCGCGCACGGAGGCGGTGACTCCGCGTTGCGTCAGGTCGCGGAGGACCTGACTCGCGGGCTTGTCGATCAATTGAGCGTAAACACCTTCGCCGTTGTTCCACTCGAGGAAATTCGCGCGGTCGGCCATGAACGTCGTGCCTTGGACTCACTCATTGCCGAACGAAGGGTCGGGGCCATGGTCGAAGGTACCCTGACCGTCATCGACGACGAGCAGTTACGTGTGACCGTGCGCGTCATCAACGCCGAGACACGCGAGCAGGTCGCCGCCGCCATCTATCTCCGCCCAGCCAACGAGGTCTTTGCACTCGAGACCGATCTGGTCACATTCGTCGCAAACACTCTGCGCAAGCACTACCGACAGTCTGTTCTCCTTCGGGATGCCAGTCGCGGCGTCCGGGATCCGGAAGCCCGAAAACTCGTCCTGACGTCGCTGCGACGCGAGGATGACGCCCTCACCGTGGCTGCTTCGCGCAAACGGCTTGACGAGGAGGCCGCCAGGGAGCTGCTGATCAGCGCAGATACACTGCTGCAACGAGCGGCCGCCGCTGAGCCGTCCTGGGCGCAGCCTCTGATCGCCCGCGGTCGCCTCTTTCGTCTGCGTGCACTCCTGACCCGAGGCGAAACAGGCCTTGCACTGCTGGACAGCGCCCTGTGGATGAGCGACGCCGCGCTGCGGTTGGATTCGCGCGACGCGGCGGCCCTGGAGCTGCGAGGGATGATCCGGTGGAACATCGCGATCACCCAGCGACGGCCAGCGAGTGACACGGTCAACCTCACGCTCGCCGACAGGGACATCAAGACAGCACTGGAGCTGGAGCCCGCTCGCGCCGACGCGTGGTTGACATTGAGTCTCATCCAAACGGCCCGCGGACAGGCGAACGCGGCGCTCATCTCGGCGACGCGAGCACGAACAGAGAACGCATTCGTCGCTGACCCGTTCGACCTCTACTTCGCCGAGTTCGCAAGCGCGATGGCCTCCGCGAACCTGCGCCAGGCCTACCACTGGTGTTCAGCAGGGCGAGCCGCGTACCCCAGGGAAACGCGCTTCGTGGAATGTGCATTGACGGTCTTGCGAGAGAGCCCTGCGACCCCTGAGAGCCCCGTACGGGCGTGGCAATTTGTGGCGTTGCTTGATTCCATGGACCGAGCTATGCCAAGGCGCGAGGGGCAGGCGTACGCTCCCATACTTCGCCGAATGATGGCCGCCGCCGTGTCCGCACGAGCAGGGGATACCGCACGCGCACGCACTGAACTCCGCTCGGCACGCATGAGGGTGGCAGGCGATCGCCGGATGCAGCTCGACCTGTCGTTCGACGAGGCATACCTTCATTTGTTGCTACGGGATACCTCGACAGCCATCCGATTGCTCCGTGAGCTTCAACACGAGCGACCTTTGCTGCAGCGAGTCATCGCCAGCGCGCCCCTGTTCGAATCAATCAGGGACTCGGTCAGCGTCGGATCGCAGTTCGAGTGAGCCGGCCCAGGGGGCCTCTCTACGCGTCGCGTTCGCTCAAGACCCACCAAGTTATGGAGCGCCAACGATGCAACCAGTGGGACGATTGTCCCACTGGTTGAGCTCCTGCTGGACGGTATCGTTTTCCTCGGCAGAGCATTCTGCACCGTATTGACGATCCGTTGCGCTGCGAGGCGGAAGGAGTTTCATGAAACGCATTCGTGCCTGTCGCCTCACCGGGGTTTGCCTGGCCCTTGCCGTCGAATCATCGGCGCTCGGCGCCCAGGCGTCATCCACTGCGTCAGGCGGTCGAGGGATACGACTCTCCGCTGCGCCGGAAGTGGTCATCGGGAATCGATCCGGCGTGGACTACGAACTGAACCGAGTCGTCGGAGCGGCGCGCTTGGCCAGTGGCATGGTCGAGGTTGCCAGCATTTGCAACCTCGAGCTCAAGGTGTATGATGCTGCCGGCAATTTCGTGACGCGATGGGGCCGGAGAGGAAGGGGGCCTGGAGAGTTTGAAGCGATCAGTGCCATGTTTGCTTCTGGCGACAGCGTTTTTGTGCTGGACCTCAGCCAGAGACGGATCTCACTCTTCGCAGGCAGCGGCTTTGTTTCTGTTCAGTCGACCGCAGGCTTCGGACAGACTATCTGGCTCAGGGGGCGCTTGCGAGGCGACGCATGGCTTGTGTCTGACCTGCCGGTCACAAGAATGGCTCGCCCCCATGGAACGTTCAGAGACTCGCTCGTTGTCGGCGTGATGTCTGTCCCAGCAGCAACCGTGCGTTGGTTTCCGCCGTTTCCCGGCTTGACCCACTTGGCAAGAAACCCCGGCAACGCACCGCGAGCAATGTCGGTTGGAGTCTATCGATTCGGTCCGACTGCGATCATCGCCGCCCAGGGGGACCGTATCTGGATTGGAGACACCGAGGCTACGCGCATCGCCCAGCGGGATCTGAATTTTCGACTCATCCGCTGGATCACGCTTCCGACATCGCCAAAGCCGTTTGACGAGGCGCGCTGGGACGCCGCCATGCGGTTCGAGATCGCCAGGTTGAGCAATCCACAAAACGCACCGTTCATCGAGAACCGTTTCGACCGTGCGCACAGACCACAGCTCGCTCCCACCTTCTCCTCGATAATGCCATCCGCCGACGGCTTGCTCTGGGTGGAGCAGTTTCGATACCACGACGGGGAGGAGCGTGACGCATGGGTGTTCGACGACGCCGGAAATCAGCGTGCTACGGTACGGATTCCCGCCAACTTTCGCCTGCGACAGATTTCACGGACTCACGCAACCGGCGTTTCGATCGACGAGGATGGCGTAGAAACCGTGCAAGTGTTCCGCATCCAGAACGCCTCGGCCAGATGATCGCGACGCATCACATTGACACTGCGCTCCCAAATATGATCCTTCTGAACGAAGCCCCCAGTTTGTCATCATCCGAACCGTGATGACGGCGCGAGTCGCACGATGACGCACCAGGCAGCGTGAGGAAGAGCCTCCGTGCCACGGCACTTTCATCAAATGCTCATCGGTCATTAATGTGCGCCTGCTGGCGGCCCGCGATAGCAGTGGCCACTGTAGCGGAACATTTCGCCCGATGTCTCCCCGCGCCGAGGTAGCGTATGCATTCCACGCTTCGCCAGCCGTTGTCCACGCTCGCTGGACGTTCGTGATCGGTTTGCCAATGGCTCGCTAGGCGTCAGTCCGCTGTGCGCGTGACGCAGATCGCCCCCGAAGTTGCCCGCCGCCGACTCTCCATACCCACGCTCGTCACGTGCGCCGCCGCCGGCCTTGCGCTCGTGGTGGCCGTCGGACTGCAGGCGCCGGCCGTCTCCGTGGGTTTGCGCTGGCAGCCGTCCACGTTCTCGTTCAGGCCACCGCCCTTCCGTCTTGAGTTCAGCGATATCGAATTCACCACCGGGACCCGGGCAGACAGCAGTTGGCTGGGATGGGCCCTCGCTGCACTCATCGCCCTCGCGATCCTCTACGGCGTGGTGCAATGGATCCGCCACCTTCGACGACCACGCCGGGCACCTGCAGATCAGATGAGCGTGGCCAATCGTTGACGCACTGCGTCCGTGACAAGCGAAGGCAGGGTGCACACGAATCGCGCATTTCGCGCCTGCCAATCAATCGTCCGGACCTGATCACTCTGGATCGCACCCGTGATCGGCAATCCTGGCGGCAACAGCACTTCGAACGGATAGCCTTTCACGTGCGAAGTAACGGGACACACGATGGCCAGTCCCGCACGGCCGTTGTATGCCTTGGGCGACAGCACCAGAGCCGGTCGCCGACCCCCGTGTTCATGCCCCACCGTGGCGTGCGCGACGTACTCGGGAAACTCCAGCCACACCACGTCGCCGCGATCGGGTACTCGTGTGCGCGCCCTCGTCGGCGATCGCTTCGCCGTCACCAGGCTTCCCTGCCCCGCGGCGCATCGTCGAGCAGCGGCGCGTGTCGATTCGTCGGAGTAATTCCCGCCAGCAGTTCTTCGAGCGAGGGCGATGCCGCGACTGGGCGCGCGATCAGATGGCCGTCGTCGACGTGGAGTTCCAGTTCACTGCCCGGCTTAAGCTCCAACTGCGCAGCGATCGCCTTGGGCAATCGAAGGCCGAGGCTGTTTCCCCATTGGCTGACGGTGACGCGCATGGTGCGGCTCCAGCGTTCGGCCACCGGGACATTCCGGTGCATGATGGATATACTTTGTATATCCGCCCTCCGCAAGAGGGACCCGGCCCGAGCGCCAATCACGACGCCTCCGCTACCGCACCGTTGTCCGCGTCGACACTCGGCCGATACCGCAGCGCCTCGGCCAGGTGATCGCGCCGCACCGCATCGACGTCATCGAGATCGGCGATCGTGCGGGCCACGCGCAGCACCCGGTGATACGCCCGCGCCGACAACGCCAACCGGTCGGCCGCCCGCACCAGCAGCGCGCGCGCATCGCTGTCGAGCCGCGACACGGGAGCGAGCAGGCGCGCCGGCGCCGACGCGTTGGTGAAGCCCGCATCCGCCTGCGGGCGCGCCGCCGCCGTGTGTGCGTAGCGGAGCCGTTGCCGCGTCCGTGCGCGGATGACACGATCGCGCACCGTTCCCGATCGTTCCGCCGGCTGGTGATCAGACAGTGCCTGCGGTGGCACCCGCTGCACCGCCACATGCAAGTCGATGCGATCGGCCAGTGGCCCCGACAGCCGCGAGCGATGGCGCTCGATATCAGCCACTGAGCAGCGGCAGTGACGATCGGAACTGCCGGCGAATCCACACGGGCATGGATTGCTGGCCGCAATGAGCGAGAAGCGCGAGGGGAAGCGCACGGCGCGTGCCGCGCGCGCAACCACCACGACGCCATCCTCGAGCGGCTGGCGCAGTGCCTCGAGCGTACCGCGCGGAAACAACGAGAGCTCGTCGAGAAACAACACGCCGCGGTGCGCCAGGCTCACCTCACCGGGCCGCGGCCATCCACCACCGCCAATGAGGCCGGCGGTGGAAATGGAGTGATGCGGCGCGCGGAACGGTCGCGCTGCGTGATGCATGACGGTGGCCTGCGCTTCCCCGAGCAGGCCGGCCACCGAGTGAATGGCCATGACTTCGAGCAGCTCGTCATCATCGAGTGGCGGCAGAATGCCGGGCAGCCGTCGCGCGAGCATCGTCTTGCCCGCACCAGGCGGACCCACCAGCAGCAGGTTGTGCGCGCCCGCCGCCGCGATCTCCAGTGCGCGCGTCGCGGTGGCCTGACCAACGACATCACCCAGGTCGGGCGTGTCATCGGGTCGCGCGACCGCGTCCGGCGTGCGAGTGGTCGGTCTTAGTGCGCCGTCGTGACGCGCGCGGCCGGCACGCGCAACGCTTCGGCCAGGTTGTCCGGCGGCACGATGAGCAACGCGTCGCTGGTCGCGGCGATGTGCCGCGCCACAGCGAGCACGCCACGCACCGCGCGCAGTTGTCCATCGAGTCCCAGTTCCCCGATCGCGCAGACGCCCTGCAGCCCTTCCGTGGGCAGTTGTCCGCTGGCCGCCAA
>CAZPON010000046.1:13262-14838 GCA_964588045.1 uncultured Gemmatimonas sp.
CATCGCGCTGGCCCTGTTGGCGGCCAGCGCGATGGGGAGATCATAGGCGGTGCCAGTCTTCGGCGTGTCGGCAGGTTGGAGATTCACGGTCACGCGGCGAGGCGGCACGGTGAACCCCGAGTTGGCCAGCGCCGCCCCGACGCGGTCGCGGCTCTCCTTCACCGCCGTCGCGGCCAGTCCGACAAGCGTCCACTGGGGTAGCCCGTTGGCTACATGCACCTCGACGATGATGTCGAGGGCGTCGATGCCGAGGACGGCGGCGGATTGGGCGGCGGCGAGCATGCACGCAGTGTAGGACGGCGCGTGCTCGAATGCTTCACCGTTTTCCCGCCGGCGCTATCATCGCATTGCTTCGGGCTGCGCGGGCAAGGCGGTGCCGAGGTTATGTTGACGTGATTCAGGGGCGCCCCTGTAGCATTCCGGCGCGGTCGGCCGTGCGGTTGCTCGCTCAGTGTCGCGTGCCGGGCTACACCGGCGGTTTTGTGCGGGTTTTGTGCGGGTTTTGTGCGGGTTTTGTGCCGGTTTTGTGCCGGTTTTGTGCCGGTTTTGTCCAGGGGTGGCATCTCTATGAATGACGGGCATGCGATGTCCGCGCGAATGTGCCAACTCGGTCACGATCTCACCCGCTTCTCAAACCGTCAGTACGGGCTCCGTCAGTGTCACGGTGACGTGGTGTGGCTATCCGACATCGCCCACCACGTACATGGACATCAACTCGCGGGTGATCACGGTCAACAACGTCGATGTCACCGGTGACTTTGACCTGCAAGCGAATCCTGCCGCCTGCGGCTTCGTCGATCCCGTCGCCGACGAAGTGCTCTATACGTCAACGGGCACCGTGACGGTCGATGCCACCACGGGCCCGGTGACGGTGAATGCGGATGTTGGCAATGCACTCAACTATCATTGGAATGACACCAAGACGTACTATCCGCTCGCCCCGCGCCCCGCCGTCACGGTGCTCGCGGACGCGCAATTCGTCACGCCGGACACCGGAAGCCGCGTCGCGCGCTTTGCGGTCACGAACGCCGGCAATGCCGCGGATACGTTTGCCCTGTCGGTGAACGCCTGTTCCGGCAGTGCCGTCACCAGCTGCTCGGTGAGTCCGTCGTCTACCATTCTGGCAGCCGGCGCGAGCACCACCGCCACGATCAGCTATCATGCCGTCGGTGCGGCCGGCACACGCGGCCTGATCCGGCTGCGAGCCGTCAACAACGCCGCCACCACGCGTGACTCCTCGTGGACCGACGTGACGATTGGCACCCTGCCGGCGGTCGGTGTGGCGATTGTCGGTCTCGCGCCGGGTCGCAATGACAATGTGCTGCGTGATGCGTGCGTGACCGTCGCACTTACGGATGCCGCCGCCAGTGAATGTGGCGATCTGCGTCTCGTGCATGCCCTACCAGCCGTACGCACGATGGGCACGGCGCGCGCACCCACGCTGCTGTACAACTCGCAGCACGCCCGCCCACGGCCGGTCGTCTTGGCCGACGTCCGTCTCTCGACGGCCGTCTCGCTGCCCCCCAATGTCACCGCGTGCATCAAGATCGGCGGGACCAGTCGCGGATGCACCACG
>CAZPON010000047.1:0-346 GCA_964588045.1 uncultured Gemmatimonas sp.
CCGCCTCCGGCGGCAGCGACGTCGTGGCACGCCCGAGCGCCACCTCGTCCTCCTCGGGGGAGTAGTCCAGCATCACCTCGAGCATGAAGCGGTCGAGCTGCGCTTCCGGGAGCGGATAGGTGCCTTCCAGCTCGATGGGGTTCTGCGTCGCGAACACGAAGAACGGTGCGTCAAGTTCGTACGTGCGTCCCTGTACCGTCACGCGTCGTTCCTGCATGGCTTCGAGCAACGCGGCCTGCGTCTTGGGCGGCGTGCGATTGATCTCGTCGGCCAGCAGCACGTTGGCGAACACCGGGCCGGCCATGAACGACAGCCGGCGATGTCCGGTGGCCGGGTCATCCTGGAT
>CAZPON010000047.1:356-4608 GCA_964588045.1 uncultured Gemmatimonas sp.
GATGTCCGAGGGCATCAGGTCGGGCGTGAACTGAATCCGCGAGAACTTGAGGTCGAGCGCCCGCGCCATCGTCGAGATGAGCAGCGTCTTGGCGAGACCGGGCACACCCACCAGGAGGCAATTCCCTCCGGCAAAGAGCGCGACGAGCGCCTGCTCCACGACGGCCTCCTGCCCGACGATGACCTTGCGCAGTTCCGTAGTGATGCGTTCGCCCGCGCCCTGCAGGCGGTCGGCAAGCGTGGCGTCGTCAAGCCGGTCGAGTTCAGCGGGAGCAGTCATCGGGGAAAATTGGGGAAGGGAAGGAGCGGCACTCATCGGGTCAACGGGTCAGTGAGTAGATGATGTAGTTCACGCCGATCTTGTACGCTTCATTCGACGCGTCCATCGGAAACATGCCGGTATCGGAGAACTCCCAGTACTCCGAGAGGTCGTTGTTGTAGTTGATCACCGCCATCAGGCGCTTCGTCGGGTCGTTGTCCTCGAACAGCCCGTAGAACACCGACTTGAAGCCCCGGCCGTAGTACGGATGCTCCATCTCCAGCGTCTTGATCTTGTAGAACGAATCGAACAGCGGATGATCCAGCTTGAGCTCGATTGGACGCAGCTTCGGCATCACCTTCCGCATCTGCTCCTCGAAGTTCATCCAGTGCTCGCCGGCGAAATCGTCGAAGACCATGAAGCCGCCCTTCGTCAGGTAGTTCCGCAGTCCGATGATCTCCTGCTCGTTCGGGCGCCAGAAGCCCGGTTCGGCCATGAACAGCACCGGATAGCGCGTGAGCAGCGGGTCGTCGAGCGTGAGGATCACGCTGCCGGTGGTCCACGTGCGGATCGTCGACAGCTCGCTCATGATCTTCGAGAAATGCCGCTCGCCGCGCGGATAGTCGTGCGCCCACTTGATGTCGGCGCGAAACCCGTCCATCGGAATGTCGTACTTCACGCGCACGTACGCGAAGCGCCCGTCGTAGGGCACGTTCGCCTCGATGGCCGGACCGCGGCCCCCGCCGCCCCGTCGCTGCGCATGCGCGGGGACCGTGCTGCACGCCAGCAGCAGGCCGCCTGCGAGCAGGGTGCGCAGGTGCGCCAATGGTACGCGAATCATGGGGTCTCGTTGCGTGTCATCGGACGCGCGCGCGGCTGGTGGTCCTGCGACTTGCCGCGCAGCTCGAGCAGCAGCGCCTGGGCCTTCTCGAACGACGGCGCCTGTTCCAGCACCTGCAGCAGCTCGCGTCGCGCCGCCGTGACATCGCCGGTCGCTGCCAACGCCCGCGCGTACTCGTAGCGGGCCATCATCAGGTCGGCCGGCTGGTTCGCCAGGACGGCGCGTCGCTCGCGCAAGGCCAGCGCATGATCGCCGCGCGCCGTGGCCAGGTTCGCCAGCCGGTCGTGCACCGCGTTGTCATACGGCGAGATCCACAGCAGGCGCGACAGGGCGGCCATGGCGCCGGGCACGTCACGCCGTTTCTCGCGCAGGTCGGCCTCCATGAGGTTCGGTGCCCACGCCGTTTCGTTGCGGCTGGTCATGATGGCCAACTGCGTCAGCGCGGTCGTCGTGTCGGCGCGCTCGATCGCGAGCCGGGCCAGCATCCACGCCGGGCTGTCGTCGCCGGCATAGTCGGGAAACAATGCCTGCGCGCGCTCCAGCCGCACGCGCGTCGAGTCGCGCTGCTTCTGTTCCATCGCTTCGACCGCCGACTTCATGGCTTCCACATACGCACCGCCCGGTGTCACCATGCTCGCGATTTCCGGACGACTTCCCGGTGTCACCGCGAACGACATGCTGCCGGAGATCGTGCGCTCGGCCATGATCGAGCGCAGTGGGACGGCGAACTTGGCGCGCATCCAGCGTGCGAACTGCGTATCCACCTGCGCAATGGTCGATCCGAGCACCCGCTGGAACACCTCAGGTGTGCCGAGCCCGTCACGGTACGCCGCCAGCATCGCCGGCAGGGCCTTCGCGCCCCTGGTGCTCTCCACCATTTCGCAGAACAACGAGGCCTGGTAGTAGCTGAACCCGATCTCGTCGGGAAACCGCGGGCGCACGAATCCTTCGTTCAGGCGGCTGATGGGATGCAGCAGGTCGGCGTTGAGCGCGGCGATGAACTGCACGCTGGCGTCGCCGCCCCAGCCGCGTTGCGCGCGTCCTTCCTCGAGCACCGACATGCCTTCCGACAGCCAGCGCGGGACACGGTGCGACGATGCCCCGAGCGTGAAGGCATGCGTGAGCTCGTGCCATGCCGTGGAGCCCCAGTTGAACGAGCCAAGCTCGCGCGCATTCGGGGTGTCCATGGCCAGCAGGCTGCCGAAGCTCACGCCGAGCGCGCCAAGCCCCGTGAGCCCGACGCTGCGCACCGAAAAGTCGGCGTGGTGGCGATAGAACTCGAGTCGTACCGGCGTCGGCGGCGTGTAGGCATATCGCACCTGCAGGGAATCGAACGCACGCTCGAGCAGCGGCACGATGTACAACGCCAGCAAGTCCGCTTCCTCGGCCGGCGCCACCACCTCGAACCGTCCCTGGCGAATCGTGCGGAACGTCTCGAGCTTGTCGAGCAGGTCGAGGGTGTTCTTGTGCCAGACGTTGAACGCATCGAGCGCAAAGGCGCGATCGAGCGTGGCCTTGCCCTCGGCCATGCGGCCGATGCGGAGCTGGTTCGTGCCCAGCACACCGAGCGCGCGCACCGACAGGCTGTCGTACGACACCGCGCGCTCGGCAAGTCGGACGGCTTCTTCGTAGCGTCGTTGCCGCACGGCGGCTTCTGCAAGCTCCGCATGGAACTCGGCCGGTCTCGGTTGCAGCGCGGTCGCCGCCGCGAGCGCGTTGCGGAACGTGGCGGAATCCCCGCGCAACCACGCGGTCGCACCGAGTACGGACCAGGCACGCATCGACGTGGAATCGACGGCGAGTGCGCGTCGCGCAGTCACGGTGGCCGAATCCCACTGTTCGGACTCCATCTGCAAGCGCGCCAGCATGGTCAGCGCGCCCGTGAGCCGCGGGTTCGCGGTCAACGCCTTCTGGAGCGTCGCGGGCATGGTGGACTTGCCCTCGAACTCCTCCACCTGCGCGAGTCCGAGCAGGGCCTCGGCATCGTTGGGCGCGCGTTTCAGTACTGACTCGTACGACACGCGCGCGTCGGGCGCGTTGTACTTGTCGAGGAACAAGTCGCCGATGCGACGCGTGGCCTCGAGGTTCGCGCTGTCAGCCGCGCCGGCGTCGAACGCGGCAAGGGCGGCCCGCGATGCGCTCGCATCGCCGGACGACAGGAGCACGTAGGCGCGTCCGGCAATGACATGCTCGGCGCTCATGCGACTGCCTGTGCGCGCGTACTCGCCCACGATCTGCGACGCGAGTCGCGTGGCTTCACGCCGGTCGCCGCGGCGCGAGGCCGCATCGGCCCGCTCGATTTCCGCCCGCCAGCGCACCGAACCGGCCTGCGCCGGCGATTCGCTCGGTGCACATGCCACCAGGCACGTGAAGGCGAGGACCGTCGTCAGCAGGCGGTTCATGGTGTCCCTCCCGCCGCACGAATCGCCTGCGTCTTCTCGGCGATGGCGATCAGCAGGTTCTCCAGTTCCCGTTCGTAGGCCGCCGAATCCATCGTCGCCTTCTTCGCGCGCAGGTCGGCCACTTGTGACTCCAGTGCCTGCCGTCCGGCCACCAGTGCCACCACGCGTGGATCGTTGCTCGTCGCGGACCGTCCGAACGACACGGTCGTGGCGCGTGTCGAGTCGCTGATCTGCGCATGCTCGGTACGCATGCGCCCGCTCGACTCGTATGCCTTGGCCACCTCGCGGTTGGTGAATCGAAATGCCTCCAGCACCGACACGCGACCGTCCTTGTCGGCGTCGGCCGCGTCGCTCGTCACCGCGTCGGCGAAGATGCCGGCGAACAACGACTCGTTCTTCTCGACGGCGCTGCGTGTGGCTGTCACCACCACGCGTCCCGGCCCGTGCAGTACGGGCAGGAAGTCACCGCTCCCGGTCGCCGCATTGACGAACACGACGGTCTGCCTCGTGAACCCGCTCACCCACGTCGCATAGTCGGCCGCTGTGGCGTCGACACCCGGCAGGTTCACCTTTGATCCCGGCCCCTCGCCGCTGCCGTGTCCGAGCAGCAGCACCAGCAGCACGTCGCCGGGCTGCACACGCGTACTGAGGCGCGTGAATGCGTTGGCCACCGCCTCCTTGGTCGAGCGGCCACGCGACAACGGGCCCGGCAGCGAATCCGCGGTGGTGCTTGGCGCGGCCCGCGCCGATG
>CAZPON010000047.1:4618-5956 GCA_964588045.1 uncultured Gemmatimonas sp.
CGAATCCTCGGTGAGCACGATGAGGCTGGAGTCGTTCACGTTCCACTTGGCGCGTGCGGCATCGCGCACCGTGGTGGCCACCTGCCTGAACGACTGCCGGAACGTGGGGTCGCCCGACAAGCCCGACACGATGAGCACGTGCGTACGTTGCGCATCGGCGCGGGCCGCGCCAAGCACCACCGCGCATGCCACCAGGCCGGCCAGAACGCGCGGTCTCATGCGAGACCCTGCCAGCGGCGGTAGCCCCACTCGGCGCCGAGCAACGCGGCCAGCAGCATGAACACGATCGGCATGTCCCACAGGTCCTTCGATTCACGCACCGTGACACCGCTTTCGGTGAACATGGCATCGTCGGCGAGGCGCATCGCATCGTCGAGCGGGTAGTAGTGTCCACCGGTCTCGTTGGCGATGCGACGGAGCACGGCGGGGCGTTGTTCGGCCTGCGCGACATCCGCACCGCGATCGTCGACCAGCAGCGTCGTCGATGCGACATGCGCGGAGTCCGTGCCGCGCCTGGCAGTGGCGGTGATGGCATAGCGGCCGGAGTCGACGGCCGTGAATCGGCCGGCGTAGGTGCCATCCTCGCGCAGCGACCACTCCAGCGGCACCGAAAGGCTGTTGCCGGCAGGCATCGTCACCACCGCCGTCACGTTGGCATCGTTGATGTCGGCGAAGAATTCGTCGGCCAGGCGTGCGCGCAGCGTCACCGGCTCACCCGGTGCAACGCGCGCCGGCGATGCGGCGATCTCGAACGGCGCCGGCGCGTCGTCCACGAGCCAGCGCACCATCTGGCGCCAGAACGTCTGGTGCGTCTGGTCGTCGACCGCAATGGTGGCATCCATCTTCCACAGCCACGAATCCTGCACGGCAAACACGGCGCTCTTGCCGCGACCATAGCGCTGCCACGCGAGCACCGGCACATCGGCGCGACCGCCCTCGATCTGTCCGGCCAGCAGCACGGTGGCGCCGGCACGCAACGCGCCCGCGCGGTTCACCGTCGTCAGCGGCGGCAGTGAATCCCAGCGTGCGCGCGATGCCGAACCGGATGCGCCCAGTTGCAGCGACGCCAGGGCCTCACCGGCGCGCGTCGGCCGGATCTTCATGAAGGTGGCGGGGCCGTCGACATTGGGTTCGCCGCGCGTGAGGGTCAGTGGCAGGATGTCGGAGAGCGGCGTATCGGCGAAGCCGCCCTCGGACATCGACGCGCGACCGCCCAGCACGAGCAGTCCGCCACCGCGACGGCTCACGAACTCGGCGATCATGCGCAACTGGTCGGCCGAGAAGAACGACGCTTCGATGCTGCCGAGGATGATCGCGCGATAGGCGAAGAGTTCCTCG
>CAZPON010000047.1:5966-14746 GCA_964588045.1 uncultured Gemmatimonas sp.
TTCCTCGCGACTGGTTGGAAAGCCCCCCAGGAGCTCGAGGCTGTCGCGCACGCCGAGGCGCAGGAACTTGCGTTCGGCGCTCCGCATCAGCCCCACCACCTGCACGCCACTGTCGGCGGCGACGGCGCGCCGAATGAAGGCAAACTCCGGACGGGGCTCGCCCTCGACGTACAGCACGCGATCAGGTCCCTCGCGTACCTCGATGCTGGTTTGCCATTCGTTGTTTTCGGTGACCGTCTCGTTGCCGAGCGGCCGCGCGCGCACGGCCAGGCGATGCACACCGGCCGGAAGGGGAGGTACGCGCATTCTCAGGTGCACCAGGTCGCCGCTGGCGGGTGTCCGCACCGTATCCGTCGCGACGACACGTCCGTCGGCTTCCACGGACACGATCGCCACGTCGCGACCGATGCCGCGCACGCGCACGTCCGCCTCCACCAGCACGTTCGCGCCGGAGAGGGTCTGGCGCGGCGCCTGCACGCGTTCGATGGCGAGATCCCGGTCGAAACGTTCGCGGCCCACGCCAACGGTGAACACCGGAATGCGACGCGCGCGGTACGCGAGCAAGGCATCGTCATAGCGCGTGCCGCCGTTGTCGGCGCCGTCCGAGACGAGCACGACGCCGGCCAACGGCAGTCCGTTGAGGTCTTCGCGCACTTCATCGAGGGCGCGCGCGAGGTCCGAACGCGTGCCCGATCCGGTGAGGTCGCGGGCGCTGGCCAACGGCGACGCGTCGGCACCGAACCGGAAGCGACGCAGCGCGAACCGCTCGCCGAGCGCACGGGCGAGCGAGGCGGTGTCGTCGAACACCTGCTGCACGCGCGCCAGGCGCGAGGTGTCGGCGACATCGCGGATACGCATGCTGCGCGAGTCGTCGAACAGCACGGCGAACACGTTGCGCTGCGGCACCGCCGATGCGATCACCAGCCCCGGACGCAGCAGGCATGCCAGCACCACGAGCAGCGCGAGGGAGCGCAGGGTGCCCAGCACCAGCCGGTCGCGCACGCGCAGTGAACGCACGCGGGCGTGGAGCACCACGATCAGCAATACCGCAATGACAGCCGCCGCGGCCAGCACCATGACCGGCACCACCGGTGCCAATACGATGTCGCCCCGGGCGAACACCCGGGTGGGGTACTTGAAGAAAAACGTGACGATGGCGTCGATGACCGGTGCCACGATGATGAAGCGGCGAAGGGGATGCGGAGCTGAGGAGCAGGAAGGACGACAGTGCACTGCCGCACAATCATCGTCTACCCCGTGACGCGAATATCGGCTGCAACGTTGGGATACGCCGGATTTCGGCGGGACGAGGGGGGCGGGCGGCGCCGTCTTAACGAACGGAAGGGAGCGCCGTCCAATGCCGTGAAGCGCACGCCGGTGTCAAACACCTGACACGGTGAACGCAGCTCTCAAGGAGGAAGATCCTATGCAAAGGCTCTCGACGACTGCACTGGCGATCCTTGCCACAGTCATGACGGCTGCCGTTGCGGTGGCGCAGGGACCCCCGACGACACCGCCTCGAACTCGTGCCGCACAGCCGGGTCACCCGGATTCACAGCCCGGTGTCCGCCGTCCAGGCCCCGGTCCCGCGGAATTTGGAATGCGCCGCGGAGGTCCGGCGTCGAGCCTGCTTCGCTTGCGGCAGCAGCTCGAGCTGACCGATGAGCAGGTGAAGCGACTCGAAGTACTGCAGCAGGCCGCGCCGCCCGAGCCCAATGCCTCGGACATGATGCGCGCACAGGCCGACCTGATGGACGCGACAAAGGGTGACGTGAACCTGGAGAAGGCGCGCGCGGCGATCGATCGCATGGCGCGTTTGCGCACCGATGTGCAAATGGCGCAGTTGAAGGAGCGCCAGGATGCACGCAACGTCCTCACCGCCGCCCAGAAGACCAAGTTCGACGCCTTCTCGGCGAATATGCGCGGGATGCAGCGCGACATGCGCGGGATGCAGCGTGGCATGCAGCGTGGCATGCAGCGTGGCATGCAGCGCGACATGGGTGGGATGCAGCAGATGCGTGGGATGCAGCGCGAGTATCAGCGCGCGAACAGGCCCCCGTTCCGCGGCCGGCCAAGCTGAACGGTCGCCCACGGCCACGTACAAGGGGAGACATCGTCCAAGACGGTGTCTCCCTTTGTTATTCGCCCTGAATTCCTGCACGCCATCGTTGCACGTCGTCCGGCCAGTCCAGGTCGAAGCCGCCATTCGGCAGCACCACACAACCCGTGCCGGGACCACTCAGCACGCCGCGCGCGCCGCGATCGCCGGAGAGTGCACGCAACGCGCTCCAGTCCTCCCGGGGAAACAGCGCCGGAATGCCGAGCACGCGCGCGCCCGACGGCGCATCGTAGGCCGACGCGATTCGTGCGTGCTCCCGTTCCCAGGCGGAACGCAGCGCCGCCAGGTGGCTGGCCGTGACACTGGGCATGTCGCAGGCGGTGATGATGACCGCATCCGCTGCGGCGGGCGCGTGCGCGTCGAGCCATGCCATTGCACAACGGATCGACGCGCCCATGCCTTCCGCCCATTCCGCGTTGAACACCACCGTCACGCCGGGCGTGTCGAGCATTCGCGACACCGCGTCGTGACCGGCGCCGGTCACCACCAGCACCGGCGCGCATCCGGCTTCCTGCAACTGCATGGCTGCGCGGACGACGAGCGTGCGTCCCGATTCGTCCGTCAGCAACTGCTTGGCGGCACCAAGGCGACGCGACGCACCGGCCGCCAGCACGATCCCCGCGACGCGCGTGTCGCTCACGATGCGACGTGGGGCGTCGGGGTCCGGGTGTGTATCGGACTCTGACGCTCCCGCAGCGACCCGCCGGGGCGGCCATGCAGGATCGCCTCGATTTCGGCCACCGACGCGAGTGCGATCGACTCCGGCGATTCGCCTCCGAGATCGAGCCCGATCGGCGCGTGCAGCAGCTGCTGCATGCGCGGCGTGATGGCCAGTCCGCCGGTCTGGAGCGATTCCACCAACTGCATCGCACGCTGCCGCGAGCCAAGGACCCCGACATAACCGATCGGCAACGGCAGCACGCGCGCCAGCCATTCGGCGTCGATCGCAAATTGGTGTGTCATCAGGGCCACGGCCGTGCGGGCATCGGTGGTCACATGCGCGATACCATCGTCGGCGCGCCCTTCGACCCTCGTCACGTCGGGATGCAATGAGAGCGATTGCAGGACGAACGGCCGATGGTCGATGAGCGTCACGCGCCAGCCGAGTGCGTGGGCGATGCCGGCGAAGGCTTCTGCGCCGCGTCCTGCGCCCACGATCACCAGTGACACCGGCGGAACCAGCGGATCGACGAGGCAGCGCACCGTCCGATCGCCGACTGTGACCTGGCTGTCCATGGGATGGGCGGTGTGGGCTGCCGCATCCACCAGCGGTTGCAGCGCGGTGCGCAGCGCGGCATCGCACGCCTGGAGCTCGCGCGTGCCGCCATCGGATGTTTCCTCGATCACCGTGACCAGCGCTCCCTGCGTGCGGGTGGCGCGAATCGCGGTGGCCGTTTCGAGCCAGGCGCCGTGGCCGAGCGGCTCGAGCAGCAGGTGGGCGACGCCATCGCACATGGCACCAAAGCCCCAGATGGTGTGCAGGTCGTCGCTCAGGTCGTACGTGAGCCGGCGCGGCACACCGGACTGGCACACGGCGGCGGCGTGCGCCGCCACGTCACCCTCCAGGCAGCCGCCACTCACGGCGCCCGCCAGCACGCGGGACTCGGCGTCGACGAGCAGGCGGGCACCCGGCTGTCGATAGGACGAGCCATCGACCGCATACAGCGTCGCGAGGGCGAGGGGCACCTGCGGCCGCTCGGCCCGGGCGCACGAGGCGGCGCGGGTGAGTTCATCGATGCCGGACATACGGTAGGAGTATGCGGTGCCGGTGGCGGGAAGGGGATGGCCAAGAGAGGCCCTTGAGGGGCCAAACCGGCGAAAGCAAGTGCATACTTGCGCGCAAGCATGTGCTTGCATTACCCTTCCCTCATGATCGACGACCATCGCCACCGGATCCTCCACGCGGCCGCCCGCGTCTATGCCCTGCATGGCTGGCGCGGCGCGACCACCCGACGCATCGCCGAGGAAGCGGGCGTCAACGAGGTCACCATCTTCCGCCAGTTCGGTTCCAAGGACGCATTGCTCGACTCGGCGATGCGGGAGTGCGCGCGACTCGAGCAGGAGGTCACCCTCCCGCACGAACCCGCGCATCCGGAACGCGAGCTCTTCCAATGGGTCCACGCACATCACGCCGCCATGACGGCGATGCGCGACATCATCAAGCAGATGATGAGTGACGCCACCGAGCGTCCCGAAACGGCGCTCTGCGCCGCCGAAGGCCCCAGCGGCGCGTTCGCCCAGTTGCGCCAGTACGCCGTGCAGTTGCGCCGGCGCGGCTGGATTCGTGACCCGGAGGCCACGCGACCCGGGGATGTGCGCGGGGCCGTCACGATGTTGATGGGCGCGATCTTCGCCGACGCCATGAACCGTGAGATCATCCCGGCGATGTTCCCGCAATCGGTTGAGGACTCGCTGCACGCCTACGTGCGCATCTTCCTGCGCGGCATCGGCGCGGCATCGGAACCTTCCCCGCACGCTGGCCGTACGGTTCGCAAGCACGGCAATCCTTCATCTTCGACGAGCGAATGATGGGCAGACAATTCCGACGGCTCGCCCTTGGCGCGCTGTTTCTTGGCCCAGTGGCATTGGGGGCGCAACAGCCTGTTTCGACCGGAGCGGCCCCCTTGGCGCTGTCGCTGGACGAGGCACTCCGTCGCGCCACGGGCACCAGTGAAGCCGTGGCCATCGCGCGTTCCGGCGAACAGCGCGCGCGTGGCCAACTCGGCCAGGCCAAATCAGCGCTCATGCCGCAACTCGGCACCACCGTGAACTGGCAGAAGCAGATCCAGAACCAGTTCGCGAACATCGCCAGGAGCGCTGGCGCCGTGGACAGCGGGGCCGGCACGACGCCGTCATTCACCCGCGTGTTCGCGTCGGAATACAACTTCAACCTCGGTATCACCGCGTCGCAGCCGCTCTTCACGGGCGGTCGCGCCACGGCCGGCATTCGCGCCGCGCGCGCTGGTCGCGAGTCGGCCGAGATCGGCATCACCAGCGCGCAGGCGCAATCGCAGCTCGACGTCACCCAGGCGTACTACGACGCCGTCCTCGCGGACCGGTTGCTCGATATCGCCGACTCCTCGCTGGTGCAGGCCGAGCGCACGCTGCGTCAGGTGCAGATCTCGCGTACCGTCGGGGCGACGGCGGAATTCGAGTTGATTCGCGCGCGCGTCACACGCGACAACCAGCGGCCGGGATGGCTGCAGTCGCGCACGCAACGTGACGTGGCGTACGTGCGCCTGCGCCAGCTGCTCAACCTGCCCGAGGACTTCGCGATTGCGCTCACCGACACCATCGCGGAGACGGTGACGCCCCTCGTGGCGGCGCCCGCGGAGCCGGTCACCACCGTGAACGTGACGGCGGCCGAAGTCCTGCGCCTCGACCTGGCGGTGCAGGACCGCGTGTCGCGCACGCTGCGCGAGGGCGACACGAGCGTCTCGCAGCGGGCGCCGGTGCGGCAGGCCCTCAAGGGCGTCGAGGTCGCGAACCAGCAGCTCAAGGCCACGCGGGCGCAGCGGATTCCGTCCATCTCCGCCGTCTCGAACTACCAGCAGTTGGCCTATCCATCCAACGTGCTGCCCAGCAGTCTCGGTGGCTTCTATCCCAACTGGACCGTCGGCATCGGGCTGTCGTATCCGTTCTTCACCGGCGGCCGCGTACGCGGGGAGATTCTTGCCGCCGAAGCGAACGTGATCGAGGCACAGCAACGCCTCAAGCTCGCCCAGGAAGGCGCCGCGCTCGATGCGCGGACGTCGTCGGCGCGTCTCGTGGAAGCCGAGGCGGTGTGGCAGGCGGCCGCGGGAACCGCCGACCAGGCGCAGCGCGCATACGAGATCGCCGAAATCCGCTTCCGCGAAGGGATCTCGTCGCAACTCGAACTGCTGGAAATACGCGTGCAATTGCAGCAGGCCCTCGCCAACCGCGCGCGGTCCGCGCGCGATGTGCAAGTCGCCCGCAAGCGACTCGAACTGCTGCGCAACCTTCCGCTCTCGGGCGGCTCCACCACGTCAACCGGCTTCAATCCATGATGACCTCGATGCGCCGCATGGCGCCTGCCATTTCTTCGACGGCGTCGCGCGCCGTTGTGCTCGTTGCCGGTGCCGTGCTGTTCGCCGCGTGCAACCGGAGCCAGGAAGCGGTGGCGAACACCGCGCCGGCCGTGCAGATGATCGGTCCCGACAACATCGCGGTGGCCATCGCCGACACGCTGCGCAGCGGGCCGGCGATCTCGGGCACGCTCGTTGCCGACCGCGAGGCGCGCATTCGCGCCGAAGTGGCGGGGGCCGTACTGCAGACGTACGTCGATGCCGGACAGCACGTCGAGTCCGGCGCGTCGCTGGCGCGCATCGACGATGCCGTGCTGCAGGACGCCGCGCTGTCGGCGCGATTGGGTGTGACGCAGGCCACCGTGGCGGCCGACCAGGCGTCGCGCGAACTCAAGCGGGCGAAAACACTGGTCGCGGCCGGCGCGATTGCCGAACGCGATGTCGAAGGCGCCGAACGCGCCGACCTGGCGGCGCAAGCGCAACTGGCCGATGCCAGGTCGCGCCTCAGCATGGCGGAGAAGAACGCGCGCAACGCCACCGTGCGGGCGCCGTTCGCGGGCATCGTGGCCGAGAAGTCGGTGAGCCCCGGTGACATCGTCGCGCCGGGCGCGGCGCTGTTCACCGTCATCGATCCGCGCAGCCTCAAGGTCGAGGCCTCCGTGCCGACGTCGGCACTCGCCGACGTGCGCGTTGGGGCGCCCGTGCTGTTCACCGTGAACGGCTCCGACCGGCAGCTCGAAGGTCGTGTCACGCGCATCAGCCCGATGGTCGATCCGCAAACCAAGCAGGTGCGGTTGCTCGCGTCCGTGCCGAACGACCGCAACGCGCTGGTCGCCGGCCTGTTCGTGGAAGGGCGCGTCGCCACCGAGAAGCGGGTGGGCATCCTCGTGCCGGAGAAGGCTGTGGACCAGACGGGCATCACGGCGTTCGTGATGCGTCTCAAGGGCGGCAAGGTCGAGCGCGTGGACGTGACGCTGGGCATGCGCGACGAGGGGGCGGAGAAGCTTGAGGTGCGCACCGGACTCGCCGGTGGGGACACGGTGCTGCTTGGCGCGGCCCGCGGCATCACCGTGGGCGCGTCGGTGGCTGTGTCGTCGCCGACGGATGCGCCGGCGACCCCGGTGAAGAACGACTGATTTCGCACGCGACACACGACAATTCGGGTCGACCATGTTCATTTCTGATTTTGCCATCAAGCGTCCGCTGATCACCGTCGTCTCGGTGCTCACGCTGGTGGGCTTCGGGCTCGTCGCGCTGCTGAAACTGCAGACCGACGAGTTCCCCGAAGTTTCGCCGCCAGTCGTCGTCACCACGATCGTGTATCCGGGCGCGTCGCCCGAGCAGGTCGAGCGCGAAGTGCTCGAGCCGGTCGAGGAAGCGATCCAGTCCATCTCCGGCGTGAAGTCGATCAACGGTGAGGCGCGCGACGGCTTTGCCACGATCATCACGCAGTTCGTGTTCTCCAAGCCGCTGGCCGAGGCGACGCAGGAAATCCGCGACGCCATCAGCCTCAAGCGCCAGGACCTTCCGCAGGAGATGGAAGAGCCCATCCACAAGCGGATGAGCCCGAACGACTTCCCGATCATGACGTTGTCGCTGTTCTCGACCTCGTTGTCACCGGCGCAGCTGACGCTGATCGCCGATCCCGGCGTCACGCGTGAACTGCGGTCGATTCCAGGCGTTGCCGATGTCACGGTGTCGGGCGGCGTGAAGCGCGAGCTCACCGTCAATCTCGATCCGCGGCGCCTGCAGGCCGCCGGCGTCAGTGTGCCGCAGGTCGTCGTGGCGCTTCAGGCGGGCAATCTTGCGGTGCCCGTGGGACGCGTGACCGGCGCCCTTGACGAGCGCACCATTCGCCTGCAGGGTCGCCTCGACGGTCCGGCCGACTTCATGCAGCTCGTGGTCGCCGAACGGGGTGGACGGATCGTCCGCCTCGGTGACGTGGCAACGGCGGTTGATGGCACCGAGGAGCAGCGCACGATGGCGCTGTTCAACGGAAAGGACGCCGTCGGCATCGAGATCAAGAAGACCAACGGCTACTCCACGACCGCGGTGGCTGCCGCGGTCGAGCAGAAGGTTGAGCAGTTGCGGCTGACACTGCCCCCGGGAGCGCAGCTCGATGTCGTGCGCAACAAGGGCGAGCGGGTCGAGAACTCGGTGGCGAACGTGCAGAGCGCCCTCATCGAGGGTGCGCTGCTCACCGTGCTCGTCGTCTTCCTGTTCCTCAACTCGTGGCGCAGCACGGTGATCACCGGGCTTGCCCTGCCCGTGTCGGTGCTGGCCAGCTTCATCGCGGTGTGGGCGTTCGGCTTCACGCTCAACACGATGTCGCTGCTGGGACTGTCCCTCGCCATCGGGATCCTGATCGACGACGCCATCGTCGTGCGCGAGAACATCGTGCGACACGTGGAGATGGGGAAAGACCACTATACGGCGGCACGCGAGGGCACCGATGAAATCGGGCTCGCCGTCGCGGCCACGACGTTCTCCATCATTGCGGTGTTCATCCCGATCGCGTTCCTCGAGGGCGAGTCGGGGCAGTGGTTCAAGCCGTTTGCGCTCACGATCGCCTGCTCCGTGCTGGTGTCGCTGTTCGTGTCGTTCTCGCTCGACCC
>CAZPON010000048.1:0-14615 GCA_964588045.1 uncultured Gemmatimonas sp.
TGCTCGATCTCGATCGTGCGTCGCGGACCATCCGCGTCGAAGCTGGCGTGCTGGTGTCCGATGTGCGTCGCGCGGCCGAGGCAGAAGGCCTGCTGTTTACCCCCGATCCCACCAGTGAAGAGGAATCCACCGTTGGTGGCGCGATTGCCTGCAACGCATCGGGCGCCCGCTCGCTGCGATACGGCGCGACCGGACCGCATGTACGTTCGCTCACCGTGGTGCTGGCCAACGGCGACCTGCATGAACTGCGCCGGCCCGTGCTGGAGAAGAACACCGTTGGCTATCCGATCACGCACGATCAGGTCGACTGGTTCGTGGGCAGCGAGGGGACACTCGGCGTAGTCGTCGCGGCGGAGTTCATGCTGCAGCCACTGCCGGCGCAGGTGCTGGGATTGGCCGTGCCGTTTCGCAGCGAAGCCGACGCCCTGGCGTTCGTGGTCGATGCACGACGGAGCCCGGCCGTGCACGCGCGGTGCCTCGAATACTTCGATGTGCTCGCCTTCGGGATTGCACGACACGCCGATGGCGGCGCACCGTGGGCGCCGGAGGCGCAGGCACTGGTGTACGTCGAGGAGACCGGCGCGACCGAGCAGGGTGATGACGCGCTGCCGCTCGATGCGTGGCTGGCGTTGGCCGAAGCGCACCATGCCCACACCGGCGATATCCGCGTGTACGACTCGCCGGCCGCGTTGCGTGAGGCGCGCCGCATTCGCCACGCGATTCCGTCCACCATGAACGAGCGCGGTGCCGCATTTCGCGCCGGCGGCGGCCGCAAGGTGTCCACCGATTGGGCCGTGCCCTATCCGCGGCTGGCGGAGGCGTTGCATCGCGCGCGCGACATCGCCCGCGCGCACGGTGTGTCGCAGGGCGTCGCATACGGCCACGCCGGGAACGGACACCCGCACCAGAACTTCATCGCGCGTGACGCCGACGAGCTCCATCGGGTCGAGCGTGTGGTGGAAGCCACACTGCGCGAGGTGTTGGCGATGGGCGGCACCGTGGCGGCCGAACACGGCATCGGCAAGCTCAAGCGGCGGTGGTTGCCGATGCAGGCGAGTGCGCTGCAACTGGGCGTCATGCAGGCGCTCAAGCGCGAGCTCGATCCGCTCGGGCTGTTGGCGCCGGGGAACGTGCTGTGAGGCCGCCCGCGCGCTTGCGTTTCGCAACCGTCATTTTCGATGTCGACTCCACCCTGGCGGCTATCGAGGGCATCGACTGGCTGGCGGCGTTGCGCGGCCCCGAGGTGGCCCAGGCGTGCGCCGACCTGACCGCGCGCGCGATGGCGGGCGAGATGCCCATCGAAGCCGTGTATGTGCAGCGGCTGCGTTCGATCGCACCGACGTCATCGGAACTCGAGGCACTCGGCGACGCGTATCGCCGCGCCGTGCAACCCGGCGCGGTGGAGCTCGTTGAAGCCCTGCGCAAAGCCGGCTGCGAAGTGCACATGATGAGCGGCGGGCTGCGGGCTGC
Source organism: uncultured Gemmatimonas sp. (assembly GCA_964588045.1). GTDB lineage: Bacteria > Gemmatimonadota > Gemmatimonadetes > Gemmatimonadales > Gemmatimonadaceae > Gemmatimonas. Next base: position 1,471 of record CAZPON010000048.1, read on the forward strand.
GCTGCTGCCGCTGGCGTACGACCTCGGCATTCCGCCCCAGCGACTGCACGCCGTTTCCCTCGTCGCCGACGACGCGGGTCACTACGTCGCCCTCGATGGCCGGCAGCCGCTTGCCACGCAACAGGGCAAGGCGATCGTGCTGTCGGACCTCGCGTTGCCGCGTCCATCGGTGATGATCGGCGACGGCTCGACCGATGCAGCCGCGCGCGGGGTCACCGATGGCTTCATTGCGTACACCGGTGTCGCTCGCCGGCCGACGGTCGTTGCAGTCGCCGATGCCGAAGCGCACGACTTCGCGGCGCTGCACTCATTGTTGTTCGAGGCCGACCATGACGACACCTGACTTCGGGACGTTCTTCCTTCCCGGACCGACGGAGGTGCGACGCCCGATCCTCGAGGCCATGCTGGCACCAATGCTGCCGCATCGCGGCGCTGCATTCGAGGCGCTCTTCGCACGCATCCAGGCCGGGCTGCGCCCGATCTTTCGCACCTCGCGACCGGTGTATGTGTCGAGTTCGTCGGCCACCGGTCTCATGGAGGCCGCCGTGCGCTGCTCGCCGCCGGGCCCTGTGCTCGCACTCGTGAACGGCGCGTTCAGCGAGCGCTTCGCACAGATCGCGAAGGCGTGCGATCGCGACGTGCATGAGCTCATGACACCGTGGGGACAGGTCGCCGACCTTGATCAGGTCGGGGAAGCGCTGCGTTCGCGCGCGTTCGCCGCCGTCACCGTTGTCCACTCCGAGACTTCCACCGGCGCGCTCACGGCCCTGCCACCGCTCGTCGAGCTGGCCCATCGTCACGGCGCGGCACTGCTTGTCGATTCCGTGACCGGACTCGCCGGCGTGCCGGTCGAAACCGATGCCTGGGACATCGATTTCGTCCTGACCGGCTCGCAGAAGGCGCTCGCCTTGCCGCCGGGACTCGCGTTCGGCGTGGCGTCGGAACGGTTCATCGCGCAGGCGGTTCGCGGCGCATCACGAGGCTTGTACTTCGACCTGGTGGAGTTCGAGCAGTTCGTGCACAAGAACCAGACGCCCAACACGCCGGCGCTCTCCCTGCTGTACGCGACGGCTGCGCAGTGCGACGCCATCGCGCAGGAAACCATCGAAGCCCGCTGGCAGCGTCATGCGGACATGGCGGCCATGACGCATCGCTGGGTCACTGCACTGGCAGCGTCCACCTACCTGCCCTTCTCGGTGTTTGCACCGGCCGGTCAGCGTTCCACCACCGTCACGGCAGTGACAGTGCCGGAGCCACTGACCGGCGACGCCGTGGTGAAGGCCGTCGCGCAACGCGGATTCGTCATCGGCGGCGGGTACGGCCAGCTCAAGCAGCGCACGTTTCGCATCGGGCACATGGGCGATCACACGCCGGACGGTTTGTCGCGTTGCCTCGCAGCGTGTGACGATGCCGTTCGCGAGCTGCTGGTCGCACGATCCGGGTGACCGCAGTGTCCCGCAGTATCCGTTGTTGCGGATTGGATCCAACGCGCCCCACATTCTGAAGCCTGCACGCCTCCGGCCGAATCGCCGGTCCCCTTGCCGTCGCCTGCCATGCGCCTCTCCATCGCCGCCGCCTTCGCGCTTGCCACGCTGATCCCCGCACCACGCGCCGAGGATACGTTTGTTCCGGAAGACGTGCTTGGCATCATGACCTGGACGGTGGGCGACCTGACCGACGACGGCCGCTACATCGCCGCGACCTCGTCGATACGGCGAGAGTCGTTCGGCCAGGACTTCCGGCGCGACGGTGATCCCACCTATGTGCGCGGAGCACTCACCCGCGTGTTCCTGATCGATACCCGGTCCGGTCAGCAAACGCCGATCTTCGCCGAGAAGAAGAGTGTGCGTAGCATGCGCTGGTCGTCCGACGGCGCGCGGCTCGCCATGCTGGTCTTCAACGGCAACGTGTACGAGCCGGTGGTCTGGACCAGGGCCACGAACAAGGCGGTGACGCTCAAGCTGCCGACGGGCAAGTACGTGGCCGAGAACAGCGATGTGCGCTGGACGCCCGACGGCAAGGGCCTCGTGTTCACCACGCACACGCAGGAGTGGCGCAAGAAAGTGCGCGAGACGTTCGCCGCCATGACCGGTGTCACGCCCGTGTTCGTGCAGTCGAGCAAGGATCCGTTCCTCGCGTGGGACGCGATTCGCCGCGAAGGCAACGTGCGCAGCGTCATGACGCTCGATGTCGCGACCGGTCAGGCCCGTGAGCGGGTGCCGGAGCAGGCAGTGACCAGCTACACGCTGGCCGAGGACGGAAGCGCAATCACGTACGCGAAGGACATCGTCACGAAGACGGACTACGAAAGCCTCGGTGGCCCGGAGACATCCCTGCGTGTGCGCGACTCGGCCGGCGTGGAACGCGTGCTCCATGCGACGACCAGGGGCATGCAGATCCAGTGGGCCGACGACGGCAAGCGCTATGCGTACTCCACTGGTGGCCGTGTGTACGTTGCCAGCATCGGCGACACCACGAGGAAGCTCATTGCCGGCGCGCCGGAACCCCGTCGTGGCGAAACGCCGGATACGTCGAAAGCGGCGCGAGACAGCGCCGCGGCCGGGCGATTCACCGTGGTTCGCTACAGCCCGACCGCTGACGCCGTGCTCGTCTCCAACCGTGAAGGCCTGTGGCTGGCCGACGCCAGCACGGGTACGCGCGACATGGTGGTCGCGACCAGCGATTCCAGCGCGACACTTCCGCGGGTCACGTTCGCAGCATGGAGTGCGGACGGGCGCCAGATCTTCCTCACCTCGGCCTCGCGGCAGAAGTGGGAACGCGGCATCCTGCGCTACGATCGGCCCACGAAGGAGCTGAAGGAGCTCGTCAAGGACGGTCGCGCGTACTCGCAGTTCCGCCTGTCGAGGGACGGCAAGACCATCATCATGAACATCGCGGCCGGCAACCGGCCGGCCGACTTGTATGCTGCCAGCACGGACTTGAGTGACGTGCGGCGGCTGGTGGAGACCAATCCGCAGTTGTCGGCCCGGAAGATTGGCCCGACGGAACTGGTCACGTTCCTCGATGCCGACGGCCACCCGAAGAAGATGGTCGTGTACTATCCCGCCGACTACGACAGGAGCAAGACGTATCCGACGGTGTTCGAGATCTACGAGGAATACTTCGACGACACGTTCAACATCCGCGCGAACGTGCTCACCGGTGCCGGCTACGTGGTCGCACTGCCATCGGTGGATTTCGACATCGGATATCCCGGCGAAGCGTGGGCCAAGGGTGTCACGGCCGCCGCGAACAAGCTGATCGAGATGGGCGTCGCCGACTCGGCACGGCTTGGCGTGCAGGGACAGAGCTACGGCGGCTATGCCACCAACCTGCTCATCACGCAAACCAATCGCTTCAAGGCGGCGGTGAACATCTCGGGCAAGGTCGACATGATCAGCTTCTATACCGACAGCCCGCGCCTTGGCGTGCGCAACGTGAACGCCGCCGAACGCACGCAGGATCGCATCGGTGCGTCGATGTGGGCGCAACCGCAGAAGTACGTCGCGCACTCGGCCGTCATGTTCGCCGATCGCATCACGACACCACTGATGCTGGTGACCGGCGAGCAGGATTCCAACGTGCCCGCGCTCAACACGCGCGAGATGTACTACGCACTGCGGCGGCTCGGGAAGGAGTGCATCTGGGTGAACTACTCCAACGGCGGCCACGGTGGCGGCACGGCGACGGCCGAAGACTTCGTCGACATGCAGAAGCGCATCATTGAGTTCTACGACGCGCGGCTGAAGCCGAAAAGCAAGGTCGCGTCGAACTGATCCGCGCGCTGCCCGCCAGCGCTACTTCGGGTCGACCGCGCGGTAGGCCGCCACCACCGCCTTCTCTCCATCGAGGCCTGACTTCGCGTTGCCGTGCTCCATGCCCACTACGCCCGTGAATCCTTTGCGCTTCAAGTGCGCAAAGACGTTGGCGTAGTTGATCTCACCGGTGGTGGGTTCCTTGCGGCCGGGATTGTCCCCGACCTGGACGTACGCCACCTCATCCCACGCCTGGTCGAAGTTGGGGATGAGGTTTCCTTCCGTGATCTGCTGGTGGTAGATGTCGAAGAGAATCTTGCACGACGGTGAATCGACGGCGCGGCAGATCTGGTAGGCCTGCGGAATGCGCGTGAGAAACAGGTTCGGGTGATCGCGGCGATTGAGCGGCTCCAGCACCATCACGATGCCGTGGGGCTCCAGTCGCTTCGCCGCCAGTCGCAGGATCTCCACCGCGTTCGCCGTCTGGTATTCCGGCTCGAGTTTCGGCGCGATCGTTCCCATCACCACCGTTGCCCACGTCGCGCCAACGCGCTTCGCCACCTCGATCGATGCGTCGACGTCCTTCAGGAACGAGTCGCGGAACGACGACTCGCCTGCCGCGAACGTCATTGTCCACGCCGTGTCGGGATTGAGCACGAACACGCCCATGCGCATTCCCAGCCGCCGGAGCTCCGTGCCGATGCGCTCCTGTTCGGCCACCGGACGACCCCGCATGCCGTTGTCCTCGAGCGAGCGGAACCCTTGCTCGTGCATCCACTTCAACTGGTCGATCAGGTCGGCGCCGGCGCTCTGGCGGAACATGCCGAAATGCGGTGCATAGTCGAGGGCGAACGGCGGCGCGTTGCCTGGAGAGTCCCCCATGCGCATATCGACTCCCGCCATGGTGAAGGCCGCCGCCGCACCAGTCTTCACGAAGTCGCGCCGCTTCATCTCACCAGCCCTCGCTGAACGTCCGCTGCAGCGTGGTCTCACCCGGCGTCGGTACCGCCGGTGTCGCCAGCGGACCCAGCGCGTACGCGGGTGGAAGGATGGACAGATTCGACGCCATCAGCTCATCCCACGTCAGCGACTGCCCGGTGTAGGCGGCCTCGCGACCGAGAATGGCGGTGAGGTTGCTTTCCACGATCTGGCGGCCTTCGTTCAGCGGCTTCCCGGCGCGGATGCTGGCGACGAGGTCGCGATGCTCCTCGACGTACGGGTTCATGCCTTCCAACGTGGCATGCTTCCACGGCTTCTTGCCTTCAATCGTGTCGTAGGCGTTGCTGCGGCCGAGCGTACCGTGGAACATCTCGCCAACCTTGCTGGCCGTGCCGTCCTGCTGCCGGCACATCGAGAGCACGCGTCGCCCGTCGGCGTACTCGAAGTCCACCGCGAAGTGGTCGAACCCGTGGCCGTACAACGGATCGGTACGCGTCTGCCGGCCACCCATGGCGATGGCGCGCACCGGATGGCCGCCCATGACCCAGTTCGCGACGTCGATGTTGTGCACGTGCTGCTCGACGATGTGGTCTCCCGACGCCCACGCGTAGTACAGCCAGTTGCGAAGCTGGAACTCGGTGTCGCTCCACTCGGGCTTGCGCGCGTGGCTCCAGAGTCCGCCCTGGTTCCAGTACACCTGCCCGCTGATCACCTCGCCGATGGCGCCGTCGTGAATGCGCTGGATCGTCTCCACGTAGCGCGGGTCGTGACGACGTTGCGTGCCGGCGACGATGCCAAGCCCCTTCGACTTCGCGACGTCGGCAGCGGCGATGGCCGCCAGCGCCGTCTTCACATCCACCGCCACCGGCTTCTCGGTGAAGATGTGCTTGCCGGCGTTCACGGCGGCGGTGAGATGCTCGGCGCGAAACCCTGGTGGTGTCGCCAGGATCACGAGGTCGCAATCAGTGGCCAGCACCTGCTTGTACGCATCGAATCCGGTGAAGCAGCGCTCGTCCGTCACCTTCCAGGCCGCGGCGAAGCGTGCATCGGCGGCGACGGTCTTCTCGAAACCCGCGCGGGCCGACGCCATCCGATCGGGGAAGAGGTCGCCGAGCGCGGTGATGAAGACATTGTCGCTGGCGCGTACGGCATCACGCGCTGCGCCGGAGCCGCGGCCGCCGCATCCAATCACGCCGATGCGAATGGGATCGGCCGTGCGACGGCCAATGGCGAACGCGCGACGAGGCATGGCCATGGCGGCGAGCGCGATGCTCGACGCTTCAACGAAGGTGCGGCGGGAAACGGTCACGGTATCCTCACAAGGCGTAGGCCGGCGAATGAGCCATCGGATAGCCACCATCGGCTCTTGGGGTCCTGCGGGTCAGTCTGGTTCCAGCTCGGCTGCTGGCGTTCGCGCGTAATGCCAGACAACGAGTCGGGTCGTGTCAGGTACGATCCACCGCGGAGCCACGGTGTGCCATCGCTTCCGGTGACCCACTCGCCTGCGTTGCCCAGCAGGTCGTGCAGGCCAAGTCGGTCGGCGTCGCGCGTGGCAATGGCATGCGTGGCGCCCTCGGCGTTGGATGTGTGCCAGGCGATTCGCTGGAGCGCCTCGCGGTCCAGCCCGGCCAGTGCAACATCGGCCGCGCGCTGCCATTGCGCGTCGGTGGCAACAGCGTATTGGTTGCCGGTCTTCTCCGACAGCCACGCCGCGAAGCGCACCGCGGCACCGTGGGTGAGCGAGATCGCCGGCCACCCGCGATGCCCGAATCCGCGGTCGGGTGCACCATACGGACGCGACGGGCGTGACGCCGCATCCACCTGCGTGCGCTCGTCGCGCGGTACATCGAGGCGCAGGTAGAACACGTCATAGAGCTCCCACGGCACCTCAGTCACGCCGATCAGGAACGGCTCGACCGCGACGCGCACAGAACCGGCGGCACCAGGCACCGTAACCTCGCCGCCTGGAACGGCTGCGAGCTCCCATCGCAGGCGCTGGCCGGGGAGCGAATCGACGACGCGCGGCGGCGCCTGCGCGACCGCGCCCGACAGGGGCCACGCCAGCACGACGCTCGCCGCGATGCGGGTGAACAGCGGTACATTGCTGGCGAGGCGGTTCAGGAGGCTGATCACGAAGCGGGCTTCGATGCGCGGACGAACGTGGCGGGTGGCAGCGATTCTTGCAGCGATTCTTGCAGTGAACTTGCTGCCTCGCGGGGCTCCTGCACAGGGGGAACCGGCCGAGTACCGCGAGGTGCACCTTGGCGTCGAAGTCCGTATCGTGCTCACGGCAGAGGACGCGACGGCACATCGAGTGCGCAATGAGCAGGCCGCGCGTGCCGCATTCGACCGGATTGCGGCACTCGAAAGTGTGCTGTCGGACTGGCGAGCCACGAGTGAAGTCCGGCGGCTCGAGGTGCATCCGCGCGGCACATGGATCGCAGTGAGCCCGGCACTCTGCCAGGTCCTGGCCCTGGCGCTCGATGTCGCGCGCGAAAGTCATGGGGCGTTCGATCCGACCGTCGGCCCGCTGACCACTCTCTGGCGCGAGGCGCAACGCACCGGTCGGCCAATACCCGACTCGGCCCGCGCGTCCGCCATGACGCGGGTCGGGCATGAGCTCGTCGAACTTGACACCGTCCGCCACCGCGTGCGGTTCGCGCGCGACTCCATGCGTCTCGACCTCGGCGCGATCGCCAAGGGATGGATCATCGATCAGGCCCTGGCTGAATTGAAACAGCGGCGAGTGCCGGCCGCGCTGATCGCGGCGGGCGGCGACATCGCGCTGTATGGCGCGCCGGCTGGCACGGCTGGTTGGCGGATCAACGTGCCGCGCGCGCAGGGAGACACGGTGCTGGTGCTGACCGAGGGCGCGGTCAGCACGTCCGGGCCATCGGAACAGTCGCTCATTCACGCGGACGGTGCGCGTGAAAGCCATGTGATCGTTCCACGCAGTGGTCGCGGCGCGACCGATGGACGTGCCGTCACGGTCATCGGTGCATCGGCGGCGATTACCGACGCACTCGCTACGGCGCTCTCGCTGGTGCCGCCGGACGCCGCAGGCGCCCTCGCATTGCGCTACGGCGTTCGCATTGTCCATATGGGCGCGCGATAGTCGCGCGGCGACTCAATGACGCTCACTCGCGTCCAAGCTGCCGTAGTGCTGCGGACCACGCTCATCCACCTGCCGCCCGCGCTTGCTCACGGGAAAACGTGTGCACCAGGCAGACATCATCGCCGAACGCGCGGAGCTCGCCGGGCACGTAGCCCAGCCGCCTATAGAACGCGTGGGCGCGGGTATTGCTCGCCAGCGGATCGATGACGATGCCGGTGACACGCGGGTCGGCAAAGCATATCTCGTGTGCCAGGCGCATCATCTCTGCACCGTATCCCTTGCCGCGATCGTCGGGTGAACCGATCCAGATGTCGATGGCACGCAGGTTCGGCTCGATGTCACCCCAGTAGTGCGTCGGCTCCTCGTGCGGATCGATGATCTGCATGGCGCCAATCGGGCGACCGTCGAGTTCGGCGATCAGGTGGTAGCTGAGCTCCGAGCCTTGCTCCAGTTCATCGCGCCAGTCGAGGCCGCCGAACGCGCGCTCGATGTCGTCGTCATCGGTGGAGCAGGCGATGACGTCGGGATCCGTGTCCCAGCGCTCCAGCGTCGGGACATCGTCCATCGTCGCGCGCCGAAGCCGGATCATGCCCGCTCGTGGACGGTCGCACCGCCAACGACGGTGCGCACGATCGCAATGTCCTTGATCGCTTCCGGTTTCACCGTGTGCGGATCATCGGCCAGCATCACGAAATCCGCCAGCTTGCCGACCGTGATCGATCCCTTGATGTGCTCCTCGTGTGCCGCGTACGCGCCGTTGAGCGTGTTCACGCGGATGGCCTCGCTCACGCTGATGCGCTGGTTGAGCCCCCAGGACGTGCCATCCCAGCCCGTCCGCGTCACCATGCCCTGGATGCCCATCAGCGGTGCGAACGGGCCGGGACTGAAATCCGATCCGGCCGCCGCATGAATCCCGGCGTCCAGCAGCGTGCGAAACGCCATCATGCGTTTCATCAGCGCTTCGCCGTAGAACGGGAACTTGTCGGTGTTGTAGTACGCATAGGTCGTGAACATCGACGGGACGGCGTCCAGGGCCTTCATGCGGCGCACCAGGTCGTCCGTGATCAGCGTGCAATGCGTGATCTTCGGCCGCGCATTCGCACGCGGAAATTTCTGCAAGGCACGCTCGAACGCGGTCAGGTACATGTCGATGGCGACGTCGCCGTTGGCGTGGCAGTTCACCTGGATGCCGGCGCGATGCACACGCTCCACCCAGGCGTCCAGCGTCGACTGCGTTTCCGTGACGTTGCCCGTGTACGTCGTGCCCGGGAACGGCACGCTCATCGACATCGTGCGCTCGGAGAACGATCCATCCACCGTGTGCTCCGACGTCGCGCCGAAACGGATCCAGTCGTCACCGAAGCCGCTCTTGATGCCGCTCGCGATCATGCCATCGAGCACCGTGCCGCTGGATTCGTAGTTGATGCGGTGCTTGAGGTCACCACGGGCGCGCACATCCTGCATGGCCGCCAGGTTGCCGCCTTCGTGATGCACCGTCGTGAGCCCGTAGCGCGCGAACTGCGTCGAGATATGCGCCACCCCGTCGCGCTCGCGTTTGTCCCGCTCGGCGGCGGTGAACTGGGGGCGCGTGCCGGCACCGTTCAGCATGCCCATCGCGCGGTCGGTCACGCGGCCCGTCAGTTCCCCGGTGGCATCCGTGTCGAACGTGCCGCCCGCCGGCGGCGCCGTGTCCTTCGTGACCTTCGCCAGCTCGAACGCCTTGCTGTTGTAGAACGCCGTGTGCCCGCCGCGATGCCGCACCACCACCGGATGCTCGGTGCTCACCTTGTCCAGGTCCTGCCGGGTGACCTGACGTTTGTCCTTCAGTTTCGTGTCGTCATGGAAATAGCCCGAAACCCACGTGCCGGGCGGCGTCGTGTTCGCCCGCGCGCGCAGCTTGTCGACGATGCTCTCGATCGTGACGAACTCGACCTCGAACGGATTGCCCACCAGCACCTCATACAGCAACGTCGTCCCGCCGGCATGGTTGTGCGTGTCGATGAACCCGGGCACCACCGTCATGCCCCTGGCGTCGATCACCTGCGTGCGCGGACCGGCCAGTGACTTCATCGCCGCCGATGTGCCGACGGCCACGAAGCGGCTGTTGCTCACCGCAAACGCCTCGGTGCGCGGCGTGGTCGCGTCCATCGTGTAGACCGTGGCGTTCAGCACCACGAGATCGGGATCGACGGCACGACTCCACGCGGGCGCGAGCCGCGCCGCATGGAGCCAGGACGGCGTCAACGCACCGACGCCACCGGCAACCGTGAGGCCCATGAACTCCCTGCGCGTGCGCCGATCGGCCATCGTTTCTCCGAGGGGGTGCTCGTGTTTGCTCAGCCCAGCCGAAACGGCAACTTCCGCAGTCGCTTGCCCGTCGCGGCGAATACGGCATTGGCCACCGCCGCCGCGATCGGCGGCACGCCGGGTTCACCAATCCCGCCTGGTGCCGCACCACTCGGCACCGTGTACACCTCGACACGCGGAGCCTCGCTGAGTCGCAGCATCGGATACGTGTTGAAGTTGCCCTGCTCGATCATGCCACCGGCCACGGTGATCTCGTTCTTCAGCGCGCAGGTGAGTCCGTAGATGATCGAGCCTTCCATTTGCGCGGCAAGCGTGTCCGGGTTGATCACCACGCCGCAGTCCACCGCGCAGATCACCTTGTTCACCCGGATGACGTTGTTGACGACCGTCACTTCGGCAATCTGCGCCACCCAGCTTCCCGTCATCGCATGCACGGCGATGCCGCGTCCCGAGCCGGCGGGCATCGGCTTGCCCCAGTCGGACTTGGATACCGCCAGCTCCATCACACCGAGGTAGCGCGGTGCGTTGGCCAGCAACCGCCGCCGCAGCGCGACGGGATCCTGCTTGCCGGCGGCGGCCAGTTCATCGAGAAACGCCTCGGTCACGAACCCCGTCTGCGAATGTCCCACGGAACGCCACGGTGCAACGGGCACCGCCGACGTCGCCGCCACCAGCTCGACGCGCACGTTGGGAATCGCATACGGCAGGTCGGCCGCCCCGCCAACGGTATCCCCTTCGCTCAGCGCGTTCTGCGTCACCAGACGATGTGTCCACGCCACCGGCATGCCGTCGGCACCCACGGCACCGCTCAGCCGGTGCATCCCGAACGGTCGGTAGAAGTCGTGGCGCATGTCATCTTCGCGCGTCCACATGACCTTCACCGGCGCGCCAGCCAGCTTCGACAGACGGACCGCGTCCTGCAACACGTCGGGACGCGACCGGCGTCCGAAGCCACCGCCCACCATCGTGACGTGCAGCTTCACCGCGCTCGGAGCCACGCCGGCCAGTTGCGCCGCCATGACCTGAAAGTTCGTGGGCGCCTGTGTGGGCACCCACACATCCACGCCGTCGGCACGCACGTGTGCCGTGCAGTTCATCGGCTCCATCGTGGCATGCGCGGCGAACGGCAGTTCATAGTCTGCGGTCACCACGTTCGAGGCCGACGCGAGGGCGGCGAGGGCATCGCCCCTGTCGGTGAACACCTTGCCCGTGTCCGCCAACTGTGCGGTGAACTGCTTGCGAATCCCGTCGCTCGTCAACGCAGCGTTCGGGCCCGCGTTCCACTCTACCTTGAGCGCGCTGCGTCCCTTGAGCGCGCTCCACGTGTCCACGGCCAGCACGGCCATTCCGCTCTCGAACTGCACCACATCCTTCACACCGGGCGTTGCTTTGGCGGCTGTCGCATCGAACGACTTGACCGTCCCGCCAAGCACCGGTGAACGAACAACCGTCGCCACCAGCATTCCCGGAACGCGCACATCGATACCAAACTGCGCCGTGCCGTTGGTCTTGGACGGAATGTCCACGCGCGGTCGCTTGGTGCCGACGATGCGGAACGTCTTCGGGTCCTTGAGCGGCGGATCACCGGGCACCGGCATGCGTGCGGCCGCGTTGGCCAGCTCGCCATAGCCCGCGCGACGGCCCGACGCCGCGTGCACCACGAATCCGTTCTCGGCGCGACACCCGGCCCGGTCCACCGACCATGACGCGGCGGCGGCCGAGATGAGCATCTCGCGCGCCGTGGCGCCAGCCTTGCGCAGTGGCGCCCAGCTCGTGCGCACGCTCTGGCTTCCCACCGTCATGATGCGGCGCGGCCACGCCGACGGATCGTCAGGCATGCGCTCGATGCGTACCGTGCTCCAGTCGGCGTCGAGCTCCTCGGCCACGATCATCGGCAGCGCGGTCATCACGCCCTGGCCAAGCTCGACGTGGTCCGCGTACAACGTGATGACGCCGTCGCTCCCCACGCGCAGGTACCCGCTCGGGGCGAAGTCGGCCGGTGCATCGATCGCAACGGGGGACTCCGCGTCGAGTACGCGAAAGCCGATCAGCAGTCCCGCGCCGACCGTGCCACCGACCATGAGAAACTCACGCCGATCCAGCGTACGCGGGGTCATCGGCCACTCTCCGACTGCACGCCACGCGCCGCCCGGTGAACGGCGCGACGCACGCGCTCGTACGTGCCGCATCGGCAGATGTGCGAGTCGAGTGCGGCATCGATGTCGGCGTCGGTTGGTGACGGCTTCGCGGCCAGCAGCGATGCCGCAGCCATGATCTGCCCGGACTGGCAGTACCCGCACTGCGGCACTTCCTCCGCAATCCACGCCTGCTGCAGCGCGTTGGCCTTGCCGGGCGACAGGCCCTCGATGGTGAGCACGCTGCGCCTGGCGGCTGCGCTGATGGTCGTGCGACAGGAACGCGCTGGCTGACCATCGAGGTGCACGGTGCAGGCGGAACACTGCCCGATGCCGCACCCGTACTTGGTGCCGGTCAGTTCGAGCGTATCGCGCAACACCCACAGCAGCGGAGTGTCGGGGCTGACATCGACCGTGCGCGGGGAGCCGTTCACGGTCAGCGAGAACTGGGTCACGGGGACCTCACGGTGGGAGGAGCGTGCGGAAAAGCTACTGTCCGGGAAGCGAGCAGGCCAACTCTCGCGGTCACTGCAGACGTCCCCCGTTGTAGAATTCACAACGTATGCACGAACGCGCGCGAATCCTGGTGGTGGCGGCGACGGCGCGCGAGCTCGCGCAGCCCGACGGCTGGCTCACACTCGAGTGCGGTGTGGGACCGGTGGAAGCAGCAGCCGCGACAGCGGCGGCCATCGTAACGCATATGCCAGCAGCCATCCTGCACGTGGGTATTGCCGGCGCGCGACGCCTGGCTACCCTCGCCCCTGCAACGCTGGTCATCGGCAGCGAAGCGCGCTACTGCGACCTCGAGGTCCCTGAGCAATGGGCGCCGCGTGTCGTGGCCGCCTCGCCCGCGCTGCTCGCCGCAGTGGCGCGCGTCCTGCCGACGGCACCGCA
>CAZPON010000049.1:0-14518 GCA_964588045.1 uncultured Gemmatimonas sp.
GCCGTTCATCATGGGGGCGGTGCGATTTCTCATCGCCGGCAGCGCGCTCTACTCCTACAGTCGCTGGCGCGGTGCGGCCGCGCCGTCGAGGCTCGAATGGCGCAATTCGGCCATTGTCGGTGCGCTGCTGCTGTTCATCGGCAACGGCGCCGTCGCGTGGGCCGAGCAACGGGTCAGCTCCGGGATGACGTCACTGCTCGTGGCGACCGTGCCGCTGTGGCTGGTGTTGTGTGAAACGGCCCAGGGGAAGCGAGCGGGACTGGCCAAATGGGGCGGGGTCGCGCTTGGCCTGGTTGGTGTAGCGCTCCTGGTGCTGCCGGTTGACGGCAATCTGTCCAGCGCGGCCGTCGATCCTACAGGCGCGATCGTGCTGGCACTGGGTTCGTTGTCGTGGACGATCGGATCGCTCTTTTCGCGCACGGCGAAGCTGGCGCGGCCGGCGTCCCTGGCCATCAGCATGCAGATGCTGACCGGCGGCGCGCTGCTGCTCGTGCTCAGTGCGGTCACCGGCGAGCTCTCGCAGTTGCATCGGGACGCGATCTCGCCAGCCTCGCTCTGGTCGCTGGCGTACCTGATCGTGTTTGGCTCCCTCATTGGATTCAGCACCTACATGTGGCTGCTGACTGTGGCCAGCCCGACCGCCGTGGGGACGTATGCCTATGTGAACCCGGTGGTGGCTGTGTTGCTGGGAGTTGCCCTGGCGGGGGAGCGCCTGCCCGGGCGCGCCGTGCTGGCGATGCTGGTGATCGTCAGCGGCGTGGCCATGGTGAGCCTGGGCGACCAGTTGCGGCGCCGGAAGTTGCGGCCCTGAGATCCGGGCGGGACGAGCGCTGTCTCGGATCGACACGAGCAGGCGGTTCGAATCCTTCGGCGGCGGGGCCACGTACGGGGTTCCGTCCTCTTCCATCTCCCGGAGAATTCGCCACATGCGCACTCACATCAAGATCGTTGCGATCGTCAACCTGCTGTTCAGTGCCGTCGGGGTTCTGGCAGCCGCCAGCGTCTTGTTGGGCGGCGTCCTTGGCTCGCTGTTCTCCGGCAGCCTGGTGGGCGCGATCGTTGGCTCGATTGCCAGCGTCGTGACGGCGCTCATCGTCGGCTGTCTCAGCCTGTTCGGACTCGTTGCCGGATTCGGACTGCTCAATCATCAGCAGTGGGCGCGCTACGTGATCATCATCGTCTCGGCGCTGCGCCTCTTCCGCTGGCCGTTCGGCACGCTGTTCGGCGCCTACTCGCTGTGGGTGCTCATGCACAGTGAAACGCGCGACCTGTTCGATTCGCACGTCGGGTAAGCGCGACGTTTGTAACGAAAGGGAGGCGCTCCGGTCCGGGAGCGCCTCCCTTTTCGTCTCCGGCTGTGTCGCGGCGATGTGCGCCAGACGGTTGTTGCTCCTGTAGATTAGGAGGTGCAGTCCGCGCGAGTCATGCGCGACCCGACCTCCTGACGGAACTACTGATGAGCGGAAAGGGCGACAAGAAACGGCGGCGCGCGCTCGATGCGTACGGCCGATTGCAGAGGGCCGCAGGTCTCGCGGCCGCGCGGGTCGAGGCCGCCGTGCATCCGCACGGCCTGTCTGCATCGCAATTCGGTGTCCTCGACACGATTGCCACGCGTGGTGCGGTGCACCAGCAGGAACTCGCTGAAGCGCTGGGCCGCAGCAAGGCGCAGATGACGGCTATCATCGATGCGTTGGAGTCCCGCGCGCTGGTTCGCCGCGAGCGGCACGCGACCGATCGCCGCTTCATCACCGTGCATCTCACCGAGGCGGGCACCCGCTTGCTCGAGGATGCCACGCCGGCGCGCACGGCCGCGATCGTGGACCTCATGAGCGACCTCACAGGCGAGCAGCGCGCCCGGCTGGCCCGGCTCTGTCGCCGCTTGCTGCGCACCCTCGATCCTGCGGAGGCCGAGCGCGAGTCCGAGGCGGAAGCGGAACTGGAAGCGGATACCGACGACCCGTCGGCGGGTGACTCCACGCCGGACGCGGACGCGCCCAGTGCATCCGAAGACACCCAACCCTCCTCCTGAAGATCACGCGTCATGGCCGGTCGGCACTTCCTCCAGATCCCGGGCCCCACGCCCATTCCTGATCGGCTCCTGCGCGCGATGCATCGCGCGAGTGAAGATCATCGTTCCTCGGCGTTCCCGGCGCTCACACAGTCAATCCTGTCGCGGCTGCCCCGGGTCGTGAACCAGACGAACGGCGAGCATTTCGTTTTTCCGTCGTCGGGCACGGGCATGTGGGAAGCGTCGCTCATCAACACACTGGAGCCGGGCTCGCGCTTGCTGGCGGTGCGCTTCGGGCAGTTCTCGCACCTGTTCATCCAGGCGGCGCGCAACCTGGGCTACACGGTCGACGTGATCGAGGCGCCGTGGGGCGAATCGGCCCCGGCAGACCAGATCGAAGCGGCACTCACGGCCGATGCTGCGCATGAAATTCAGGGCGTGCTGATCGTGCACAATGAAACGGCGACCGGCGTGACGAACGATGTCGGTGCGGTTCGCGCCGCGATCGACCGTGCGAAGCACCCCGCCCTGCTGTACGTGGACGGTGTCAGCTCGATCGCCAGTCTCGACTTCCAGTTCGATGCGTGGGGCGTGGACTGTTCGATTGCCGGTTCGCAGAAGGGTTTCATGCTGCCGGCGGGCCTGGGCATCCTTGGCATGAGCGAGAAGGCCCTGGCGCGCGTCGCGTCGGTGCGCACGCCGCGCTCGTACTTCGACCTGCGGCCAATGCGTGACCAGAATGCGCGGGGATACTTCCCGTACACGCCGGCGTTGTCGCTGCTGTTCGGTCTCGACGAAGCGTTGACGATGCTGCTCGATGAAGGCATGGCGGCTGTTGCGGCACGCCATCGTCGGCTGGCCACCGGTGTGCGCGCCGCCGTGCGCGTGTGGGGACTTGGCGAGTGTGCGAAGCGTCCGGAGATTGCGTCGAACACGCTCACCGCCGTCGTGGTGCCGGAGGGTATCGACGCGGCGCGGGTCATCGACTTCGCGTTCAAGCGGTACGACATCTCGCTGGGTGCCGGACTCGGCGAGCTTGCGGGCAAGGTGTTCCGCATTGGCCATCTGGGCGACATGAACCCGCTCACGCTGGCGGGCGCACTGAGCGGTGTGGAAATGGCGCTGGCCGATGCCGACGTGCCGATTCGCCTCGGTGCCGGCGTTGGTGCCGCGCTGGCGACGTGGCGCGTGCCGGCGTGAACTGGCGGTTGACGGTGACACGCCGGGTCGTGCGATGAGCAGCGAACGTCCGACCGTGGTGGTCACCCGCAAGCTGCCCGCCGCCGTCGAGGATGCCATCGCGTCGCGGTATGACGCGAAGTTCAATCGCACCGACGTAGCGCTGACGGCGGAGCAGATGAGCCACGTGCTGCGCACGACGGACATCGTGCTGTGCACGGTGACCGACCGGCTGCGCGAAGACCTGTTCGACACGCGCGTGAAGACGCGGCTGCTGGCGAACTTCGGCGTGGGCGTGAACCACATTGCGCGGGATGCGGCGCGTCGCGCCGGCGTGATGATCAGCAACACGCCCGACGTGCTCACTGACGACACGGCCGACCTCGCGTTGGCGCTCATCCTCATGACCATGCGACGCACGGGCGAGGGCGAGCGACACCTGCGCAGCGGTGCCTGGTCGGGATGGCGGCCGACGCACCTGATGGGGCGCAGCCCGCATGGCAAGACGCTCGGCATCATCGGCTACGGCCGCATCGGCCGTGCGGTGGCGCGCCGGGCATCGGCAGCACTGGGCATGAAGGTGATCTACCATGCGCCGCGCGACGTGCGCATCGACGATCCGGCCACGGCGGGACCGGCTGGCGCCGAGCGTGTGGAGTCGGTGGACGCGCTGGTGGCGCGCGCCGATGTGGTATCGCTGCACTGTCCGTCGACACCGGAGACGCATCACCTCATCGATGCTGCCCGGCTGGCGCTGATGTCACCCACGTCGTACCTGATCAACACCGCGCGCGGCGATATCGTGGACGAGTACGCACTGACGGCCGCGCTGCGCGATCGCACGATCGCCGGCGCCGGGCTGGATGTGTACGAGTGGGAGCCGACGGTGGTGGCGGAACTGCGCGAGATGGAGAACGCCGTGCTGTTGCCGCACATGGGCAGCGGCACGATCGAAACCCGCACCGCGATGGGGATGCGCGCGCTGGCCAACATGGACGCGCTGGTCGCCGGTCAGCGTCCACCGGATCTCGTCGAGTTCTGACCGGTGGGCAACGCATGATGGTGCATGCCGGCCTGCTCGACGAAACCAGCGAGACCACGCCGACACCGACGCGCGTGGGCTCGCTCGATCATTACCCGCGCGTGCGTTCGCGCTTCCTGTCGCATGCGCACGACCTGATCGTGTGCGTGCCGCCGGAGTACGAGCTCGAGCCGCAGCGTCGTTTCCCGGTGCTGTACCTGCATGACGGCCAGAATGTCTTCGACGACCTGCCGATGTCGCCGTTCGGCGTGCAATGGGGCGTGGATACGACGGCGCGTGCCCTCATCCATGCCGGCGTGGTGGAGCCGATCATCCTCGTGGCGATCGGCAATGCCGGTCGTGATCGCATCGACGAGTTCACGCCCACGCGCGACCAGTCGCACGATGCCGGTGGCATGGCGGATCGCTACGGCCAGATGCTGGTGTACGAGATCAAGCCGTTCATCGACAAGCACTACCGCACGCGCCGCGGTGCGCACGATACCGGGCTTGCGGGCAGTTCACTCGGCGGCCTGCTCACGCTGCACCTCGGCCTCACCCACCCGGCGATCTTCGGCAAGCTCGCGCTGCTGTCACCATCGGTGTGGTGGGACGATCGCTGGATCGTGCGGCAAGTCAACGAGGAGGTCGACCATCGCCAACCAACCCAGTCGATCTGGCTGGACGTGGGCACCGGCGAGGCGCGCATGCTGAAAGGCACCCGCCTGCTGCACCGCATGCTGCTGCGCAAAGGCTGGCGGAGCGGTGTCGACCTGCACTACATGGAGTCAGACGGCGCGCTTCACGACGAACGGGCGTGGGGACACCGCACGGGACTCTTCCTCCGATTCCTCTTTCCGGCGCACTGAGCATGGACACGTTTCGAGGCTTTACGCCGCGCGCGATGACGTTCCTGCGCGGCCTCGCGAAGAACAACCGCAAGGAATGGTTCGAGGACCATCGCGACGCGTACGAGCAGGAGCTGCGCGCGCCAATGAAGCTGCTCATCGACGAGGTGGATGTGCGACTCGCCGGATTCATCCCGGAAATCATCGGGTCGGCGAAGAAGTCGATGTTCCGCATCCATCGCGACGTGCGTTTCTCGAAGGACAAGTCGCCGTACAAGACCAACGCCGCCTGCTGGTTCTTCCATCGCGACTCGGGCGGCGGCGTGGGTGGTGAGGCCGCGCACGGCGGCGCCGGCTTCTACTTCCACATGGCACCCGGCGAGATCTTCTGCGGCGGCGGCATCTGGATGCCGCCACGCCCGGCGCTCAATCGCATCCGCGAATCGTTGCGCGACGACTACGAAGGGTTCGCCGAGCTCGTGAACGATCGCGCGTTCAAGCGCCGCTTCGGCCCGTTGAGCGAGGAGTCGATGCTGACGCGCATGCCGCGCGGATTCGACCCGGATCACCCGGCCGGTGCATGGCTGCGTTATCAGTCCTTCACCGCGGGCGCCGAGTTGGCACCGTCCGACATCGAGAGTGCGAAGTTGCCGGACGTGCTGGCGAAGCACTATCAGGCGATGACGCCCTTTGTCCGGTGGCTGAATACAGCGCTGGGGTTGAAGCCGAGTTCGGGGCGGTGAACGTCGGGCACTGACTGACGCGGATGACGCGGACGGGCGCGGATGGCTCCGTGCGTGCGACTGGCAATGGCGAGGGTCTGCCGGGTTCGCCAACTGACTGACGCGAATGGACGCGAATGGACGCGAATCGAACCGTGAATGCGGGGAGATCTTGCTGACGCAACGGATTTCAACACTTCAAAGTTGTGAACTGCGGGAACCACCACGCCGGTCGTGACCCACTCGGTTCAATTCGCGTCAGTCAGTTCCCCGGATCTCACGGTCGCGTGCCGGCATCAGTCGCCAACGTGGAGCCATCCGCGCCTGTCCGCGTCATCCGCGTCAGTCAGTTTGACTGGACGCGCCCACGTTTGCGGCGATTACGGGTACCGCCGGACGCGCGGCTGTGGCAAGATTCCACGCCATGTCGAAGCCCATCAAGCTCACGCTGGACATCCTGATCGGCGCGGTCGCGCCCGTGCTGATTCTCAAGTACGGCACGGCCCCGCTGGGTACCCTGCCGGCGTATCTCGCGGCGGCGCTGGTGCCCGTGGCGTGGGTGTTGCTCGACCTGTTCGTGCTCACGCGTCGCTTCAATTTTATCTCGGCGTACGGCGGCTTCGGTGCCGTGATGCGTGGCGCGCTCGCGTTCTGGTACGTGGATGGCGCGTTGTTCGCGTTCAAGGACAGCGCGAGTTACCTGCTCGCGGTGATCATCTTCGGTGGGTCGGCGTTCCTGGCGTATCCGGTCACGCGGGCCATCGCCCTGCAGGGGCTCGACCCGGACACGCCGGAGAAGCGGCTGTCGATGGATCGCCTCCTGCTGGAGCCGACTGTCGTGCGCGCACTCAAGCAGGCGGCGCTCATCATCGGTGCGACGAACCTGGCTGCGGGGCTCGTGAACTACGCGATCAATCTCAAGATGGTGCTCGCCCCGTTCGGCACGCCGGCCTTCAACGATCAGGTGGCGAACGTCAACGCGATCACGCGCGTGGTGCTGGTGTTGCCCGACATGCTGGCGCTGTTCTGGGCGTTCTCGCTGATGTACAAGGCCCTGTACGCGCTGCTGCCTGCCAACGAAGGCACCGATCCGCACGCCGGCGATTTCTGGGTGCTCCTCAAGCGTCGCGAGGACGCGATGGCGATGGGGCGCGCCGAGCAGGACAGCGACGGTGCAATCGCCCCGGTGGTGCAGACACACGCGAATCGTCAGGCGCGCGAAGAGTTCGGGCTGCCATAGACACCGCGCGCCGGAAACGGCGCGCGGGTGGTGTTATCGCGGCCGGCGTCCGTGCTCGACGGCGTGCTCGCGCACCGATTCCATGATGCGCGCCATGTCCGCCTGGTAGCGCGCCCGCTCTTCATCGGTCCACAGGTCGACGTTGGCAGCGGCGCGGATCGACGCCAGCATCTCGTCGACGAGTTCGCGGAGCCGGGGATTCTGCCGGCGCTCGATCCCGCCGGACGAAGAGTACGAAGATGGCTTGATGGACATGGCGATAATGTCCCACCGCCGGACGCGTCCGGACAAGGCCGCAGGCGTTATCTGTGGACCCCTGCAGAGAACTCAGCCGGCCTCGACCATGGAAACGCTATTCCGTGTCGTCGTGCAGCATGCGCACGGCCGGTGTCTCCAGATCATCCATCTGCCCGCTGCGGGCCGACCAGATGAACGCCACCACCGCAGCGGCCACCACGATCAGGGCCAGCGGAAGAACGATATAGATGACGCTCACCCCGTGCTCCGTGAAAAGGACTTTCCGTACCAGGATCCGAGGACCACGGTCAGTGAACTGGCCGGCATGAGAATCGCCGCAATCAGCGGATTGAGCACACCGGCGATCGCCATTCCCGCGCCAATCAGGTTGTAGCCAATGGAGAAGGTGATGTTCCGGCGGATGACGCTCATGGTGTTGTGCGCGCCGCCGGTGAGCTCCACCAGCGCCGCGAGTCCGGGGCGCGTGAGGTAGATGTCGGCGGTGCTGAGGCACGCTTCGGCTCCGCCATGCACACCGATGCCGACATGCGCCGCCGCGATGGCCGCCGCGTCGTTCACGCCGTCGCCCACCATCACGACGCGGCCCTGCGTCTGGAGCCGCTTCACGAAGGCGAGCTTGTCCTCGGGCGATGCGGCGCCAATGGCATCGGCCGGCGCGAAGCCGAGCGCTGTGCCAACCGCGCTCACCACATCGGGTGCGTCGCCGCTCAGCATGATCGTGCGCCAGCCCGCCGCGCGCAGTGCGTCGAGTGCGATGCGCGCATCGTCGCGCACGCGGTCGCCAAGCCCCGCTGCGGCGACCACTACGCCGTCGACGGCGATGTGCACGGGGGTGAGCGTGCGGTTCATGGCGGCGAGGCCGTCGCGCACGGAGGGCTCGATATTCGTCGCCGTTTCGCGGACGAAGCGCGGCGAGCCGATGCGCACGCGATGACCGTCCACCAGACCCTCGAGTCCACCACCTGCCACATGTCGTGCGTCGCGCACGACACAGGCAGCCGACGGGTCGCGCAGCGCTGTCCACGCCCGACGAAACCCATCGGCCAGCGGGTGCGACGATCCCTCTTCGAGCGCGAGCACCATGGGCTTCACCCATTCGGGACCGACCCATGCCACGAGGGCCGTCGATCCTTCGGTGATCGTGCCCGTCTTGTCGAGGATGAGCGTGGCCGGCTGCGCCAACAGTTCGAGCGCGTCGCCACCCTTGATGAGCATGCCGCGGCCAGCGGCGCGACCGACCGCCACCGTGATGGCCAACGGTGTGGCGAGTGCCAACGCACACGGGCACGTCACGATGAGCAGCGCGATCGCGTCATCGAGCGCGGTGGCCGATGACCACTGCCACTTGACGATCCAGGTCAGCATCGCGGCGGTGAGGACCACGGCCACGAAGATGCCGGCCAGGCGATTGGCCAACAGCACCACCGGCGCCCGGCGACGCGCGCTCTCCTCCACCTGTCGCATCAGCTTGGCGATGCGGCTCGTCTCGCCGGCTTCCTCCACCCGCACGCGCAGTGGCGACTCGATGTTGTGTGTCCCCGCGAACACGCGCGCACCGGCGACAACGGGCACGGGACGTGACTCACCCGTGAGCAGCGCGGCGTTCACGGTGGAAGATCCGGTCAGCACGGTGCCATCGGCGGCGAAGCTTTCGCCCGCGCGCACGTCGAGCACCATGCCGGGCAGCAGTGCGTCGGTGGGAATCTCGTGGGTACCGGCGGCATCGATGACGCGCGCCGACACCGGTGCGAGCGTGTGCAGCAGCTCGGCCGCGTCGGTGGCCATGCGCTGCCCGCGCTGCTGCAGGAACCGTCCCACGAGCAGCGCGAAGATGAGGATCGCGAGCCCGTCGAAGTAGACGGGCCCTGCATCGGTGATCGTGTTGATCGCGCCGCGCACGAGACCCACCGCCAACGCGATCGCGATCGGGAGGTCCATGTGCAACGACCGCATGCGCAGCGAGGCGAGCGCACCGGTGAAGAACACGCGGCCGGGCCAGATGAACGCCGGCAGCGTCAGCCCGAAACTGACCCACCGGAAGAAACGCGTGAACTGCGGGTCCATGCCATTCAGCTCACCGCTGTACAGGGCGAGCGCGGCCAGCATCACGTTGATCGCGATCGCGCCGGCGATGCCGATGCGCACCAGCATCGCACGGTCTTCCTTGCGACGCATGGCCTCGCGCGCCACCCCGCGAAACGGATGCGGTGGATACCCCAGGCGGTCGAGTGTGCGCGCGATGGCCGACAGCGGCACCGCCGACCGGTCCCATTCCAGCACAGCGAGTGAGCGGCGCACATCGAGCTCGGCGCGCACCACCCCCGGCACCACCAGCGGCACGCGTTCCACCAGCCAGACACACGAGGCGCAGTGCACGCCTTCGAGGTACAGCTCGGTGCGCGACGTCCCGTTGGCCTGCTGCCGGACATAGCGGTCAGCGAACGCAGGATGATCGAACTCCTCGTAGCTGCGTCCACTGGCGCGCACGGGCGTCTCACGACGCTCGGCGAAGGCGTAGTACCGATCGAGTCCGTGTTCATGCAGGATCGCAAACACCGCGCTGCAGCCGCTGCAGCAGAACTGCCGCTCCGCCGTGTCGTCGATCAGCCCACTGGGCACCGGCAGCCCGCAGTGCGCACAGGCGACCTCGGTGGCCGCACCGTCGTGTGTCACGGGCGGCGCCGACGCGTAGCGAAGCGCGTCAGTGGTCATGGCCGGGCGTCTTGTGCGACATGACACTGTCGGTTGCAGCGGTGGAGTCGACGATTGCGGCGTCCAGCACGGGCAGAGCAGGTCCGTGCACATGGGCGCGATCGGGAGCCATGACCAACCGACCGCTGAGTGCCAGCACACCCATGAGCATGACGGTGACCGCGCCGAGCATCGGCAGCTTGCGGCGCAACGGGCCGAACACGCGCTGCGCACCAAGTCCGACCGCGACCAGCGCCGGCACGGTGCCCAGCCAGAAGAGGGCCATGACGAGCATGCCATGGCGCACGCTTCCCGTTCCGCCGGCCGATGCCACGAAGACGTACAGCCAGCCGCACGGCAGCAGCGTCGTGCCGAGACCCGTGAGCAGCGCGCGCACGCCGACGGGCTGCTGACGCACATGATGCAGCAGCCGGCCCAGCGTGCGTTGCCAGCGCGACGAAATCGCGGGCCCTCCCCAGCCGAGACGAATTCCGCGCTGGGCGGCGATGGCGCTGATGCCCCAGCCAATCATGAGCGCTCCCGCGACCACCATGGCTGCATTCGCGATGCCGGCGGTCGAGCCGGCGCGGGTTACGCCGGCACCGAGCGCTCCGGCGAGTGCACCGAGCAGCAGGTAGGAGGTGAGCCGCCCGACGTTGTACAGCGCGTGGGAGCGCAGTGTCGCGGCATCGGTGCCCGTGCCACTGGAATACATGCAGACGAATCCGCCGCACATGGCAGCGCAGTGCACGCTGCCCAGCAAGCTGGCGGTGAGGATCGCGAGCGCTGCACCGATCACCGCCCGGTGCCTCCGTGCGTGGTGCTGTCAGGAACCGACACCGGCGGTACGGTCGCGGGTCGTGTGATCGTCATGTCCGTGCGCGTGCTGGCAACAAAGTGTTCAGCGCCGCGCACGGCGTCGACCCGCACTTCCCATTGTCCGGCGAAGCTGGCCGCGAGTGTGGATTGGTAGCGGCCTGGTGACACCTCGTGCAGTGTGGCGGTGCGGATGTCATTGGCACGCGCGTTGGCGAGGGCGACAACCGAGACGGTGGCGCCCTGCACCGGCTGGCGCTGCGCATCGACGATCGTGACGGTCAGCATCGGCCGGCCGGCGGTGTCGGTTGCGGCGATGCTGGTGGTGGCTGTCCATCCCAGGGCCAGGCTGCGTCGTTCGGTGGCGATGGTGGAATCGAACGCGACGGCTTTCTGGTAGTAGTCGGGCTCGATGGCGAACGACGGATCACTGTTGGCGACACGCATGACCCACAGGTTGGCAACGATGGTCGCGCCCAGGACTGCCACGATGCCGACAGGCCATCCCATGCCGGGCTTCATGGTGTGTTGCCGGTGGAGGGACCCAGCAGGCGATAACTCACCATCTCGGTGTACCCGTTGCTGTCGGTGAACTGCAGGCCAACGTGTCGCTCGCCTGCCACGAAGGCCTTGCGCGGGAGCAGGATGAAGATGCTCGTGCTGCGCGTTGCACCGGCTTTCACGATGAGGGGGTTCTCGGGGGCCACAATGGTGATGTCGCTGCTTGTCAGGTCGGAGCCGTTCAGGCCCTGCACGACCAGCATGTACTCCTGATCGGCACCGCGGCGGTTGGTGATCTTGACGCGAATCTGGTTCGAGACGCGACCATCGGCTTCCACCGTGAACGGCGCGTCGATGGCGCGCAACACGGTCACGTCGGCCGGTGCCTTGGTGGCGAGCGTGGCGGCCAGGCCACCCAGCAGCACGACGAGCACCACCGGATACAGCACGGTGCGCAGCCGCAGCAGCTTGCGCGGCACGCCGGCAATCGCATCCTGTGACGAGTAGCGAATGAGGCCCTTCGGCTTGCCGATCTTCGTCATGACGTCATCGCACGCGTCGATGCATTGCGTGCAGTGCACGCACTCCATCTGCAGACCGTTGCGGATGTCGATGCCGGTGGGGCACGTCTGCACGCAGGCGGAGCAGCTGATGCAGTCGCCAGCGTTCGGGTCCCGATTCTGCACGTGCAGGGCCCGCGGCTCGCCGCGCTGGTAGTCGTAGGCGACGATCACCGACTGGCGGTCGATGAGGGCGGCCTGCAACCGGCCGTACGGGCAGACGATCAGGCAGGTCTGTTCACGGAAGTACGTGAAGTTGAACCAGACGATGCCGGTGAACACGACCACGAACAGGAACGCGGTGGGATGTTGCGTGGGCGAGCCGGCAACCCAGTCGTACAGGTTCCCGGTGCCCACGAAGAACGCCAGCAGGGTGTGTGACACGAACAGCGACAGCAGGAAGAACGTGATGTACTTCGCGATACGCCGCGGCGTGAACCACGCGTGCTGCTTGTCGAGGTTGCGCGACCCGGTGTAGCCGCCATCGAACCACCGTCCGATGGGACGGAAGAGGAATTCGAGGTAGACGGTTTGCGGGCACGCCCAGCCGCACCACGCGCGTCCGAAGAACGCGGTGAGCAGGAAGATCCCGATCACGCCGGCGCCCATCGCGAACATGAAGAGCAGCGTGTCGGTGGGAAGGAACGTGTAGCCCATCAGCGTGAACTGCCGGTGCGGCAGGTCCATCAGGAAGACGGGCTTGTCCATGAAGCGGAGATGCGGTGCGGCGAAGAAGATCGCCATCAGC
Organism: uncultured Gemmatimonas sp.; assembly: GCA_964588045.1. Classification (GTDB taxonomy): domain Bacteria; phylum Gemmatimonadota; class Gemmatimonadetes; order Gemmatimonadales; family Gemmatimonadaceae; genus Gemmatimonas. The sequence continues at coordinate 12,593 of CAZPON010000049.1, forward strand.
GCATAGGCCATCACGCGCCGCCGGTGCCACCATGCGCCATGAGCGGGCTTGGGGCGGATCCAGTGACGCGTTCCGTCCTCGTTCAGGGTCGGCAGGACCCGTCCCGCGCGCGGTGGGGCGGTCGTGCTCACAACGCGCTCATGAGACGTTCAAGGCTGAACCAGGACACCCTGCGGTGCCTTGGGATTGGCCGGCGTGGTGCCACGCAGGGTTGTCACGTACGCCACCACGCGCAGGACGTCGTCCGGCTTGAGCACCTTGCCCCAGGGGGGCATGCCCTTGTCCAGCACGCCATTGACGACCGCGAGATAGATGCTGTCGATGCTGCTGCCGTGAATCCAGTAGTTGTCGGCAAGGTTCGGACCGATCAGACCGCCGCCATCGGGGCCGTGGCACGCGGCACAGTTCCTGACAAAGCTCTCCTTGCCGGCGGCAATCGCGTCGGGGTTGCCGATCATCGCCAGCAACTGTTCCGTCGAGGCGTCACCGGTTGGCGCCGGATGGGCCGCCGCGAAGGCCTTCATGTCCGCTTCGTAGTCGGCGATCCGACCCTTGCCGTTGCCGACCGGTCCGATGTTGAAGTAGTAGATGATGGAGAAGATGACCGTGCCGGCGAACGTCAGGAGCCACCAGCGAGGCATGGGATTGTCGTACTCCTGGATGCCGTCGTACTCGTGCTCCATCACTTCCGGGTCCTTGTTCTTCGGATCTCGCGTGGCCATGGGTCAGCCCTCCTGGGTGCGCGGCGCGGATGCGGATCGCGCCACGGGAAGTTCGTCATTGAGCGGAATCATCGAGGCCTCGTCCAGCTCGCGACGCCGCGAGGGCGCCCAGGTGCGGATGGTGATGGCAATGAACGCGCCGAGGAAGAGCACCAGCGCAACCTGTGCATAGATCGAAAGCCCGGCGTTGCCCATGATGTCGGAGAGTTTCATCAGTGCGAACCTCCCGGCGCGGCGACCGGCGTGGTGCCGGCACTCCCGGCGGTGTTCTGCGCCTTGATGTCACGACCCAGTCGCTGCATGTAGGCGACCATGGCCACGATTTCCTTGTCGCCGAGTCCCGCGGGCCCGCCCTGTTCGACGATGGCCGCCGCGATGGCGTTCGCCTGGTCCCGGGCCATCTGCGGCGCGCTGGTCACCGCGTCGCCGTACGGCACACCCAGCATGACCATGGCATCGACGCGCGACTGGATCTGCTCGAAGTCGAGGGACCTACTGAGGAGGTGCGCGTACGCCGGCATGATCGACTTCGCCGTGACGGCGCGCGGGTTCTCGAAGTGGCGCACGTGCCAGAGGTCGGGGTACTTGCCTCCCTGACGCGCGAGATCCGGTCCGATACGGCGCGAGCCCCAGAGGAACGGATGCTCATAGACCGATTCGCCCGGCTTCGAGTACTCGCCGAACCGTTCTGTTTCGTAGCGGAAGGGACGCACCATCTGCGAGTGGCAGTTGAAGCACCCTTCGGCGATGTAGATGTCCCGTCCGGCCAGCTCGAGCGGCGTGTACGGCTTGACCGACGCGATCGTGGGGACGTTCGACTTGATGAGGAACGTCGGGATGATCTCGAACAGCGAAGCGATCACCACGGCCAGCACCGTCAGCGCCGTGAACAGCATCGGCGCGCGCTCCCACTTGCGGTGCCACGCGGCCCCGGCGAAACGGGCCCAGGCACCTGCCGGTGCTGTCGACGGCGCCGGCACATACACCTTGTCCAGCGGCGCGGCCTCGACGACCGGCACGCTGTACGCGGCCGGACGACGGCGCCACGTCATGACGATGTTCCATCCGAAAATGGCCATGCCGGCCAGGTACATTGTGCCGCCGATGACGCGCATCCAGTACATCGGCATCAGCTTGAGCACCGTCTCGATGAAGTCCGGATACGCGAGGCGTCCCGTTTCGTCGAAGGCACGCCACATCAACC
>CAZPON010000050.1:0-14490 GCA_964588045.1 uncultured Gemmatimonas sp.
CCGGCTTGATGTCGCGATGCACCACCCCGCGTCCATGGGCGTAGGCGAGTGCCGACGCGATTTCGCGCATGAGGCGCGCGGCCGTGACGACGGGAAGCTGGCCGCGCCGAACGAGCAGCTCGCGCAGCGACTCGCCTTCCACGAACGGCATCGAGAACCAGGGCACGCCCTCGCTTTGCACCACGCCCGCCGTGAGGAGCGGCACGAGATGCGGATGCTGCAGGCGCGCCGCGAGGGCGATCTCCCGCTGGAAGCGCTGGGCGCTCACGTCGCCCTGCAGCTTCTTGGGCAACATCTTGACCACCACGCGTCGGCCGAGCGACCGCTCCTCGGCAACGAACACGTGTGATGTGCCGGCACCCTCGAGCTCCCGCTCCACGGCGAATCCGCTGCCCAAGGCCGTCTCGATCTCCGCGCGATAATCCACGCTTGGAACGTAGCGCCGGTGGCCGCGACGCTGCCATTGACCTTCGGGAGAATGTGGCGACGATCACACGACAGGCTAAGTTCACCTCTCCGTCGATTCGTGACCGAATCTCCGGGCGTTCCGCGCCTTTCGAAGAAGGCACCCTCCGACCTCACTTCGATGACTCCAATCGCCGGATCGACCCCCTTTCGGTACGCTCTCCCGGTTGCGGGCGTGCTCCTTTTTGGTCTGCTGCAGGCCTGCGGCGGGGGCGACAGCAGTGCTCCGGAGCCCAAGGCGCCGGCGCCAGCCAAGGTGGCGAGTGTCACGGTGACACCGGGGACGGCCACGATCGACGTCGGTGCCACCACCTCGCTTTCGGTGGTCATCCGCGATGCTGCCGGGGCCACTCTCAGCGGTCGCACGGTCTCGTGGACGAGTGCGGCCCCGAACGTTGCGACGGTGAATGGCAGCGGGGTGGTTACCGGAGTGTCGGCTGGAACGGCGATGATCAGCGCCACCAGCGAGGGGGTCACCGGATCGGCGAACATCACCGTGATCGCGCCGACCGCCAACTTCGCGGTCGTGAGCGGCAATGACCAGCGCGGCCTCGTGGGCCGGCCGCTTGCCGACTCCCTGACGGTGCGCGTGGCCACCAGCGGCGGCACCGGCATGGCCAACGTGCCCGTATCGTGGACGACCGGTGGTGGGACGCTCTCAGCCGCGTCCACCGTCACCAACAGCCAGGGCGTGGCGCGCGTGCAGTGGAGCCCGACGGCCGGTGACGTGACGGCCACCGCACTCATTGAGGGCGCTGCGCCAGCGACCTTCCGCGCCAACGGACGGCCCAGCGGCGCGTGCGTCATTGCGCCGAACGCGCAAACGCAGCGCTTTTCGCTCGGCGCGACCGACTTCACACTCAGCCTCCGCGCCACGCAGCCGCTCCGCATTGCCGTGGTGTACGTCGATTTCCCGGAACTTGCGGCCAGCGAGACGCCGCTCTCGCTGATGACCAGCATTGTCAATCCGGGCCTGCAGATGCTCCGCGACATGAGCTACGGCCGGATCAACATCACGGCGGTGTCGTTCCCAACCTGGTACCGGATGCCCAGGGCCCTCGCGTCGTACGACTGGACCACCTACGCCGGCCATCGCGAGTACTTGCTGGATGTGCTGTCGGTGACGAATCCCAGCATCGACTTCTCCACGTTCGATGCGCTGTACGTCTTCACGCCGCCGTCGACCGCCAAGATCACCTCGCCGACGTTCAACGGTGGCACCACTGCCGGTGTCGTGGCCGATGGGCGGAACTTCGGCAATGCCGTCACCTTCGGCCTCGACGTGCGCTCCTTCGGCCCGGCCATCGTGGCGCACGAGACCGGACACATGCTGGGCCTGGTGGACCTGTACGCGTACACCCCTGCGGGCGGCACCGACTACCCCGGCAATCAGTTCAAGTACGTCGGGGCGTGGAGCGTCATGTCGAACGTGTTCAATCCGGGGCACTTCCTCGCGTGGGAGAAGCGCAAGCTCGGGTTCATCGACGAACAACAGGTCGACTGCCTGGACGGTGCGGGCGGTGTCGAGGCGGTCATCACGCCCAACCAGGCCACTGGCGGACTCAAAATGGTCGGCGTCATGCTCGATGCATCGAGCGCGCTGGTGGTTGAAGTCCGCAACGCGCTCGGCGTGGATGCCAACCTTTGTGCCCAGGGCGTTCTGCTCTATGTTGTCGATGCCCGCATCGCGAGCGGGCAGGGCGCCGCGCAGGTGATCGGGTCGCGGGTCACAACGTCCGGCACGGCGTTCAACAAGTGCGGACCGTGGGCCGACGCAACGTTCGGATTTGGAACCAATCCGGTGTCGACCTACACACACGTGGGCGCGGGGACGACCGTCACCGTGCTGGGACAGGACTCCAATGGAGCATATCGCGTGCGAGTGAAGCGCCAGTAGATGGAACTTGGCATCTATTCGTTCGGGGAGACCGACCCGCGCATGACGGGTGATCCCCGTGTCGTATCGCAGCGCATGCGGGACCTGGTTGAAGAGATCGAGCTGGCCGACCAGGTTGGCCTTGATGTCTTCGGCGTGGGGGAGCATCACCGTCCCGACTACGTCGTGTCATCGCCGGCGGTCGTGCTGGCGGCGGCCGCGTGCCACACCAGGCGGATCAGGCTCACCAGCGCGGTCACGGTGCTCAGCTCCGATGACCCGGTGCGCGTCTTCCAGGATTTTGCCACGCTCGACCTGCTGTCGAACGGTCGCGCGGAAATCATGGCGGGACGTGGCAGCTTCATCGAGTCGTATCCGCTGTTCGGACAGGATCTCGACGACTACGACGAGCTCTTCGCCGAAAAACTGCGCCTGCTGCTGTTGTTGCGGGATCAGGAGGTGGTCTCGTGGCAGGGCACGCATCGTCCGTCCATCGACCATCGCGGCGTGTATCCGCGCCCGTTGCAGCAACCGCTCCCGGTCTGGATTGCCGTGGGCGGCACACCGGCGTCGGTCATGCGCGCGGGGGCGCTGGGACTGCCATTGGCCGTGGCGATCATCGGCGGATCGCCGGAACGATTTGTACCGCTCGTGCAACTGTACCGTGATGCCGCCCGGCGCGCGGGCCACGATCCGGCCACGCTGCCGGTGAGCATCAATTCGCACGGGTTCATCGCCGACACATCACAGGCCGCGTTCGATCTCGCCTTTCCGCCGTATCTCGAGGCGATGGGCCGCATCGGGCGCGAGCGCGGGTGGCCGCCACCGACGCGCCGTCAGTTCGAGGCGGAGATCTCGCCGCATGGCGCTGTGTTCGTGGGCACTCCGCAGCAGGTGATTGACAAGATCCTCTACGAGCACGAACTCTTTGCGCACGATCGCCTGATGCTGCAGTTCAGTGTCGGGCCGATGCGGCACGCCGATATCATGCGGTCGATCGAACTGTTCGGCACCGTCGTGGCGCCGGCCGTGCGCGCCGCGCTGGGCTCGCACACCGCATCGCAGGCCGAGACACCAACCGGGAGCGGGTCGACATGAGGAAGTGGTTCGTGATTGGTGCGCTGGGGCTGGCGCTCTTCGAGCTGGCCAACGTCTGGTTCATCATGCCGCTGCCGTACAGCCAACGCGTGCGCAGCATCGACTTCGCGTACGGCCTGTACACGTGGCGCTGGGCGTTGCGTGCGCTGTTCGGCGCCCTGCTGCTGATCGGGCTCGTGCCATCGTGGCGCACGCCGGGATGGCGCCGGTGGCTGGTGCCGCTGACGCTGGTGATCGTGGGCGCGGTGGTCTACATGACCAACATGGTGATGGCGGCCGACCAGATGTTCCTCGCTCCCGAGCGCGTCACGATGGTGCCGGCCGCCGAGAACCGCGTCGAGAAGAATCGCCTGGTGGTCGGCATCGAGATCAACGGCGACGCGCGCGCTTATCCGGTGCAGTTCATCGGCTATCACCACCAGGTGCGCGACAGCATCGGCGGTCAGCCGGTGCTGGTCACGTTCTGCACCGTCTGTCGCACGGGGCGTGTCTTCTCACCGGTGATCGACGGGCGCGAAGAGCGATTCCGCTTGGTGGGCATGGATCACTTCAATGCGATGCTCGAGGACGCGAGCACGGGCAGCTGGTGGCGACAGGCGAACGGTGAAGCCGTCGCCGGACCGCACAAGGGCGATTCGATGCGCGAACTCCCCAGCGTGCAGGTCACGCTCGCGTTGTGGCTCGAGATGCACCCGCACTCGCTGGTCATGCAGGCCGACTCCGCGCTGCGCGACCGCTACTCGAAGTCGTTCGACTACGAAACGGGCCGGAGTCGCAGCAGCCTCACGGGCACCGACACGGCGTCGTGGCGCGACAAGTCGTGGGTCGTGGGCCTGACGCTCGATGGACAGAGCAAGGCGTACGACTGGAACCGGCTGCGGCGTGACCGCGTGATCAACGATGTCGTCGGGAGCACCCCGGTGGTGGTGGTGCTGGCCAGCGACGACGCGAGCTTCTTCGCGTATGCCCGTCCCGACACGTTCACGCGCTTCATACTGCGCGGCGATTCCCTGGTGTCGGACGTCAGTGCGTACGGCCTGAGTGGCCGCGGCGCGACGGGATCATTGACGCCGCTCCAAGCGTCGCAGGAATTCTGGCATTCGTGGCGGACGTTCCAGCCGGCGACCCTTCGGTACGAGTGACAGAGACGGGAGACGGGAGACGGCAGAGGGGAGACAAGAAACGGAAGACGAGGCCCTGAGGCCCGAACGTCTTCCCTCTCCCGTCTCCCCTCTCCCGTCTCCCCCCTACTGCGCCGCTCGCGCGATATCCCGCAGCACCGCCGCCAACAGCCGCACGCGCGTCGCATCGGCCGCCCGCCGCGCATCTGCATCGAGCTCGGTCGCGAGCTTCGTGAGCGCGGCCACCTGCGCCGAGCCCGGGAGATACTGCGCCGCAGAAAGTTGCCCGTCGATCGTCGTGAGGCGCGCGGCGGCCAGGCCCTGCCCGCGCGTCAGTTGGTCGAGGTACGAGCGCGCCACCGGGTAGCTGGCGGGCCACCGGATCTGCTGCTGCAACTGCGGGTTCAGTCCGTCGGTTCGCACCGACTTGGCGGCATCCAGCTCGTTCTGCGTCAGGAACTCGCTTGGCATCAACTCGAAGACATCGAGCCCGCGTCCGATTTCCGATGCGTAGATGTGGCCGTTGTACCAGTAGCTGGACCAGAAACCGGCGAACGCGAGTTTGTCGGCGATTGGTCCACGATCGAAGTAGGCGATTTCCACCGGCTTGGCCGGGTTCGTGAAGTCCACGACCGAAATGCCACCCTGATACCAGGCCTGCACCAGGATGTCGCGTCCGGGCACCGGAATCAGCCCGCCGTTGTGCGCCACGCAGTTCTCGGTCGCCGTCTGCGGCGCCGGCATCTTGTAGTAGCCGGCCATCTGCATCTTGCGATCGGCGCCGAGCGTGAAGATGGCGTCGGCCCCCCATGACATCTTGTCGGTGTCACGGCATCGGGCCGCCGTACCGCCGCCCCACTCGTCGGTGAAGACGATGCTCGTGCCACTGTTGTTGAACGTGGCCGAGTGCCAGTACGCGAAGTTCTTGTCGATCACCTGGTCGATGCGTTTCGGCAGCGCCGGATTGGAGATATCGAGCAGGATGCCGTTGCCGGAGCAGGCGCCGGCCGCGAGCCCGATGGCCGGATAGGCGGTGATGTCGTGGCACTGGTCGGTGCGCCCCGTTTCCTGAAAGCCCGTGCCGTGCCCGCCGCCCGGCCACAGCCCGGCGATCCGGCCCGACGCGTCGGCAAACAGCCGCGGTGCATTGACGATGCGCGCGTTTTCCGGCGCGGCGAGTGGCACGCGGATCACTTCGATGCGAAAGAGCGAGGACATCAGGTCGTCGGGCGACGCGATGCATCCCTTCAACTCGTCGGCCCAACGCACCGGACCGGTGCCCTGCACATACACGTAGAGGTTGGCCGGGTCCTTCGGATCGTTGACCAGCGTGTGGGTGTGCGATCCGCGGCAGGTCTGCACCGCGGCGATCTGCTGCGGACGATCGAGATTGCTGATGTCGAAGATGCGCACGCCACGGAAACGCTGGACGCTCACCGAGTCGGGCACGCCTTCGATGCCGCAATCGACCCGTCCCCCGAGGTCCTCGACCGAGATGAAGAGCAGGTTGCCGTACACCGACGGATCGCCCTCTCCGCCCTGGCAGAGATGCTGTGCGCGGATCCTCGGCGCGGCCGGGTCGGACACGTCCCAGACGTTCCATCCGCGCCGGCCGCCCTGGAACACCAGGGTGCCGCGAAACGCGAGGTCGGAATTGGCGAAGCCGAGATCACCGAGGTCCTGCGGATTGAACCAGCCCGATGCCTTCGCGCCGTGACCGACGAGTCGCATGTTCTTACTGGCGTCCTTCGCATCCTGGAAGCCGCCCCCCAGTCCGACGCGCGGATCGCGTCCGCGTCCGACGGTATCCTGTTGCGCGGCCGCGGGTGACACGACGAGCACGGATGCCAGAGCCAGCGCGACGATGGACGCATCGAACCAGCGGGTGCCGCGGGGTGGGGTTCGCGTGAAGGGCATGGGTATTGAGAGCGTGGCGGGGTGAGGGGGGAAGTAGCCGGCGATCTCCCGGAACCGATATCGGTCCCTCAAACTATCGATCCGGACCGCGCTGAGAAGCGCCTGCCGGGAAAGGGTGTCCCCGGGGGCGCTTGTCCCCCGGAACCGCCCGGTGTAGACTTCCCCCAGCGATACACGTGCTGGACGCGTGGACAAGTTCCGACAGAACGGGCCTGCCAAAGCGAGCGGGCTCTTTTTTTGTTGGTGTCGCAGTCACCAGGTGGTGGCGACCGTCGTGAGGTTGATCACGAGTACGATGTGGTCGGTTTCGTTTTGCATCAGGTCCCAGGGCCGTGCTCCGACTTCAGTACAAACTATTTTTTTCAGGAGCATTACGATGCGCATGACCGGCACAGTCAAGTGGTTCAACGACGCGAAGGGTTTCGGTTTCATCACGCCGTCCGATGGACAGAAGGATTGTTTCGTCCATCACTCGGCCATTCAGGGCAGCGGCTTCAAGACGCTGGTCGATGGCGAGACGGTTGAATTCGACATGGTCGCTGGCCAGAAGGGCCCGGCCGCCGAGAACGTTTCGCGCACCAGCCGCTAAGGCAGTACTCGATGACGCTCGAGTCACCGCAGGACGCGATCGCCGATCGCGGTGACTTTGCGCCATCACAGGCGTTCCTGGCCACACATCGTGGTCAGGCCGCCTTTGCGCGTGAGTATGCCCGGCTGGTCGCGGTTCTCGTGGCCGAAGTCGGGATTGCCGCGCGCCAGAACGCGGCCTTCACGCCCATCATCCGGCAGTCGCCGGAACGATGCATCGTGCAGCTCGGACCGGTCGCCATGACCATGGTCTGGCTGCGGAAGGGCGCAGAAAACACCGCCAACGGCGAACTGCTGCTGATCTTGTGGCGCGGCACCATCGCCAAGAGCGCCGGGGAGCCCACGGAATACTCGGCCCGCCGTCGCGAAGTGATCCCTCCGACGATCCTGTGGGAGGAGACGCTCGTGGCGTCGGCGGCCAGCGAGGCCACCTGGGCGTGGAAGTCCGGCACCGCAGAAGGTGACGGCGTGAGTTCCCAGATGCTTGCCGAGCGGTCGGTGCGCCGACTGGCGGCGCTGCACGACGACGAGACGGCACTGCCCGTCGCGTCCATCTCACTCGATTGAGGTCAGGATGAAACAGGAAACCCTCGAGTTCGAAGGCGTCGTGAACGACGTCCTGCCCAGCGCGATGTTTCGCGTGGGTCTGGACAACGGACACGAACTGCTGGCGACCGTCGCCGGCAAGATGCGCAAGTATCGCATCCGCATCCTCGCTGGCGACAAGGTGACGGTGGAAGTGTCGCCGTACGACCTCGCCCGCGGCCGCATCATCTTCCGGCACAAGTAGCGCCACGCGCCGGCTACTGCGGATGCTGGACCGCCGTGGAGTCGGCTGATGTGATGCGCGTGCGACGTTCCACGCGAATGCGCGGCAGGCAGAATGCCTCCAGCCGCGCGACCCGATTCACCGTGGCCTGCATGCGGCCCTGCACCGGAAACGGCTCCGACGCCTGAACGAGCGCGTCGACGCGCTCATGTCGGTCGGCACGGACATTGGTGTACTGCGCATGGCCATCGACGCGCACCGCGTCCCCGGTGGCGAAGTCGAGCACCAGCAACGCGAATCGCGACCGCCGGCGAACATTCCCGGTGCTGACGAACATGCCGTCCCCCAGGAACTCGGTCCACCCGATCGTACCCGGCTCGTAGCGCAGGAAGCCGGGTGGCCCGCCGCGATGTGATGCGTCGGCGACACCGTCCGGCGTGGCCGTCACCAGAAACGCGGTCTCGCCGCCCGCGATTGTGTCGAGTATCCACGGATCATCCAGCGCGCGCGATTCCGTGGTAACGGGTCCGATGTGCAGCGCCGTTCCGGTGCTGCTCGTCGGTGTCATGTACTTGCGACAGTTCGTGAACGCCGTGGTGCAGGGAATGGCGATCGAATGCGTGTGTCGCACCGGAACACCGGCAACGCGGGACCGCCGCGCCGTCGCCGGATTGATCACGATGCCGCCCCAGGCCCGGTCCAGCGGCAGGTGATCCTGTACGGCGAGCGGCAGGTGGATCACGAGGTGTTCGCCCGTGTCCGCTGTCGTCACGAGCGGCGGTGGTCCGGACAGCGCGACCACGTGCAGGGCGTCATCGGCCCCGACGCTCGCCAGCACGATCAGGTCGGCTTCGCTCGCATACTGGCGCACGGGCCCGACCCATGTGGACAGCTTGTCGGCGGCCTTGATGGAGTTGGCCTCCCGCTGTACTTCGCGCTGGCCGTCGTGATACTCGAAGGGATCCACCTCACCTCCCGTGGATGCCGGCGAACAGGTCGATCTGCGGTGGATGCGTGGGAAGTCCCAGCACCTCGAGGGCGTGCGTCGTCCAGCCGTCGCGATGCGCGGGGTCGAGCGGATGCACCGCGATATCGAACGCGCGGATCAGGTCATCGATGATGACGTCGATCTCGAGCTGGAACTCGCGGCTCACGGCGCGCGTGCCGTCGAACGACGGCGCATCCAGCACCGGGACCTTGAACAGAAAATCGTAGCTGCGCACCCACGCGTCGACCAACGGGTCGAACTCGAGGCGCCGCCCCAGGCGCGCGACGAGATACGCATAGTTGTCGAGCACCGAACGGTCGCAGATCACGGCCTCGTAGTCGGCCGTGGCGGCGATCTCCTCGGCGATCTGCGTGTGCAGGATCCACGCCTGCGCGTCGTAGGTGGTGTCCTCGTTGATCGGCAACGGACAGCGACGCGCCACTTCCTTCACGAGGTCGACGCCAAGGTCGAGTCGCTTGAGCTGCGCGGCGAGGTCGAAACACAAGGTCGTCTTGCCGACACCGTGCGTGCCGACGAATGCCACCTTCAGGCGACGACCTGCGAGGAGATTCATCGCGCTACCGGATGCGCACCACGCCCGGTGCGACTTCCTGGAAGCGCTCGAACACTGCCGGGTCGTGCCCCGGAATGATCAGGCGCGGTGATGCCGCGAGTTCCTTCATGCGATCCTGCGCGAGCAGGTTCTTGACCGGATCCAGCGTCTGCGCGATCGGGGCGCGACGGACGAGGTTTTCGTACAGGTACATGTTGTCCGACGCGAGGATCACCGTGCCGAACGCGGTCAGCACGCCGACGTACTGCGATTGCCACGTGTGCTTGCCGCCCGTGTACACGGTGAGGCCGGGGATGATCTCCTGGGCGTCCTCGGTGGCCATCGCAAGGCGGCCGGCGGCGCGCAGCCGCGCGAGCATGGCGGCGTCGGGCGCATCGATGGCGCGATCCAGCACGTTGCCGGCCACATCGACGTGATGGTCCACTTCGTCACGCTGCATCCAGATGCGCGCCCGCGGGAAAAGGTCGGCGCCGCCGACGTGATCCCAGTGGATGTGCGAGATGATGACATCGGTGATGTCCTCGGGCTTCACACCCACGCGTGCGATCGCCGAATCGGGCCGGATGTAGTCGATGGGCTTCCAGCGCGCGATGAGGTCGGGGCGCTGGAAGCCGGCGTCCACGAGCACGGCGCGACCATTGGGTCCGCGCAACAGCCACACCATCAGTGCCGCATCGATGCGTCGTGACGTGTCGGCGCCAGCGACCAGGCTGGACACCGGGAAGGAAGGGAGCGCGCCATAGCGGACGGCGAATACTTCCCAGTTGGCGGAGAGCTGCGCCGGGAGGGCGGACGGCGACAGCAGTGCGAGACCAAGCCCGATGGCGCGCAGCCATCGCCTGGCCCGGGGCGATGAGGTGGCTGTGATCATACCTCCAACATATGCCTGGACGGGGCTGTTTCGCGAGCGCCGCTGCCGGGGTTAATGTTCGCAATACCGACACCAACGACCTCCGCCCCGACCCACCGATGCCGACCGATTTCACGCCCAGTCGCAACGAAGACGAATATTTCGCCCGTGTCGACGCCGACCTCCGCAAGGAGCTGCGCGCGCGTGCCGATGCCGAGCGTGCCGAGCGCATTGCCACCGAGCACAACAAGTGTCCGCGCGACGGCACGGCGCTCGTGGCGAAGCAATCCGGCTCGGTGACGATCGACCAGTGCCCGCAGTGCGATGGCGTCTGGCTGGACAAGGGCGAACTCGAAATCCTCGCCGCCGGCAATGCGCAGAACTCCGGCTTCGTCGGTTCGCTGCTCAACCTCTTCAAGTAGCGCGGCGGGAGCCCCGCCGCGCGGACGATCACGGGATCGTCACGACGTCGATCGTCAGTACGTCCAGCGCGGCAACCCGGAGGAGAGGAAGAGGCGGAACTCGGGCGCGTTGGCCACGGTGCGTCGCCCGTCGCCGTAGAAGCTGCGCCGCCACGAGGTCTTGTACATGCCGCCGATTCCGTACTTCTGCCCGATCTCGAAACGCGCCGTCACCTCACCGCCCTGGAGCAGGTGGCTCGAGGCGGCGCCGTTGAGGGTATTGAGCGCCACATAGTTGTATTGCCCGCGCAGCATGCCGAGTCCGCTGCGAAAGATCGCGAGTTCCGCTTGCACGCCGGGACCGGCGGTGAAGTCGTAGTCACGGCCTTCACCGGTCACGTTGTAGAAATCGGTCTCGATGGCGCCCAGCAGGACACCGCGAAGCATCACATCGCTGTACACGTTTGTCTTCGCGTTCGGGCGCCAGTTGTTCATGAGGCCAGCGGTCACGCTCTGCGCGCCGAATGTGTACGCCGGATTCTTGGAATAGTCGTAGTTGAGGAACGAGGTGAGCAGCGTGGTGCGGGTACTGTCGCGTCGCAGCGCCTTGCCACCGAGGCTGCCTCTCGACCTGACGGCGTAGAGGTACGCGTTGGGCATGGTGGTGATATCGGCATTGAGCTGGAAATGCGAGAACGGCTTGCCGGTGATGCTCGACATGGGTTCGCCGTACAGCAGGCCGAGGCGCATCACCATACCGTTGTACACCGAGTCGCGTGTTTCCTGCTCGGTACTCAGGTTCAGGTAGCCGATGTCCATCGCACCCTGCAGCCAGTTCGGGCGGGTGCTCGGATCGTTCGCACCGCGTCGCCAGGCATCGCCACGCACGAGCCGATCGAACAGCCGGATCGGATCGACGATGCCGGCCACGACCTCGCGCGACACGCGCCCGGCGCCGGTGGCGCGGTTGTCGAGGATGATGTCGCCAAGCCGGCGCCCGAATTCACCCAGGGAAATGCCGCCGATCCACGTCGACAGCAGGTCGTTCGGAGACCCGGGGTGCGTTTCGAAGCAGCATTCCCAGAGGAACGAGCCGCCCAGGGCGGCCAGCGACGACGTCCAGAAACCGAATCCGTTGTTGCGAAAGCCGCTGTAGTACAGGCTGCCCTGGTACGGGTGTCCGATCTGGTTCACGACGAAACTGTTGTCGTCCCACACCCAGGCACCAAAGATGTTCTCGTGCCACGTGTGCGGGTTCACCCACGGAAAGGCTTCCCCGCGTACGAATGCATTGAACGACCACGCGGCCCACAATCCCACGGCGGACTCGCCCACCGCATACCAGGCATTCTTCGGTCGCGGCTCGCATGCCCAGCAGGGGAGGGAGTCCTGGCTGGTGACCGTCACCCCGAGCGCAAAGGGCTTCGCAACAGGTGCCTGTACGGCGAATGGCGAAAGCGCTGCAGCTGCTGGTCGCTGGGCGGCGAGTGGCCGGGGAAGCAGCAGGGTGCCCACGACGGCGAGGAGTGGAAGGCACCGCGTGAGCCAACGATCATTGATTTTCATCCCATCAACTTGCGGGGGGGCCTAAGCAGGTCAACCCCTCAATATCGCCCGGGTGGTGCGTCGCGTCTCAGTGCGCGTCGGGGCACGTCCCGTTGGACGAGATCGCTGGCGCGCGCGGCGCGCTGTCGGAGTCTGCCGCGGACGCCGGACCCTGCAGGCGCCACGACCTGTCGGATTCGCGCACCCAGACGTCCGATGTTGCGCGGCATTCCGCCGGCACGTCGCGCAGGACCACCCCGAAGAAGTCACTCACGGCGTCCGGTCGGCGCCGAAACGCGTGGTTCGTCCCGAGATGCCGGATCCACCAGTTGCCAGCAACCCGGGCGTCGGTCATGTCGAGCACCTCGAGGTCTGCGGGCCATGTTTTCTGCACGAGCTGACCGGCGCGCGCGGTGCCGTGAATGATCGAGGAGATCTGCAGCATGCGGTCGTTGCGGCTGCCGTACAGCACCTGCCGCGACGATGTGCGTCGCGCCACCACCAACAGGCTGTCGGTGAAGTAGGTCGCATCGACATCGGGCGCCAGGAACGCCGTGGCGCGCAGCGGGGTGACGGCAAGCGCGTCCGACAACACGGCATCACGCAAGGCGCCGTCCACGACCGTGCCCCCCATGCTGTGTGCCGCGACCACCAGGCGTGAAGCGCCGAGCGTGCGCGTCAGGTCGCGCAGGACGAGCACCAGGTCCGGGACGCTCTCATTCGCGCGGTCTGCATCGCGCCAGTACGCGCTGGTGAGCGGGCGATCGAGCGTCGGCCGCGCGAAGCCGCTTTCTGCTGCCGGCCACGAGAACACCACCACCGGGCCCTCGAAGTTGCCGCGTCGCCGCAGCTCTGCTGCCTGCTCGGTCGCTTCACGGAGCGACGTGCCGTACCCATGCAGATACACCAGGACCGGAAGGGCAGCCGCTGCCCCGTGCAACGACGACTGTGTCAGTCGATCTGACCACGCGTCCGGTGGCAACGCGGAATCGGCGAGAACCCGCTTCCTGACACCGCCCGTCCACGGGAACTGCTCACCCGGCTTGGGAGCCACCGCGAAGGTTCGCACGCCGTAGTGCAACGTGCTGTCGCGCAGGTTGCGCCACCCGTCGGCCGATTGCGCGCGATTGGTGACGTACCAGATGCTGTCGGTTGCCTGCGACGCGACAGCCGGTGATGGCGACTGCGCCGCCAACCCGTGCGCATGTCCGGCCCACAGCACGAAAGCTGCGGCCAGCGCCCGGCGTGCGGAACGCGTCCTGCCCGATGTCACCATACGAACGTCCACGTGAACATGCTTCCTACCACTTGCATGGTGCGAGGCTCGATGCCTGTACTCAACGATGGGGTTTCCTGGAGGAAGCGCGTGTCGAAGGTGGCGCGCCATCGAAAGCGCTCACTGAGCCGCCGTTCGAACGAGGCTCCGGGAACGACCAGCGTCGTGCGCACCCGGGCCAGCAGGAAAGTTTGCCTGTTGAGATACCGGCCAATCTCGATTTCGGTCCCTTTGAGCAGCGTTTCGAAGCCGCCCATCGAAAGGTCAGCCGGCAGCTCGCCGGGCGTGATGTTCACCACATCCGCACCCGTCAGCCGGGTCAGGTCATCGGTCGATTTGTCCGCTATGGCGTCGATGGCCATGCTGCCAAGCATCTGGGCGCTCAGGGCGGCGGCGTTGCCGGTGAGCGGCGAACCGGCCTGGCCGCCGCCCGACGACGTCGAGGGCTGGATCAGCGACGACGAGGACTTCCCGAAGGCAAGCATCGAGATGAGGTCCGAGTTGGACAGCGCCGGCTGCGCGTCGCTTTCCAGGCTCATCACCGGCCGATTGAGCGTTCCGCCAATGATGACGCGAATGTCGAGCGGCGCACGCGACGTTTGCGGCACCTGGTATGTCGCCACCACCTGCAGCATCGGATTCAGGTCGGTCCCGCCGGTGAAGCGTACCGATCCCCGGGTGACCACGAAGTGCTTGCTCATGAAGCGGTAGTCGCCGAAATCGGTGAGCAACTGGCCGGTGAGGGCGAACTTCCCCTGCGTCGCGGAGTCCTGGCGAATGCGCACGTGCCCGTACACTTCGATGTTGGCGTCGGCCGACCGCGCGAACGTTCCGCGGTTCACGCGCAGGTCGATCGCCATGCGCATGTTGGCCAGGGTGTTGGACTCCTGCGCCATGCCGAGTGAACGCGCGGTCGCCGAGTCGGTGACCGCGAAGATCGCCGGATCGTTGGTGCTGATGACGTCGAACACCTCCGGTTCGGGGATGCGGATCACGCCCTGGGTGATCGTGATGCGACCGCC
>CAZPON010000051.1:0-1807 GCA_964588045.1 uncultured Gemmatimonas sp.
GAGATCGACAGCGATGTCGCCGACGGTCCGCACTCCGTCATTCTCGACCAGGTCACGAACGGCGTCGCCGTGCGCATGGCCGTGTTGTATCTCCTCTCCGGCGGCAAGCCGGAACTCGCTGAAGCCGCCAAGAAGGGAGTGACCTGATGTCGCGTGACCTGCTGTTGAAGGGTGGCCGTATCGTCGATCCGTCGCAGGGCATGGACACGGTGGGCGACGTATTGCTGCGCGGCGGCGTCGTGGAATCATGCGGACCGTCCATCAGTGCCCCCGACGGCGCCGAGGTGGTCGACTGCGCAGGACTGGTCGTCGCACCGGGATTCATCGATGTGCACGTGCACCTGCGCGAACCGGGTCGCGAAGACGTGGAAACGGTGGCCAGTGGTGCGCATGCGGCGGTCGCCGGCGGCTTCACCGGCGTGTGTGCGATGCCGAATACGAAACCCGTCACCGACAACCAGGCCACGGTGGGATTCGTGAAGCGCCAGGGGGAGACCGCGGGCTTTGCGCGCGTTTATCCGTACGGCGCCATCAGCGTGGGGCAGAAGGGTGAGACGCTGGCCGAGATGGGCGAGATGGTGGGTGCCGGCGCGGTCGCGTTCACCGATGACGGGCGGCCGGTGGAAAGCGCACACCTCATGCGCACCGCGCTCGAGTATGCGCGTGCATTCAACGTGCCCGTCGCCGAACATTGCGAAGACATGTCGCTGGCACGCGGCGGTGCAATGAACGAGGGCGTAGTCTCGGCTCGTCTCGGGCTCAAGGGCATTCCGGCCGAAGCGGAAGAGATCTATGTCATTCGTGACATCCTGCTCGCGCGTCGCACGGGCGGACACATTCACCTGTGCCACCTGAGCACGAAGGGTTCGGTGGAATTGGTGCGCTGGGGCAAGGAGCGCGGCGTGAATGTGACCGCCGAAGTGTGCTCGCACCACATCTCGCTCACCGAGGATGCGGTGGAGGGCTACAACACCAACGCGAAGATGAATCCGCCGCTGCGCACCGCACCCGACGTGGAGGCGTTGCAGCAGGGGCTGGCCGACGGCACGATCGACCTGCTGGTCACCGATCATGCGCCGCATCACTACGACGAAAAGGAGCGCGAGTTCGCCGATGCGCCCAATGGCATCGTGGGCCTCGAAACCGCACTCGGCGTCAACTGCACGTACCTGCTGCATCGTGGCGTACTGTCGCTCAGCCAGATGGTGGACGCCATGAGCTGCAAGCCGGCGCGCGTCTTTCACCTGCCGGGCGGTTCGCTGGCGCGCGGTGCGTTGGGCGACATCTCGGTTTTCGACCCGGCACGCCAGTGGGTGGTCGACCCGGCGCGCTTCAAGTCCAAGGGCCGCAACACCCCCTATGGCGGGAGTGCGCTCACCGGACAGGCGCGCCTGACGGTCGTGGGCGGCCGGGTCGTCTACCGCGCGGCCGACTGACCGCGCCATGCCGCCCGCGGGCCCGGCGCCCCTGACCGACCGCGAGCTGGCAGAGCGAGCCGAAGCGCTTGCCGCCTGCTGTCGTCGGCTGCACGGGCGGGGCCTGCTGGCGGGCAGTGAAGGGAACTGCTCGGAACGACTGCGTGACGGCACGCTGCTGGTGACGGCCTCGGCCATCGACAAGGCCACCATCGGGCGGTCGGAGATCCTGCGCTGTCACGCCGACGGCACGAACTATCACGCTCCCGGCCCATCCGGTGCTGACCGGCGCCTCCGGCCGTCGTCAGAACTCCTCATGCACCTGGCGATCTACGCGGCGCGTCCTGATGTGATGGCCGTGGTCCATGCGCATCCACCCACGGCAACCGGTT
>CAZPON010000051.1:1817-7174 GCA_964588045.1 uncultured Gemmatimonas sp.
CCTCGGCCGGACGCACGGTGCGCGCGGACGTCCTGCCGGAAGTCCCGGTCGTGGTTGGTCCGATTGCGCTCGTGCCGTACGGCCGGCCCGGCACGGTGGCGTTGCCCGAGGCCATTCGTCCATTTATTGCAGCTCACGAGGTGTTCCTCCTCGCCAATCACGGGGTCACCACGGTCGGCCGGTCGCTGACCGATGCGATCACGCGGATGGAGAGTGTCGAACAGGCGGCGCGCATCCTGCTCGCCGCCGAATTGCTTGGCGGGCCGCACGGATTGCCGGAGGGCGAAGCGCAGGCATTGGCAGCGCTGTGGCGACAGGGGGACCTGGCGTTCACGGCCACCGCCGGAACGGCGGCTGTGGTCACACCCGCGACGTCCGACGTTCAGGCATATTCCGTACAGCATTCCATGGACGCCCTTTCATGACGGAGACACGCACCGTGTCGATCGAAGAGGTTCGCACGCTCGTCGCCGAGCGACAGCGGTACGAGGACTGGCTCAGCGCGCTTGAGGCGAAGCGCGACGCGACCCCTGTCCGCGTGTTCGAGCGCGTGCAGGGTGACTATGTCGCGCGTCGTCGCGATGTCATGGAGCGACTGCGCGAGCACGTGGGTGGCCTGGCCGCGATGGCCAGTGATTTCGACACGCGCGTCGGAGCGCTCGAGGCCCAACTCAACACGCTCGAAGACGAGCGCGCCGAAGCCATGCTGCGAACCGAGGTCGGCGAGTTCGATGCCGACCGCTGGGAGCGTGTGCGACAGGACGTGGAGGCGCAGATCGCACAACTGGGCGAGCAGCGCACCGCACTGCTGGCCGAGGTGGACGAAGTGCGCACGTTGCTGGCCAGCGCGCGCAGCGAACCCGAAGTGCTCATCGACGCTGCCGTCGCGGTCGAGGAGCCCGCGCCCGCGATTACTGCGACGACACACGCCGACGAGGCAGTCGCCGCCGACGGCATGGGTGACATCATCGCCGATGTCGTCGCGACGGAACCACTGCTGGTTGCCGGCGCCGGCAGCGCCGTCGAGGATCAGTTGATCGACGGCCTTGGCGTCGACGACACGTTCGGCGCCGTGACGACGTTCCCGGCCGAGGCACCGGTCGACGGAATCGCCACAGGCGATGGCTCCGCGTCGGCGGAAGAGCTGGCCGAACTCGACAACGCGCTCGCGCTGTTCGGCGGGTCACCGACTGCTGCACCGAACGGCACGCCGAGTGGGGCGTCGCCGTCGCTCAACGGGCTCGATGTGTTCGATGACGCGGAACTGGGCGACTTGCGCATGTCACCGCCCGCGCGCTCGACGGCAACGGCCACTCCGCCGGCGTCGCCGAATGCGGATGCACCCGCACCGGCTGCGCCATCACGGGAAGGCTTCGACGAACTGGCGTTCCTGCGCTCCGTCGTGGATCCGTCCGCATCGTCCGGCGTGGCGGCCAGCTCCGCGTCGAGTGACCAGCAGAAGACCTTGCGCTGCACCGAGTGCGGCACGATGAACCTGCCCACCGAGTGGTATTGCGAGCGCTGCGGCGGCGGGGTGGCCGCGTGCTGAGCTGAGTGGGCACCACACGCACGCGGGGCCGGAATCCTGATGGATTCCGGCCCCGCGTGCATGTGGTGCCCAGCGCGACGTGATCTCGCGAGCGGGCCGACGGTCAGGCCGTCGCGGCCTTCTTGGCGAGCTTGCTCTTCTGACGCGCTGCGGTGTTGCGGTGGATGAGCCCCTTCCGCGCCGCACGATCGAGCAGCGAAACCGCCGAGAGGCGCTCATCGGCGTTGCCGCCGTTCTTCGCCTTCTTCACGGCGGTGCGCAGGGCCGAGCGCTGCGCACGATTGCGCACCGCGGCCGCACGCGACTTCCGCAGATCTTTCTTTGCGGACTGGATATTCGGCACGGAAAAACCTCAAGACAAGTCAGGATCAGGATGCCACCCGCCGTGTAAAACTGGCCTGAGTGGCGACAGAACGGTAAACATATCTGGCACCTGCAGTTGGGTCAAGTCACCGTCCACCAAATCAGTGTCCGCCGCCCGTTTTGACACCGTCCGAGGCGGGGGCTAGCTTGCGAGTTCGGCTTGCTTGGAATCACCAGTTGGCCTCCCCAGTCCCCGCCGCGTTGGATATCACCCAGCAGCTTCTCCTGATTGCGCCTGTTCTGCTGTTCTCGATGGTCGCCCACGAGTACGCGCACGGCTACGCCGCTCTCAAGCAGGGCGACATGACGGCGTACCAACTTGGCCGGCTGACCTGGAACCCGATCAAGCACATCGATCCGTTCATGACCATCCTGCTGCCGGTGATGCTCGCCTTCCTGGGCGGACCCATCTTCGGCGGTGCCAAGCCGGTCCCCGTCAATCCGCGCAACTATCGGCACTACCGGAGCGGCGACATCATCGTTTCGCTCGCCGGCATCGTTACCAACATCGGCCTCGCGATCATCAGTGTGCCGCTGGTCATACTGGTGGGGCTGGTGGGTGACGCACTGCCGTCGCTGGTCAAGCCGCTCGGAATCCTGCAGCTCATGCTGGTGCAGGGCATCTTCATCAACCTGATCCTGGCCGCGTTCAACCTCCTGCCGATTCCGCCGCTGGACGGGTCGCATGTGTTCAAGTACCTCCTGCCCCCGCGCTGGTCGATGGCCTATCAGCGACTCGCCGGCGTGGGCCTGCTGATCCTGTTCGCGCTGCTGTCGTTTGGCCGTCCGGTCGTGACCGCCTGGCTTTCGCCGGCCTACTACCTGCGCATCCTGGCCGAGATGGTCTACTTTCCCTTCATGCTGCCCAACCCCTTCGCCGCGTGATCGCACCTTCCTACCGCCAGTCCGATGGCGACGCGCAGGCCTTTGTCGTCGAGCTGAGCCAGTTCACCGGTCCGCTCGACCTCTTGCTGTCGCTCATTCGCGATGAGCAGGTGGACATCTACGACATTCCCATCGCGCGTATCGCCGAGCAATTTCTCGCGCGCATCGGCACGCTGGGGCTGGACGAGGCAGCGGACTATCTCGAGATGGCGGCGCGCCTGCTGCGCATCAAGGCGCAGATGCTGCTGCCGCGCGCCGATGGTGAGGACTCGTGGGAGGATCCGCGCGCCGAGCTGGTGCGTCGGTTGCTCGAGTATCAGCAGATGCGCGAGGTGGTCGACGTGCTCGAGCATCGCGGGGAGGAGCGTCGTCACCAGTTCAGTCGTCGCTGGGTGCCGCAGGCGGCCGATATCATGCCGTCCACGGCGCCATTGGCGCTCAGCTTGTACGACCTGCTCGCCGCGGTCGATCGGGTGCTGCGCACGGCCAAGGAGCCGGTTCTGCACGACGTTGTGCCACGCGCCATCGATATCGTCGGTGCCATGAATGCGATTCGCACGCTCATGGGGCTGCGTCGCCAGGCGCGCTGGTCCGATCTCGTGGGGCGGGAAGCCGAGCCGTGGCAGATCCTGTCGGTGCTGCTGGCGCTGCTCGAACTGGCGAAGATGGGTGAACTGCGAATTGCGCAGTCGCACCCCTTCGGTTCCGTGGAGATCCGTTGTGACGCCGTTAGCGAAGCTGCTTGAAGCGGCGCTGTTTGCCGCGCCACGCCCGATTGCCCTCGATGCCCTCGCCACGCTCGACCCCGAGTCGAGCCCGGCGGCCGTATCGGCCGCGCTCGACGAGCTGCGGGAGCACTACGACGTCGATGGCCACGGTGTGGAACTCGTCGAACAGGGCGGTGGCTGGCAGATCCTGACGCGCGTCGAGTACGCCGAGGCCATCGAACGCGCGCAGGTCGCCGTGCGTCCGCAGCGACTCTCGGCGGCGTCGCTCGAGACCCTGGCGATCATCGCCTATCGGCAGCCGATCGGACGCGCCGAAATCGAGGAGATCCGCGGCGTGTCGGTGGGCAGTGTGCTGCGGTCGCTGCACGAGCGCGGCCTGATCGACATTGTCGGTCGCAGCGAAGGCATCGGCCGCCCGCTGTTGTACGGCACGACCGCGCAGTTCCTGGAGCAATTCGCACTGCGTCATCTCGAGGAACTGCCGCGGGCCGATGAGCTGGCAATCGCCTTGCGCGGCGCCGGCACCGCTGTCGTGGCGGAGTGACGCGACCCGGAGGACGTCCGCCTCGACGTGATGGCGATTCGGCGCGGGCCGGCCGACCGCCAGCGGGCCGCAAGTCGGCGCCGTCGGCGAAGTCGAAAGGTCCGCCGTCCTCCAAGGGGCGTCCAAAGCCCAAGGGGCCGCCGGGCAGTGGTGGCAAGGGTGGTACGGTGTCGGCTGCCGATGAAGGGCCGATGCGCATCCAGCGTGCGCTGGCCCGCGCGGGAGTCACGTCACGACGCGAAGCCGATCGTGCCGTTGCCGATGGACGTGTCATGGTGAACGGCGTCGTGGCCGTGATCGGACAGGTCGTGAACGCGCAGCGCGATCGCATCACGCTCGATGGCGAGTCGGTCTCCGTGCAGGTCACGAAGCATCGCTGGATCGTGCTCAACAAGCCCGCCGGGATCGTCACGACGGGCAAGGATCCGCAGGGGCGCAAGACCGTTTTCGATCTCGTCGAGCGCGTGCCGGGGCTCGTGTACGTCGGACGGCTCGACTTCATGACCGAAGGCGTGTTGCTGCTCACCACCGACGGGCGTGCCGCCCACGCGCTCACGCATCCCAGCCGCGAAGTGGAGCGCACCTACGTCGCGACCGTGCAGGGCGACGCGGTCGGGGCCGCGCGCGAGGCGCGACAGGGTGTGGCATTGGAGGACGGACTGGTGGTCCCGCGCGAAGTCATTGCGCACCCACTGGGCCAGCGGCGATGGGCGTTCGAGATCACCATCGCCGAGGGGCGGACCCACGAAGTGCGTCGGATTTGTGCGGCACTCGGCCTCGAAGTCGAGCGGCTGGTACGTACCCGATTCGGGCCGGTGCGTCTTGGCAACCTGGCGTCCGGCGAGACGCGGTCGCTGTCGCCGAACGAGCAGGCCGTGCTCGACGCGCTGGTGGCAGCGCCCTGACGGATGCGACTGGAGCATGGCGTGGCCCGGCGGGTATGCCCCTGAGTGCGGCCGTCGGCTATCGTCCCGTGTGAAACGTAGGCTCGCCGGACGCGCCTGACGCCCGGCATCACTTGCACCCTGAGGAGCAGCACCACGTGACCACCAGCGCCACCGCCACCACCGATGCGGCCCTTGTGCAGGGCGTCCTTCGCGAAGTTGCGCGCCGCATCGTGGGACAGGAGTACATGGTCGAGCGTTTGCTGATCAGCCTCCTCACCGGAGGGCACGTCCTGCTCGAGGGCGTTCCCGGACTGGCCAAGACGCTCACCGTGCGGACGTTGGCCGAAACGGTGCGCACGACGTTCCAGCGCATCCAGTTCACACCCGACCTGCTGCCGGCC
>CAZPON010000051.1:7184-14218 GCA_964588045.1 uncultured Gemmatimonas sp.
CGAGCAGCGCCGCCTGCACCTTGGCCGGCGCTGCTCGAGGCGATGCAGGAAAAGCAGGTGACGATCGGCGGCACGACGTATCGCCTGCACGAACCGTTTCTCGTGCTCGCGACGCAGAACCCCATCGAGCAGGAAGGGACGTATCCGCTGCCCGAGGCGCAGGTCGACCGGTTCATGATGAAGCTGCGCGTGGGCTATCCGACGCGCGCCGAAGAGAAGGAGATCCTGCGGCGCATGGCCGGCGGCGAGCCCATCTCGATCAACGCCGTCGCGACGCCCGACGAACTGCTCGATGCGCGGCGCCGCATCAGCGAGTTGTACATGGACGAGCGCATCGTCGACTACATCGTGGACCTGGTGCACGCGACGCGGCATCCCACCGAGGTGGGTGCCGGCGACCTCGTGCCGCTCATCGAATTCGGCGCGAGTCCGCGCGCCACGATCGCATTGGCCCAGGCGGCGCGGGCCCACGCGTTCCTGCGCGGTCGCGCGTTCGTCACGCCGGACGACGTGAAAAGCATTGCCCCCGACGTGCTGCGCCACCGCGTGCTCACCTCGTTCGAGGCCGATGCGGAAGGTGTGACCAGCGACATCATCGTGGCCCGCATCCTCGCCGCGGTCGAGACACCCTGACGAACGGTCCGGCCACCGTGACGCTCACCCGCGCATCGCTCGCCACGGCCGTCCCGGCCGATGTGCTGCGGCAGGTCCGCCGCATCGAGGTGCGCACGCGCCGGCTGGTCGACTCGCGCTTCGCCGGCGAGTACCGCTCGCTGTTCAAGGGGCAGGGCATGGAGTTCTCCGAGGTGCGCGAATACCAGGACGGCGACGAGGTGCGCTCCATCGACTGGAATGTTTCGGCGCGCATGGGGCGTCCGTTCGTCAAGCGGTATGTCGAGGAGCGCGAGCTCACCATCATGCTGGCCATCGACCTGTCGGGCTCCGCGCGCTTCGGCACGCGCGAGCGCTTCAAGCACGACCTGGCCATCGAGATGGCGGGTGTGCTGGCACTCACCGCGGTGCGCAACAACGATCGCGTGGGACTCCTGCTGTTCACCGATCGCATCGAGCACGCGCTGCCGCCGCGCAAGGGCCGCAAGCACGCGCTGCGGCTGATCCGCGACCTGCTCACGGTGACGCCGCAGTCACGTGGCACGGCCGTCGGCTCGGCGTCCGATCGGTTGATGCGACTGCTGCCGCACCGGTCGGTGATCTTCGTGCTGTCCGACTTTCTCACCGACCGGCTGGAGAAGCCGATGGCGCGCCTCGCGCAGCGGCACGATGTGGTGGCGGTGACGCTCGAGGATCCCGCCGAGCGTATCCTCCCCGACATCGGGCCGGCGCGCTTCGAGGATCCGGAGACGGGCGAGCGGGTCGAAGTGGACACGTCGCACCCGGCAGTGCGCGCGGCGTTTGCGCGACGGGTCGCCGAAGCCGATGTGGCGCGTCGCAAGCTGTTCGGGCGGCTTGGTCTCGACGAGATCGTCGTGCACACGGAGCATGGCTACGTCGATGCGCTGCTCGCGTTTTTCCGCGCACGCGCGCGACGACCGCACGGCGCGGTGCGCACCGGACCGCGTGGCGCGTTGGGCGACGCCGCGAGCGCCGAAGCGGCCGTGCGGCCGCATGGACACCGTTCGCCGGTTGCCCGATGAACATGCGTGGTGCGGTGATCACTGGCGTGAGTGTCCTGCTCGCCGTTGCGCCGATCGCCCTGCAGGCGCAGGCGCGTCGGGCGCCTGCGCGCATGAGCGCCGCCGACTCAGCACGCGAGCAGGCGAACATCCAGCTCGGGTTCGTGGTGCGACCGGACAGTGTCACGGTGGCCGATCCGTTTGTCCTCGTCGTGTCCATCGACGTGCCGGTCGATGCCACGGTGCAGTGGCCGGCCATTACCGACACGGCCGCCATGGTCGCTCCGCGGTCACCCACCCGCATCACGAGCGAGATCACGGGGGACCGACGCCGCGAAACCGCGGAGTATGCGCTGGCGGCGTGGGATATCGGACGCATGCCTGTCGGCCTGGCCGATGCCACGGTGCGCCTGCCAGGCGGCGTCATTGCGGTGCCGCTGCGCGAGGCCCGTATCGTGGTGACCACCGTGCTGCCGCTCGACACATCGTTGCACGTGCCGAAACCGGCGCGCGACCTCTTTCCCCGCGTCGTCCCGTGGTGGGACTTGTGGTGGCTGGCGTTGCTGGTCGTCGCGGCGTTGGCGGCGCTGTGGTGGGCGTGGCGACGGCTCCGTCGGAAGCGCGTGGCACCGGTGCATGTGCCGCTCGACCCCTTCGCGCGGGCCATGCAGGACTTCGATCGACTGCAGCGGCTTGCCCTCGCCGACGTGGGTGAACGCGGACGGGCCGTGGCGCTCGCCGTCGAGATCATGCGCACGTATCTCTCGGCGCGCGTGGCGGACGCGATGTTGTCGCGCACCAGCGCCGAATTGCTCGCTGCCATCGGCACCGACGCGCGGGTGCCGCACGATCGACTGATGACGCTGCTCACCGACGCCGACATCATCAAGTTCGCACGGCGCGGCGTCACACCGCTGCACGCGCGCGAGTTGCAGGATGAAGCCCGGGCGATCGTCGAGGTTGTCGAACGGGCCGAGCAGGCGCGACTCGCCGCGGAAGCGGCCGCACGGCAAGCGCAGGAACGTGCCGAACGCGCCGCGAAAGAGGTGGCGGACGATGCGGCGCGACGCCGGGTGAAGCGACCGAAGGCCGGCGCGGGGGCGAAATGAAGGGCCTCCTCGACCGCATCCGCCAGTTCGACTGGTCCGTGTGGCACGCCGATGGGCTCACGCTCGGGCCCATCAACTTCGCGCACCCCTGGGTCCTGTTGCTGCTGCTGCTGTTGCCGCTCTGGTCGTGGTGGCGCCGTCGGGGCAAGCAGCGACAGGAAGCGATCCCGTTTCCGCTCACCGGGATGCTCGGACTGGGACCGCGACCGAGACTCGCGTGGACGCGCGTGCTGCCGTGGTTGCGCATGGTGGCGGTGGCGGGCTTCATCGTGGCCGTGGCCCAGCCGCGGTCCGGTGCGCGCTCGACGCGGGTGACCAGCGAAGGCATCGACATTGCGCTGGCCGTCGATATCTCGAGCTCGATGCTGGCCGAGGATTTCCAGCCGCTCAACCGCATGGAGGTGGAGAAGGAGAAGCTCAAGCGCTTCGTGCTCGGGCGGAAGTCGGACCGGGTGGGGCTCATCGCCTTTTCCGGAGAAGCGCTCACACAGGTGCCGCTCACCACCGACTATCCGGTGTTGCTGGCCGCCATCGACAACCTGCAAGTCGGACAACTCGAGGACGGCACGGCGATCGGCACCGGCATTGCAACGGCGGCCAACCGGTTGCGCACCGCGCCGGGGCGGTCGCGCGTGCTCGTGCTCATGACGGACGGCGAGAACAACCGCGGCGCGATCGATCCACGCACGGCGGCGCAGGCGGCGGGCGCGTTCGGCATTCGCATTTACACCATCGGGGTGGGCAGCGAAGGCATGGCCGCGGTTCCCGTGGGCCGAAGCCTGTTCGGCCTCCGCTACGAGAACCGCCCGGTGAAGATCGACGAGGCGTTGCTCACCGAGATTGCCACCAGCACCGGCGGCCGATACTTCCGCGCCCGCGATGCGGACGCGTTGCAGCGCATCTACGAGCAGATCGATGCGTTGGAGCGTTCGGTCGTCGAGCAGCGCGCGTTCGTGCGCTACACCGAGCAGTATCGCTGGCCGCTGGCCATCGGGTTGATGGCGTTGCTCGGCGAGTTGTTCATCCTCGCGCGACGGGGTGTGCTGCCGTGAGGACCGCGTCGTGAGCGATCTCCCGCCGCTCGTGTTCGACCTGCCCTGGCTGCTGGCCCTGGCGATCGCGCTGCCCCTGGCGGTGTGGGGGCTGCGTCGCGCGCGCGCACGCCAGCGTGCGCGCCGGCTGGACCGATTCGCGGACGCGGGCGCCCTGCGACGGCTGATGCAACTCGGCGGCACCAGTCCCGGCGCGCGCACGGCGCGCCTCGTCACCATCGCAGTGCTGGCCGGCACGGCGCTTGCCGGTCCGCGTTGGGGACTCGCGCGCGGCCCGACCACGGCGCACGGCATCGACATGGCCATCGCCCTCGACGCGTCGTTGAGCATGATGGCGCCCGATGAACGGCCATCACGCCTCGAGCGCATGAAGCAGGAAGTGCGACGGCTGCGCGCGATGTCCCGCGCCGATCGCGTCGCGCTCATGGCCTTTGCCGGACGCAGCTACATCCTCACGCCGCTCACCACCGATGACGGCGCGATCGAGTTGTACCTCGACAACCTCGACCCGAGTGTCGTGGGGCAGGCCGGCAGTTCGATTGCGCGCGCGATTCGCCAGGGCACGGAGTTGCTGATGGCCAGCGATGGCAGTGCCGATCGCGCGCTCATCGTCATGAGCGATGGCGAGGTGTTCGAGCCGCTGGAGGACGTCGAGGCGGCCGCGCGCGAAGCCGGCGCCAAGGGTGTGACCCTCGTGACCGTGGGCTTCGGAACGGAGGAGGGGAGCACCATTCCGGTGCACGATGGCAGCGTCGTGCGCGAGAAGAAGGACGAGGATGGCAAGGTCGTCATCACGCGCTACAACCCCGAGGTACTGCAGCGCGCCGCGACGGCCGCCGGTGGCACCTTCATCGCGGCCGATGCGTCGGACAAGGCGGCCCGTGTGCGCGCTGCGTTACGCGCGTTGCGGTCGGCCCGTCGCACCGTGGATGCGCGCGAAGACCACGTGCCGCGATTCCTCTGGCTGCTGGCGCCGGCGTTGCTGCTGCTGCTCTATGACACGTGGACCATGTCGCGCCGGTTGCGCCGGCTCGCTGACGTAGCCGCATCGACGATGCCGCCGGCCGCCAGTGCGCTGCTCGTGATCGCGGCGGCGACCATGGGCTGCTCGCGTCCGCCCGATCCGGCCAGGCTGTTCGCCGACGGCAATGTCCGCGGCGCCATCGCCGCCTATCGCGCCATGGTAGCCAATGGTGACACCACCGCCATGACGCGCTACAACCTCGGCACCGCGCTCATCGCCATCGATTCTTTGAAGGAAGCTGCCGAGCTGCTCGAAGCGGTGCGACGCAGCACCGACGGGGAGCTGCGCATGCGCGCGCGGTACAATGCCGGCCTGGCGCAGCTCATCATGGGGCGCGTCGCCGACAATCCCGAAGCGGATCAGCAGTTTGCCGCGGCGCGTGCGGCATATCGCGCGCTGCTGCAGGATCGCTTTGCCGATGGCGACGGCAAGTGGAACTACGAGCTGGCCCTGCGTCATCCGCCGCCAAGCGGCGGTGGCGGCGGCGGTGGTGGTGGTGGCGGCGACAACTCGCAGGATGATCAGGAGCAGCCGCAATCCCAGGGCTCGCTCGACCAACGACAAGCCGAGGCCCTGTTGAACAGTGCGGCGCGCGAAGAGCGCGACGTGCAGGGGCGCAAGCAGCAGAAGGGCAAGGTGCCGCCCGTGGGGAAGGACTGGTGAGGCGCACATGGTGGCGCGCGCTCCTGCTGCCCGCCTTCGCCGGGGTTGCGAACGCGCAGGGCAGCCCGACGGCGATTCTCGACCGGGTGCAGTTCAATACACGCCGCCCGATCGACTTCCATGCGATCGCACTGCCGGACTCGGTGTTCGTGGGACAGCAGGCCACTTACCAGGTGGCGGTGCTGCTCAGTCCCGACGCGCGATCGCGGCTGCGTCGCAATCCGGAGTTCCTGCCGCCCGAGTTGCGCGGGCTGCTCGCGTACGAGCTCGGAACACCGGTGCGCGTCCCGCCGCGCAGCTATGACGGCGCGGTCTTCGAAGCGCACGTGTTTCAGCGCGCCCTGTTTCCGGTGGCGGCCGGCCGGCAGGTCGTGCCGGCACCGCAGCTCACGTATGCGATGCCGCAGTCGTCGAGCTACTTCAGTCGCGAAGAGCGCTTTGTCGTCAACGCGGAAAGCGCCGAGTTCGTGGTCAAGCCACTGCCACTGACCGGGCGCCCCGATGATTTCGACGGGGCTGTGGGCGTCCTCAAGGCGTCGATCCGCATCGATACGGCATCGGCACGCGTTGGCGATCCGCTCGTGCTCACGTTGCGCGTGCAAGGCACCGGCAACGTGAAGTTGCTGCCTCGCCCCACGATCGAGATCGGCTGGGCGTCGGCGGTGCCCGGATCCGAACGCATCAGCGTGGACAGCAGCGGTTCGCTCGTGCGTGGCGTGAAGGAGTTCGACTGGATTCTCACGCCGGCCAGCGAGGGGCGTGTCACGGTTCCCGCCCTTCGCTACTCCTACTTCGATCCGTACGCGGCACGCTACGCCGTGACCGAGTCGATACCGCTCGAGCTCACGGTGCAGCGCGGCGCACTGGCCGTCACTGATGAGGGGGAGTCGACCGAGTTGCTGCCGTTGCGGCTTGGCACCGGGGGCACGGCGCCGACGGTGAACTGGAACGGCCGTGGACGTCCGCCCGATGCGTGGCTGGTGTGGTTGGTGCTTGCTGCACTGGCGCCGTGGCCAGCGCTCTGGTGGGCGCGTCGTCCGCGGGACGCTGCCCGGCGCCTGCGCGACGCGAAGTCGCAGCGCGTGACCACGGCACCTGATCGACGCGATGGTGTCACGCGCGATACCGTGCGCGACGAGACGCGTGACGCGGCGCGCGTGGCCCGTCGTGACTTGCTGGCCGCGTTGGCGTCGCGCTTCAACCAGGCACCGCAATCCCTGGTGTCGCGCACGCATGTGGCTCGGGTGCTGCGACGGGCCGGCGTCACGCGCGACACGACCCGGCGCGGCATCGAGCTGCTGGAGCGTCTCGACGAACTCGGATTCGGCGCCGGCGACGCGAGCGCATCACCGGAAGACATCGCGGCGGCACGCGGCTCCATCACCAGTGCATCGGCGGAACTGCTGCGGCGCATCGAAGCCGAGGCCATGCCGCGGGGCCGGTCGATCGGTCGCGCCACGATGGCATCGCTGGCTGTTGGCATCGCATTCGCCGGGTTGTCGGCGGCGCCCCGCATGCATGCGCAATCACCGGCCGATACGGCGCGCGCGGC
>CAZPON010000052.1:0-14119 GCA_964588045.1 uncultured Gemmatimonas sp.
CTGCGCAGTGCGGCGTTCAAGCTCACCTCGAACCCCGGCGAGTCCGAGCGTGACTTCCGCATCCGCTTGCAGCAGCAGGCGCGCGAGCTGCGGGATGCGAAGATCGCGACGCTGCGCGGAAAGTTCGCGACGCGCCTGACGGCCTTGCAGGAACGTGTGCGTCGCGCCGAGCAGGCCGTGGCCCGCGAACAGTCACAGGCGACCCAGGCGAAGATGAATACGGTCATCTCGGTCAGCAGCGCCATTCTTGGCGCAGTCTTCGGCCGTGGCAAGCTTGGCGTCGGCACGGTGGGCAAGATGGGCACCGCCGCACGCGGCATGGGACGCGCGGCACAGCAAAGCAGCGACGTGACACGGGCCAGTGAAACGGTGCAAGCGCTGCAGCAGCAGTACGACGACCTGGCGGCGCAACTGCAGGGAGAAATCGACCTGCTGGGCGCGTCTTATGACGCGCAGGCGGAGTCACTGGAACGCATTGCCATCAAGGCCAGGAGCGGCGACGCCCGGGTGGCGCTGGTTGCACTCGTCTGGGTGCCCGACACCAGGGCGTGACCGTTATCACCACCGCTGCGTGGCGATAACGACGACGGAAGCCACTCAGATCTTCTGCACGACCCAGGACACGAACAACGCAATCGCCCCGGCAATGCTGCCATAGCGAATGGACCTGGCGTCGAGTCGCAGGGCATGCAGTGAGGCGTTACCGCGACGGGCATGAGGCATGGTCGGCTCCGGAAGGGCCCCGACGGGGCTCGTGCAGGTGCTGCGCTTGTGCTGCGCATGTGCTGCTGCTACCCCACGATCGAGCGCAGGATACAAAGATCTGACGGGGAAAGGAACCCGACGGTCACATCCCCGGCCGAAGAAGGCCTTTCGCCCTGGCTTGCGACTGGCTGTTGAGCGTCCAGTCGAAGCGGGTCACCCGCACGAAAAGCCGCGGACTCTGCAGCAGGCTGTCCACGCCGTTCATCCAGGGCGCGACGCCTCGGCCGAGGTCCTGCATCGTCTGCCCGAAGTCGGTGCGATAGGCCACGAGGATTGGACTCAGGTGGAGGACGCGTTGTTCAACGCGATTCTTCTCCGGTGACTCGCCGAGGAAGCGCCGACCCTGGTCGTCGAGCTGCTCGAGGAGACGATCTCCCGTGTACGCTTCGCTGCGCAGCGGCGGACAACTCACGGCCGCACAACTGAGGGCAAAGTGAATGCGCGGCTCGCCGAACTCGGCGCGAATGATGGCGTGATCGACATCGTCGAGCGTGAGCTGGCGACCGGCTGCACGCACCAGCGGTTCGCTCCACGGACCCTTGAGCTGCAGGAATCCAAGCGCCTTGTTGATGTTGCGGATCGACCCGGTTTCGCGATGCGAGACGATGAGCTGGATCGTGTACGCATTGTAGACGTTGATCCAGTACGCCAGGCGCTCGTCGTCGTCGAGCTGTGACGGACGCACCCGATCGAGCGAGGCGAGGTACTGCGCGAACTCGGGTGCGCGCGCGAAGGCATCGTAGTCCACGAACCCGTCGACAACGTGCTGTCGCAGCAGCGCGTCGAACGCCCGGTGGTCCACCCGGACGGGCGATGGCGACGGTGGCTGCGCCGGGAGCACGCGCGCCACGGAAAAGGCGGCGACGCACAGCAGGGTCGCGCCGGCAACGCGCCAGCCGAGCCGACGCGCGTTAAATATCACCATCTGCCACCTGACGCACCGCGTCATTGGTCATGGACCCGTCCTGGTTGCCTCGCACCCCCTCACCTTGCCATCAATGACGTCGTTGACGCAACGCTATCCGGTGCTTCCGTGGGTCGCCCCGTTCGCGATCTTCATGGCGCTGCTGGCCGCCGCGCCCCTGCTGCCCCTTCAGCAGCCGTGGGAATCGATCATCCGCGTCTCGGTGCTGGTCGCGGCGCTGGCGTACTTCTCCGGCCCGCTCATCCGCACGTTTCGCGTGCAGCATGCCGTCGGCAGCGTGGCATTGGGTGTGGCGGTGTGCGCCCTGTGGGTGGCGCCCGACCTGCTCGTGCCCGGCTGGCGCACCACTGGCTGTTCCAGAACGGCGTCACGGGCACCATCACGAACTCCATCGCACCCGCTGATCTCGCCAACCCGCTGGTGGTCACGCTGCGCATCGTGCGCGCGGCGCTCCTTGTGCCGATTCTCGAGGAGCTGTTCTGGCGCGGGTGGTTGCCGCGTTGGATCGTGAATCCCAACTGGCAGACAGTCCCGCTGGGTACCTACACGACGATGGCGTTCGTGGCGTCATCGGTGCTGTTCGCCGTGGAGCATGGCCCCTACTGGGAAGTGGGCCTGCTGTGCGGGTTGATCTACAACTGGTGGTTCTGGAAGACGAAGTCGCTGGGCGACATCGTGCTCGTGCATGCGGTCACCAACGGGGCGTTGGCGGCGTTCGTGTTTGCCACCGGCAAGTACGAATACTGGATGTAGCCGCGCGGATGCGCCGCGTCAGCCACCGTAGACGATGGGCGTTGTGCCGCGCCGGATGTCCTTGGCGCCGGCGGCGACGCCTGTTGCGACGGCGATACCGGCCGTGATCGCCGTGCCGATGCCAACGATCGGCAGCACAGGCACCAGGAACGCACCGAGTGCGAATGCGGCGCCACCAGCGGCCCAGGGGGCAATGGCCTTCTGTACGGCATCGACGTAACGCAGCCGGTTGCGCACGAACCGGCGCGTGCTGCCATGCAGGACGACGGCAAGCACCGCTGCAATGGCGAACGACAGGAGAAAC
Source organism: uncultured Gemmatimonas sp. (assembly GCA_964588045.1). GTDB lineage: Bacteria > Gemmatimonadota > Gemmatimonadetes > Gemmatimonadales > Gemmatimonadaceae > Gemmatimonas. The sequence continues at coordinate 2,748 of CAZPON010000052.1, forward strand.
GTGATCATGACAGGGTCCTCGAACTGGAACAGGGGGCGGTGCGAGGGCCCGTCAGCGTGACGGTTGCACCGCGCATCTGGAGACCCTAACGCGACAGCGGAACGGAGGTTTCAGCCCCGCCCCGCTGTGTCGTTCTGGCACGTCGCGCCTTGTACCAATACCGGGCACTCAGGGACGGCGCGGCATGTCCATCCTGGTGAAATCGGCGGGAATCCGGAACAATGCGTCGTTGACCCGCTTCCTCTCGATCTTCGTCACCTCGAGCTGCACCGATCCATCGCCGGCCGTCACCTTGAGCGGGAAACCGTTGTCCTTCGCCAGTTGACGCTGCCAGTCGGTCGTACGCGCCGTCGTGAGATTCCCCATCGGGTTCACGAAGGGCCCGAGTCCCTGCGTCATGCACACGTCGGTTTTCCGGGGACCCGTCGCACCGTTCGTCTCGACAATGATGTGCTCGCACGACAGGCCGGCAATCGTCTCGTGGCGTCCCGTCTTCGAGATCTTCACGTCACCGGCCGCGCTCGTTGCGGCCGCCGCATCACCCGCCGGGATCTCCATGTACATGCGCTGCGATTCCACCAGCATGTACGTCCTGGACTCGGCCGAGAGACCAAGGATCGACATGGCGCCAGCGGGCGAGGCGATGTTCACGCGCACGTTGCCGCTGCGGACGAGATATTCGATCTCCTGCGCTGGTGCGCCAGCGCGGCCGCCGAGCATGCGCATGGTGATGGCGCCCTCGAAGGGCTGGGCGCCGAGGGCGACCGGCAACACGGCGAGGAGGAGACAACGCGTCACGCGATGCCCGTGCGCATGGCCCGCATCACCAGTTCACTGAAGCGATCGATCTCGTCCACCGTGGTGTACACGTTGGGCGTGATGCGAATGCCGCTGAACTCGGCGTGCACGATGGGCGTCTGCACGACGCGATGCTTGCCGAACAGCCAGTCGCCGAGCTTCGACGGATCGAGGCCATCCACGCTGATGAACCCGATGCCGCCGCCCCATGGTGAGTTCAGCGGCGTGAGCACCTTCACGCGTCCCTTCCCCTCGGCGATGAGGCGGTTCGCCCAGCGATCGCGGAGGTAGGTGAGGCGGGCGAACTTTCGTGAGGCGCCGAGCGCGCGATGAAACGTGAGCGCCACCGAGATCGCGTTGTGGTTCGCCGCCGGATGCGTGCCGATCTCCTCGTACTTGCGCACGTCGTTGTCCTGCTCGGCCGTTGCCGCCATGAGCGGCCAGATGCTCTTCTGCTTCGACTTGCGCACGTACAGGAAGCCCGTGCCGATCGGCGCCAGCAGCCACTTGTGCAGGCTGGTGCCGTAGTAATCGACGTCGAGGCTGTCGCGCGTGAACGGGAACTGGGCGAACGCGTGCGCACCGTCCACGAACACCTCGATGTTCTGCGCCCGCGCCATGGTCACGATGTCCTTCACCGGCAGGATCTGGCCGGTGAGGTTGGTGATGTGCGTGATCTCGATGACGCGCGTGCGCGGCGTGATGGCCGCGGCGAAGCGGTCGACGATCTCCTGCGGCGATGTCGACGGAACCGGGAACGAGATCTCCTTGAGCACGATGCCGTCGCGACGCACCCGCTGTTTCCAGGCGTTGATCATGCGCCCGTAGTTCTGGTTGCTGACGATGACTTCGTCGCCGGCCTTGAGGTCGATGCCGAAGATCAGCGTTTCCTGCGACTCCGACGCGTTGCGCGTGATGGCCATCTCCTCGGTGTCGCACCCGAACTCGATGGCCAGTTCGCGGCGCACCGCTTCGATGCGCGGTTCGAGGTCGCGCCACATCTGGATGACCGGCAGCTCGTTCGAGTACTTGATGTCGCGGATCATCTGGTCCAGCACGTGCGTCGGCGCGGGTGAGCAGCCACCGTTGTTCAGGTTGATCCAGCTCCGGTCGAGATCGAACGCGCGCTGCACGGGCTCCCAGAAGTCCTCGTCGGCGGCGAACGCGGCGGCGCTTGCCGCATCGCCACGCCACATCGCCGCGTCCGCAGCAAGCAGCCCGGAGCCGCGGCTTTTCGCGACATCACCGGCGTCGAGCAGGCGCCGGATGGCCGAGGGCGCGTAGGTGGGCGGCACGAAGCCGGTGAGGGCGGGGACGGCAGTGGCCCCGGCCAGCGCGGAAACGAAATGACGTCGGTCCATGGCGTTGGAACATGCGTGCCGGGGGCTTGTCCCGGAAGCGTGGCGGGTGGCCGGTCTGGTCGGTAACGTCACCGGGTGCCCACCCAACCCGATTCCCGGCCCGTCGCGTCGAAGCGCTCACCCTGGCCTGCAGCGCGCTGGCTCTGCGCCACGCTGGTTGCCGGCTGCACGCAGCCGCTGACGCTGACGCCCAGCGACGCCGGCACGGTGCTCGCCCATCGCACCATCACCGCGCCCAATCCAGGCGCGGCCGGGACGCTCGCCGTCCGCACGCTCTACTACGGTGCGGCCGGCAATGTGCGCCGCCCTGAGTTCCGGGACTCCGCGACGTATCGCACCGGCACTGTGGACGCGTCGCCCTTCGCGTCGATGACGCCCGCACTGGCCAGGTCGCGCAAGAAGTACTGGGGCTACGACAACACGAAGTTCCCGCTCAACGCGCGCGTCTGGTATCCGGAAGGCGATGGCCCGTTCCCGCTCGTGCTGGTCGTGCACGGCAACCACAACATGAAGGAGTACTCCGATCCGGGTTATCGATGGCTCGGTGAGTTGCTCGCCTCGCGGGGATTCATCCTCGCGTCGATCGACGAGAATTTCCTCAATGGCAACATCCGCGCCGAGAACGACGCGCGCGGCTGGATGCTGCTCAAGCACCTCGAGGTGTTCCGCGCGTTGAACGACAGCGCCGGCAAGCCGCTCCATCGCAAGATCGACATGACGCGCATCGCCCTCATGGGCCACTCGCGTGGCGGTGAAGCGGTGGCGATTGCGGGCGCATTCAACCGCCTGCCCTACTATCCCGACGACGCGAACCAGAAGTTCACCTTCAACTTCGATATCAAGGGCCTGGTGGCCATTGCGCCGGTGGACGGGCAGTACCAGCCCACCGAGCGCCCGACGCCCTTGTCCGACTACAGCTACCTCGTCATTCACGGGTCACACGACGGTGACGTGTCGAGCTTCTCGGGGCTGACGCAGTACAATCGGATTCGCTACACGAAGCCAGGCCCCGAATTCAAGAGCGCGATCTTCATGTATCGCGCCAATCACGGACAGTGGAACACGGTCTGGAACAACAAGGACAACGGTTTCTTTTCCGACCGCACGCTGCAGCTCGATGCGCTCATTTCTGGTGAGGAGCAGCGGCAGTTCGGTCGCGTGATCATCGGCGGATTCCTCGAGGCAACGTTGAACGGGCGTACGGAATACCGGGCCATGTTCCGCGACCACCGCGCGGCGGGCGACTGGCTTCCGTCCACGCTGTACATCAACCGCTACGGCGACGCCAACACGAAGTACCTGGCCACGTTCGACGAGGACGTGGACCTCACCACCGGCACCGCGCCGGGTGTGCGCATCAGCGCCGATTCGCTCTCGACGTGGAAGGAGAACGATGTGGCGGCCCGCTGGCGCAACTCGACGTTCCGCAGCAACGTGGCGACGCTGGGCTGGAACAACACGCCGATCGGCAAGGACACCAGCACGCCGCGCGCGCCTGCACAGGTGAGTATCTCCCTGCCGGATTCACTGCGCGCGGCGTGGCGCCCCGACGCGTCGACCGCCGTGCTGCTCACCATCGGCACCACCACGCTCACGCCCGGGCCGCGCAAGCTGCCGCGCGACACGACCACGCGTGACACCACGGCAAAGCAGGACAGCGCGGCGAAGCCGGCCGCCAAGCCCAAGGCGCCGCCCAGGCCCAAGCCGGCACCGAAGGACACGACCAAGCGTCCCACCGACCTGAGCGTGGAACTCGAGGACGGTGCGGGGCGCACCGCCCGCTTGCCGCTCACGGATTTCGGCGTGGTACGCGTGCCCCTCGAGTCGTACATCTACCGTCGCAAGGGGCGCGACAAGACGGCGTTTGCCACGCTGGCCGAGCCGGTGATGCAGACCTATGTGGTGCCGGCCGCAGCGTTCACGAAGGCGAATGCTGCGTTCGATCCGTCCACGCTGCGCACGATTCGCCTCGTGTTCGACCGCGCGAAGGTCGGCGCGATCCTGCTCGATGACGTGGGACTCACAACGTTGAGAGAGCGTTAATGCGCCGTGTCGTTGAGCGCTTCAGTATCCTGCACGCACGCCGAACGTCACCGTCCGCCCCGCCGTTACCGTCGCGTTGTCAGGGGCGCCGCGCTGCACGTTGAGCAGGTTTTCGCCGCCGAGCAACAGCGACCACTGCCCCGCCAGTCGATAGCTCGCATTGGCGCGCCAGCGCGTGACACCGTCGTAAGTCATCCAGAAGCCGCGCAACTGGCGGCCGTTGAGCTGGTCCTCGTGGCTCGGCTCCTGCAGCGCCTCGCCGATGCGCACGCGGTCGTAACCGACCCAGTCCTCCGCCCGCGTCAGCATCGTGCTCAGGCTCCAGCGCGACGCTGACCACGCCGCGCTCACGCTGTACGTGCGCGCGGGCACATCCAGCATGCGGTCACCCACCTGCAGGTCCCCGCCGTATCCGCGTGCCAGTTCGTCCACGCGGCTGTCCACCAGCGTCATCGACGCGGCCAGCAGCAATCGCTGGATCGTCGAGTGCGCCTGCAATTCCCAGCCGCGATTCGTGATGGCGCCGACATTTTCCAGCGAGTACGACATGCGTCGCACCACGATGCCGTTGCTGGTCGTATACGTCCCGGTGCTGGCAACCGGCTGAATCAGGCCCGAGGCGCGCTGGTCGAAGCGCGTGGCTGTCACCGACAGCGCGCGCCCCAGGATGACGTCGACCCCTGCTTCCACACCGGTCTGCGATTCGGGCGCCAGTGACGAGCTCCCGCTGTTGCTGACGCGCCCCATCCACGTTGCACCGCGCGCCAGGCTTGCCGCGGGCCGGATGCCGGTGCCATACGCCGACCGCAATTTCACGACCGCGCCGTGCACGTCGCGCACGTACGCCGCACCCAGCATCGGCAGCAACGCGTTCTGGGGAGTGTCCGTGAATCCCACCGCGCGTTCGGCGCGACCGCCGGCCACCACGTACAGTTGGTCATGCCACGCCAGGTTGGCCTGCGCCGACAGCCCACCACTGTTGCCCACGCGTGTCACGAACGCCTCCGACGAGGCTGCGTGCGTCAGCGCCTGCACCGACGAACCGAAGCCCAGGTTCACGCGCGACACCGGCGTCAGTCCCTGGCTGTCGAGCATCTCGCGCGTGTACGCCTCTTCGGCGGCGAAGGTGAGCGACAGCATGGTGCGATCCGACACGTCGAAGCGGCCCACGGCGCGCAGGCGCAACGTGCCGCGATCGGCGCCGCCCTGACCATCCATGAGCGCGCCACCGTACGCGGACGGCATCGGCAGAGCCGCCGTCGACAGTCCTTGCAGGCGGTAGCCGTCGACGCCAACGATCACCGTGTGCGTCCACCGCAGCGACGGCATCATCGTGGCGGTTCCGCCAAGCGTGTACTGCGTGACGTCCTGTCCGGTCGCACTGTCACCGAAGATCCGCGTCGAATCCGGTGGCGGACGGATGGCCGGCGGCGGCATGGTCGCGCCACGCGCCCTGCCGTCGGTCGCATTGGCGCGCACCGACGAGTCGCGTGCTGACGCCACGAACGCCGACGAGACGTCGCCGAACGCGAAGCCCGTGCTCGCATTGGCCTTCTGCAACGACAAGCGGCCCGTGCCGGTGAGGACGGCATGCGAACGCACGAGACGCACGTCGGCATCGGCCAGCAGGCGCCGTTCGGAGGCGCCGGGCACATAGTCACCGACGGTGCCGATATTGAGCCCAAGCCCGAACGACCGGCGGCTGGATCCACCGCGCAGGGCGATGGCGTGTTCCTGCACGAACGCCGCGTTGGAGGCGTACTCCGTCGACGCCATGCCGGCGACACTGCTCAGTTGCAACGACGTGTTGCCGTTGGCGGCGCCGTCATGGCGCGTGAGGATGTTCACGACACCGCTGATCGCATCCGCGCCATAGAGTGCCGCACCCTGCGGCCCGCGGATCACCTCGACGCGCTCGACGCGCGCCGGATCGAGCTGCGTGACCAGCAGTGAATTCGCCACTTCGATGCCGTCGAGATAGACCTTCGGGGCGCTCACCCCGAATGAGCTGGCGCCGCGAATGCTGCCGTAGCGCGCCTGCAGCGTGCCGGCCGTGCTGCTCCACATCCACACACCGGGAACGGCCAGGGCGAGCGCTTCGCCCAGCGACGTGGCGCGCTGCTGCGCGAGCGTCGCCCCGTCGATCACCTCGAGCGCGAAGGGCGAGCCACGTTGTGGCGCTCCATCGGGCGTTCCGGTCACGACGACGCGATCGAGCACACTGGCGCTGCGGATCGGCACCGCCGTCGACGACAACGTCGCACTCGATGACACCGGCGCGGCGGGCCGCGACGGGGCGATGACCACCTGTGTGCTGCCAACGACGATGGGACGCAAGGTCGTACCGGCCAGCAGCGTCTCGAGCACGGCGCCAACGGGGACGCGGTCGAGCGTCAGGCACACGCGCCGGCCGGCCGGGAGCAACTCGTTGCTGTAGGACAGCTCGACCTTCGCCAGCGCAGCCACATGGTCGAGCGCGTCACGCAAGGCCTCGTCGGGCAGCTTCACGCTCACGATGCGATCGAGCGGCGCCGCCCACGACGACGTGCGATCGGCCACCGTGACCCGCACCGCACACACCGGATCGTCACGCAGCGGGACAGCGGCCAGTGCACGCGTGGACGTCGCAGGCGCGATCGTGAAGCTGATCGCGCCTGCGACGAGGAGACGCTGCATCCGGTGACGTGCCTGCATGAGCCTCAGGGTATCGTGCCGTTTCTCGCCGACCGAAGGATCACCGTGTCTCCGCGTTGCTCGGCGTCGGCGCCAAGCAGTGCGGCAATCGTGCGGATCACCCGCGCCGAATCCGGCTGCGCAGGCATCGTCACCGTCAGGCGCAACAGCACGCTGTCGGCCACGTGCAGCGTGAGGCCATACCACCGCTCGAGGTCGGCCTGCACTTCGGACAGCGGCGCATCGCGATAGGACAACTGGCCACGCGTCCATCCGAGATCGTCGTCGGTCACCGTCCCGCGCGCCACCGCGACTTCGCCGTCACGCAGCAGGCCGCGATCACCAGCATGCAACTCCACCGCCACCGCGTCCGCGCGCGCCGGATCGCGCACGCTGACGATGCCATGCGTGACGGCCACCGCAACGCCACCAGCCGCATCGGTCTTGACGGTGAATGCCGTGCCGATGTCACGGATCTCGGCACCGGCCGCACGCACCGTGAAGGGATGCGCCTCGTCGTGCGTCACGTCGAAGAAGGCCGCGCCGTCGAGCGTCACCGTGCGGTCGCCCGCGTCGAAACCGGTGGCCACCGTGAGACGGCTGCCAGGCGCCAGCAGCACGCGCGTCCCGTCGGACAGCGTGATCGAATCGCGAACGCCAACCTGCGTCGCGACGACACGAGCGGACGACGCGATGGTCGCCGGATCATCGGTCCCGATCCATTGCCGCACACCGACGATCGCGATCAGTCCGGCAGCGACCGCCATCGTGATACGGCCCCACGGAGTCCCGCCCGAACTGTTCAGCTTCTTCCGCGCCGCGATCTGCCGTTCGACGGAAATCACCGGCCTGGTGGCCGCGCCACGAACCACGGTGAGCGCAGGGACGGCGCCGGCACTCGTCGAGGCGCCCTCGCCGTCGGTCATGCGCGCCCGCACGCGATCCCAGGCCGCCTCGACGTTCACCGGCATCGCGACCGACCGTTCGGCCCGATCGCCGTGGTCCTTAACGGCGCGGACAAAGGCGGCGTCCAAGGGGTTGGATGCCACCCACGTGTCCATGGCCTGTGCGTCGGCCGGCTCGCCCTCTCCCGCGACATGACGGGCGAGGGCGTCCCAGTCGGACTCCTGGTTGTTTTTCTCCAGCGGACGGGATTCGTCGGACATGTCCAGGGAACACGAAACGGAGGCATCACCCTACCCCCACGCGGGAAGGGCTGCATCGGGTATAGTATACCCCGATGCCGACCTGGCGATCGCCGTGACCGACACCCCGAACGATCACGACCTGCTGTCCCGCCTGCGCGGCGGCGACGACACGGCGTTCGAGGCGATCTTCCGCCAGTGGTACGAGCCCGTCGTCCGCTCGGCAAACCGGGTGCTGCGCGACATGAGCATCGCCGAAGAGCTGTCGCAGGACGTATTCCTCGAGTTGTGGCGTCGACGGGACACCCTCGCGCCGGACAGCAGCATTGCCGGCTACCTGATGCAAGCGGTGCGCAATCGTGCGCTCAATCACCTGCGGCACCTCGCGGTGCAGAAGAAGAGCGTGGTGTATGTCGAGGCACTCAGTGAACCTGCCGAGCATGCCGACCAGCAGGTGCACGCGAACGACCTGCAGGTCGCGATGCGCACGGCGATCGCCGCACTGCCACCGCGCACGCGAGAGGTGTTCGTCATGAGTCGCGAGCGCGGCCTGCGCTACAGCGAGATCGCCGAACAGCTGGGCGTGTCGGTGAAGGCGGTGGAAGCCAACATGAGTCGCGCCCTGCGCATCCTTCGCCACGAGTTGTCGGCGTTTCTTCCCGAAACGCCGGACGACTGAACACACGTAGGGTGCGTATTTTCTCGTGTGTTCAGGATGGCGAACGCCCGACACGATGGCGCGATCTGCGCGGCCATCCGAACCGACTGCACGGAGGCAACTCCCATGTTCCGCAAGCGCACACTGACCGTCGCCATTGCCACGACCGCCATCGGCCTGGCGGCCTGCACGGACTCGACGGGTCCTGACATGGTCTCCCTCGGCAGTGCCTTCTCGACGGCCACGGCCGGGTTCAACGAAGTATCCAGCAGCTTCGCGGGCGGCGTGTCCGACGCCGGCCTGCCGTGGCAGCCGGCATTCGGACGTGGCGGGCCCGGCGGACGCGGCATGGGCGGCCCGCACGGTGCAGGTCCCGGCATGAGCGGCCTCATGGGCGGCGGCATGGATCCCAACTTCCTCGGCGGTGTCGCGCCGGGACGCGGTCCCGATCGCGGCCCGTTCGCAGTCGGCGCCCTGACCGACTGCATGTTCTCGGCCGCCACCGGCGACGTGACGTGCGCACCAGTGATGCGCGGCGGCCTGACGGTCACGCACACGTTCACCTTCATATCGACGACGGGCGCGGCGCAGGCCATGCGGGACAGCACGACCAACTCGGTGCGCACGCGCATCACCGCCAATGGCACCGTGCGACGTCGTGACAGCGTCACGGCCACCGTCTCGAACCGCTCCGATCGCACGGTGACCGGCACCGCCGCCGGCAGCACGCTGCGCACGGTCAACGGCACGGCGGCTGGAATCGAGGAGGCCACCGGCAAGACCCGCGATGGTGCAACGTTCACGGCAACGCGAACGGTCGGTGACACGACAACAGGCCTGACGATTCCGGTCGAGAACAATCGCCCGACGTATCCGACCGCCGGCACCGTCGTGCGATCGATGAGGGTCGTCATGACAGTCGACGACGCGTCCAGGAGCTCCTACCGCCGCGAAGTGATCACCTACAACGGATCAGCGACCGCCACGCTGGTGATCACGCAGGACGGAACGACGAAGACGTGCTCGCTGCCGCTGCCGGTGGGGAGGCCGAATTGTCAGTGAGCACTTGGTGAGCACTCAGTGAGCACTGAGTTGGTGATTTGAAGACGGGAGACGGGAGACGGGAAGACGGGAGACTCTGCAACTGAGAGTCTCCCGTCTCCCGTCTTCCGTCTTCCCTTCCCCCCTCACCGAACCCTCAATCCAAGTCGATGCGACATCGGCCTCCCGCCCCGCATCGGCTCCATCGCGTAGTCGATCGCCAGGCGATCGACGGTCACGCCGAAGCCCGCGGTGACCAGTGACTCGTCCTGTTCACGCGGCAGACGGAATCCTGAACGCAGCGTGATGGCGACACCATCGATGGGTACGTAGGCGAGTTCGGCGCCGCCTGCGGGACGCACGAACAGGTCGCCTTCGAGTGTGAGCGCGGTTTGCGCACCCACGTCCCAGTGACCGGCGACCGCCTGGTAGAAACCGTAGCCGATGCCGACGCGACGGGGCAGCGTGCCCATGATGCCATCGATGCGCGGGCCGACACCAAGGTTCTGCACGACGAAGGCGAGCATGCCGTTGCCGAACGGTCGATTCATCCCGATGTCGAAACCGACGATGCCATCGTGCGACGTACCAAGACGGTCTTCTGCGTACTTCACGCTTGCACCGAGACGGAAACCCTTGATCGTGCGCGCGACACCGAACGTGAACGCCGTGCTGCTCGCACCGACGCTGCCGCTGTCGGAGAGGTGCGTGCCGCCCGGCTCCACCACGTCGGCGTAGCTCGCACCGGCTGCCGCTGAATACGTCACGAACTGCGCCGCAATGCCGATGACCAGCGAGCCGGTCGTCGATGTCGTGCCCATCGCACCGGCAGTGGCATTCGCACCGTAACGCTGCAGCGACACAGCCGACCCGCGCGACTGCGCAATCATGCCGGGGTTGTACAGCATTGCATCGCCGTCGGTCGACGCCAGGCCGACATTCGCCATGCCCAGGATTCGTGCACTGGCTGGCAAGCGGAGCACCAGCGGTCCTTCACCCTCGGGCTGTGCCTGCAGTGCGGTCGCGCCGAGCACGCATGCGGCGCCGACGGCGAGCCGGAGGACACCTCTCACGAGGCCGTCCACGGCGAGGGCTTGCGGATCATCTGAGTCATGCGTCAAATGAACGCCATGAATCACCCCCTCGCCAGCGGCCCGGGACCCGACGCGGCGCGCGTTCCCGCGCACACCACGCGCGGGACAAGTGGTGTGTCCGACTGGCGACTCGGCCCCCGGTTACCTCAGTCGCACCATCCCATGGTGCGCCGACTGGGACTCTGGCTTCTCACGCGCGCCGGCTGGCGCTTCGAAGGCGAATGGCCCGACGTCCCGAAGCTGGTCGTCATCGTTGCACCGCACACATCGAACTGGGACTTTCCCGTGGGCCTCGCCGCCAAGTGGGCACTGGGACTCCGTGCGCATTGGTGGGGCAAGGACACCCTCTTCCTCCCGCCGTTGGGATGGTTCATGCGTGCGAACGGCGGCATTCCCGTCGACCGCAAGAACAGCTCGAAGGTGGTCGGGAAAACGATCGAAGGATTCGCCACACACGCGCAGTTCGTGTTGGCATTGGCGCCGGAAGGCACGCGCAAGAAAGTTGCGCAATGGCGCAGCGGCTTCTGGCATGTGGCCAAGGGGGCCGGCGTGCCGATCT
>CAZPON010000053.1:0-13849 GCA_964588045.1 uncultured Gemmatimonas sp.
GCCTGTGCGCCCAGCGGCATCGCCACCTGCGTCGCCAGGATCATCGCACCGGCAAACACGGCCAGGCGCGTCGCACTCGTCAGCGCGCCACCCAACACGGCGCGAAAATCGCGCTCACTCGTCGCCATCGGCGGTGTGGCTGGCGGACCGTAGCTCACCGGCAATCCGCGCTCCGTGGTGAACGGCGCTGTCGCTTCCTGGCTCAGTCGCATCGGTGTCGCAATCTGGCTGCTGGCGATGACGCGCTGGCGATCACTTTCCTCGAGCTCGAACAACGGACGCACACCGCCGTCGCCCACCGACACCGCCATCACCTTCTCACCCACGCGAATCACGGCCAGTCCGGTCTTCGGCCCCAGCGACACGCGCTGCACGACCTCGACGGCCAGTCGCGTGCGTGACGACAGCGACACGCGTCCCCAGCGCCTGAGGCCCCAGAGGCACAAGGCGCCGAGTCCGAGCACGAACGCGAGCGCGGCCACGACGCCAAGCACGGAAATCAGCATGATGCGGTCTGCCGGGGAGGGAAGCGGAAACTCAGGTGGTCGGCGGAACGGTGTCGGCCGCGACCGCGGACTGCAGTATGCGCGCGGTCGTCATCACGCCACCGGCTGGTTGATGGCCGGCGCGTTCGACACGATGCGCGTGATGCGCACGCCGAAATGCTCGCCCAGCACCACCACTTCGCCTTCCGCGAAACGGCGATCTCCCACGAAGATGTCGATCGGTTCACCGGCCAGGCGATCCAACTGGATGACTGCACCGCGACCGAGGCGAAGCAGTTCCTGCACCGTCATCGTTGTGCGACCCAGCTCGATCGAAATGGGCAGCGTGAGATCGAGCAGCATGCCGATCGGTACTTCCGACGTGCCGGCGATGGTCTGTTCGAACTCGGTGAACTGCGGCGTGCGCGCGATCGCACCGTCTGCCATCGCGGGAGCACTGGCGGCTGCGGCGCTCAACGGGAGCGCGTCCTTGTCGGCGGGATTCATACTGACGTCCGGGAATCAGGTGAAGGAGCGGTGGAGGGAACCGCGTCTGCAATGCGAATGGCGAGGTGGCCGGCAACCCGGCCGGCGCTCCCGATGAACTTCTCCTGCGAGCCGGCGCGTACCACGACGCGGGCATCCTTCGGGATGCTCGTGGGCATCACGCTGCCAACCTGCAGCAGCGCGAGCTCGCGCATCGACAACTGGAAGTCGGGCAGGCGCGCAGTCAGTGAGACCCTGGTGGCGCGCAGCGCCTGTTCGCTGCGCTGGCGTGCCACGTCGCGTTCGGCCTCGTTGCCCGACGGCAGCGCGATGCGAGCCTGACCGTTCGCTGCGAAGAAGTCGTCGAGCACCGAGAACGGAAGGCAGATCATCGCCAGGCTGCTCATCGTGCCACTCGAGAACTCCACGTTCGCCACCAGCACCGGATCATCACGGTTGGCGATCTGCAGCATCTCGGGCGACGACTCGAATCCGGTGATGGTGCACTCCATCGGCACGTGGTCCTGCCAGATGTCCTGCAGCAGGCCGGCAATCCGGTCGGCCAGCGAGCGGACGGCCATGCGTTCGATGGGCGTGAGCGTGCGCGTGATCGCGCCACCAACGCCCTGGCCGCCGAACAGGCGGTCGACCATGTAGGTGGACAGCTCGGGCCCGATATCGATGACGCCCTTCTGGCCCGTGCTGCCGATGTCGAACAGGAACGAGGTGCAGGGCAGTGGCAGCGACAGCGCAAACTCGCCGAACGAAAACTGTTCGACACTTTGCAGGCGCACGTCGGCCTGTCCGCGCATGCGCGAACCGATCCAGGTCTCGAGTCCCTTCGCGAGGCGCTCGTACATGGCCTCGACGGTGCGCTGGCGCTCCTTCGAGACGCGCGGCGGACGACGCCAATCGTAGACATGCACGTCGCGAGACGCCGAACTGGTTGGCGTCATGCGGACGCCGCCCACGAGCAGGCGGTCGATGTCGTTCTGGCTGAGTGTTTCGGTGGCCATGGCTCGCGGTCTGGTTTACTGGACCACGAACTGCGGAAAGTACAGGCGCTTGACGGCCGTCTTGCCGAAGCGCGCGGCGATGGCCGCGTGCAATTCCTTCTTGATGCCTTCGCGGTTCGCCATGTCGGTGAGCTGGTCGACCGTCTTGGTCCCCAACGCGGTGAGGATGATGTCGCGCAACTCGGCGTCGCGGGTCGTCATGGTTGCCTGCACGGCGCTGGAACCGGTCTCGATTGCCACCGACAGCAGGAGGAAGCGGCTTCCACCGCTGCCGGCCGGATTGAGCACGAGGTTCTCCATCAGGTGCACGGCCGATTCAGAGCCCTTGATTGGCGCGGCGTCGTGACCAGCAGCAGTCGAGTCGGCGCCTTCCGCGGCATGCGCGTCGGGAGCCTTTCCCATACTCTTGGCCACCATCGGCCCCACCAGGGCCGCGCCGGTTCCGCCGCCGATCGCGAGTCCAACCGCAATCATCGCGATCAGGGGCAACCTGGCTTTCATGCCCGCCGGTGCGGCATCCGATTCGGCGGCGTTGTCTGAGGGCTCTTCGTTGGACATAGGTTATGGCTGAACGTGGGTGTGGCCAGCGCACCCAATGAAAGCATGGACGGTGCCAACGCCTTCGTTCGTCATTCTCGCCTGCGTGCTTGCACGTAAATCATTCATTGACAGTCACTTATGCAATCGTATGGAGCGTGCTCGTCGCTTCAGCCACGTCTACGGAAAGATCTTCCCGGCGGAAATTGACGCCGAGTGCGGCAGGAACTGCCTAGCGAACGACGAAGACGACGGGTGCGGCCTGGCCGGCCCCACCCGTCGTCTCCTCCGCCGTGGCGCCGCGTAGCAGGGCGCCAGGAGACCGCTACCCGCCTATCGCTTCACCTGCATGAGCTCCTGAAGCATCTCGTCGGCGGTCGTGATGACCTTGCCGTTCGCCTGGAAGGCGCGCTGGGCCACGATCATGTTCGTGAATTCCTGCGCCAGGTCAACGTTCGACATTTCCAGCGCACCGCTGGTGAGTGCCGACTGGGAGCCCTCGAGCGCGAAGCCGAGGACGGCGCCGCCGGAGTTGGCCGACTCCTGGTACATGTTGTCGCCCGTACGCAGGAGGCCCGACGGGTTGCTGAAGTCGGCCAGCACGATCTTCGCCAGCGATGACGTCGTGCCGTTGGTGAAGAAGCCGGTGATCAGGCCGAACCGATCGATCACGAAGTCTTCCAGCGAGCCGGCGGTGAACCCGTTCTGGTCGCGCAGTGTCGCGGTCGAGCTGGTCGACGCGAACTGCGTCAGGCCGCTCACGCCACCGGCGAGCTTGAGGTCGATGTGCATGGGCGACGCGCCCGGCACGGCGAAGTCGAGGGCGGCGCTGATGTTGGTGTTCATGATGCCCGCCGTGTCGAACGTGATCGTTCCACCGTTCACGCCGGCCGTGGCCGTCGTCGGGCTCATGAAGTAGGAGATCTTGATCTCCGAATCCGATGGCATGTTGGTCGTGAACTGCACCGTCGGCGGCGGTCCTGCCGACACCGTGAAGTCGGCCGGCGTGGAGTACGCCACGCCCGACGTGCTCAACACGCGCACGTTGTCCGGCAGCACCTCGTAGCCGGTCGGCGGTGTGGGCAGCGTGATGTCGCCCGGCGGCGAGCTGCTGTCGGTCTGGTAGGGTTCGATCGTCGACGAGGCGATCGGGTCGATCTGCCAATCCCAGGTGTTCTGGCCCGTCTTCCACAGCTGGATCTTCACGTCGTGCTTCGTGCCCTGCGAGTCAAACACGCCGATCTGCGTCTCCGTCCACGCCTTCTCATTGACCGCCAGCGCGCGGTCCGCGGGATCGTTGAAGTTGCCCTGGAAGATGGGGGCCGACGCGTTCAGGTTGCCGGCGAGCGTCGTCTCGGTGGTCGGCTTCGCCGACACCTTCTGTCCGAACGGCAGCTTGATGTCGCGGATGCCGTCCTGCAGCACACCGTTGTCGTACATGCGGCCTTGCACGATGAAGCCGTTGGCGGGCGTCACCATCTGGCCGAGCGCGTCCACCTGGAAGTTGCCGGCGCGCGTGTAGTAGCTCTGGTTGCCCTTGCGCACGACGAAGAACGAATCGCCCTGGATGGCGACGTCGGTGTTCAGGCCCGTCGTTTCCAGGTTGCCCTGGTTGAAGATCTGGTCGATCGAGCCGATCTGCATGCCGAGTCCGATCTGGATCGGGTTGATACCACCCTGATCTCCGGGCGGCCGGCTGGCACCCTGCAGCAACTGCGCGAAACCTTCCTTGAACGTGACACGACCGGCCTTGAAGGCGACGGTGTTCACGTTGGCGATGTTGTTTCCGATCACGTCCATGCGCGTTTGGTTGTTGCGCAGGCCGGAGACACCAGCATAGAGCGAGCGAAGCATGTCGGATGGTCCTCGTGAGGGTTTGCGGTCAGCCGCGGATCTGTGTCAACTGCGACATCGGCACGTTGAGACTGTCGCCGATGATGAGAATGGGGTTGCCCTGGTCGTACTTGAGGCCGGTGATCCGTCCGGCCGTGTACGTCTTGGCTTGCTGCCACAGGTCGCCATCCGTTGCGACCTCGAATCGGTACGTGTACTTCCCCGGTGGCACCGGCGGATCGAACGTGACATCGCGCAGGTCGATGCCTTGCTGTCCGGTCCCGACGTGATCGATGGTGCCGACCGAAACCGGTTCACCCTTCGCGTCGAGGATGGTGACCCTGCCGCGTCCGGAAAGCGCGCCGGTATCCACCACCAGCGAGCCGGCGCCTGCCCGATCGACGAACATCGTGTTGCCCGTGGTGACGCCGATCTTGCCGACCGTCGCCATTGCCATCTGTCCCTCGATCAACTGTGCCAGCTCGTCGGCGCGCTCGTTCTGCGTCTGTTCGAGCGACATGATCGCGTCGGCGGTCGCTGCCGCCGACGCCTTGGCGGCGTCCATCGACTTGTTCATGGCAATCAGCTGCTCGACCGTCGAGAACTGCGCGAGCTGCGCCGCCATGTCCTTGCCATCCATCGGGTTGAGCGGATCCTGGTTCTTGAGCTGCGCGACCAGCAGCTTCAGGAACTCGTCGCGCCCCATGGCCGCCGGGTTGGTCGGCAACGTGCGTGGCTGTGACGGCTCGAGCGGGCCGATCGGTGGCATCGTACTGTCGGTCACGTTGGTGCGGGCTGCTGCGATCATCGTGCGCTCCGGTAAGGCGTCTCGCGCGAGTCACGCTGACCCGCGCCCTGACGAGCGGACTCCCGCTCTTCATCGCGGTCCCGCTGCGATGCGTCAGGCCGATCCCATTCACGTGCATTCGCAGCGCGATCGCGCTGTCCCTGATTCGACAGGTGGTCATTGGTTCCGGCGTTCTGCGTCGCACCAAGACGCACGGTATCGCGCTCGCCAGCGGCGACGCGCGCCCCTTCAGTCGTTTCCGTGCGCGCGACACCGGAGACGCGCACGCGCTCACTTTCCAGGCCATGACGGCCGAGCGCGTCCTGCAGTTCGGCCGTGCGCATGCGCAGCCGATCGGCACTCGCCGCATCGGTGCGGATGTCCGCACCGACACTGTTGCCACGTACGTCCACGGTGATGCGATCCTGCCCGCCATCGGCCGCGTCGATATTCAGCGTCAGGCGCGAGACCGATCCGGCCGGCGCGCTGTCGCGCAGCGCCTGCGCATCTGCCACGCGCTCCGCGCTGCCGATACCAGCGGGCGCTGCGGTCTCCATCGTGCTCGCCGTCGTCGATGGCGCCGTTCCCTGCAGTGCACCGAACGCCGGTGTCACGACAGGTTCGAGCGCTGCGCGGTGCTCGGCGCCCAGTCGGCGACCATCATGGAGCGGGCGTCCGTTCGCATCCTGCGCATCGCGACCGAACGCACTGCCCTGACGTCCGGCAGACGCCGCGATCGTGCCCGCCGAAGCGGCGGCAACTTCACCGGCCGCGGCGGGCATCGCGATGGCACGTTCGGCACGACTGTTTCCGCGCGATGCACCCGGTGCGGCGATCTGCGCCACCGACGCAACGCCGGCCACCTGCGCCACGCCGGCGCGCATCGCCGATGCTGCCACGGGCGCCGCAGCACGCGGCGACGTGGTGTCACGCGCCGCTGCCATATCCTGCCCGCCGCTCGACACGGACGACTCGAGCTCGAGGTGTCCGGGATCGCGCGCACCCAGCGTGCGAAGCCCTTCCTCGCGTGCGATGCGCTGCAGTCGCGCGAACCCTTCGGGATTGTTCCACGATCCATCCACGCGCACGTCCACGGCGGTGCCCTGCGAGTGCGCCGAGTCGCGCGTCCACGTCACGACGGCACCAGGGCGCGTGCGCCCCTGTTCGTACAGGTAGTCCTGCCGCTCCTGCGACCGGGCCGTCTCCACCACGTGCACATCGTGTCCGAACTCGTTCTTCATGCGCGTGATGACGCGATCGAGGCGCTGCTGCAAATCGGTCGTCAGTGCACGCGTGTCGCGCACTGGCGTGGTCACGTCGGCGCCCGACGCGGCCTTCGCACTGGTGAGCGCGGCGGCCGCGGCCGTGATCGCGGCACTTTCGGCCGCCGCAGCGAGTTCGAGCCCGGCCGGCGTGCCGGCGTGGGCGAGGATGGCGTCCAGGGCAATGCGCAGGTCGGCCGCCTCGTTGTCGCCGCGCGCCTTGAGTTGGTCGGCCGTTGCCGCGTGACGCGAAGCGATGCGGCTCAACACTTCCTGCGCATGATCGCCGGATCGCGTACCGATCGAGGTCAAGGGGCGCCGGTCCGTGCTGCCCACGCTCGGTCCGCTCTCCATGAGAATGCCATAGCGCAGGGCATCGCTGGCGTCTTGCGGGGAAGCCGGCTCGCCTTCCAGCAGCGAGTCGATGAGCGATGCGCGCGCCGACGGCACCTGCGTCAGGAGCTCGGCGCGTACTTGCGGACCTGCACCAGCGAGCAGCGCGAGCAGCGCCGAGAACTCGGCCTGCGAGGGCTTTCGCACCTTGCGTGGCTCGGCGTCGTCGGCCTGCTGGATATCGTCCGTGCGTGACGCGCCATCACGGCGCGCCGCCGGTTCGGTCCGCGGCGCAGTACGGTTGGTGAAGATCGCGTCGACGTTCATGGTGTGGTTCCCGGTGCGCGAGCGGCGCCCTTGGTGATCGTCGCGGCGCGTGCAGGCTGGAACTGCGTCAGGACGGCTGCTGCGCTGCGATCACTCATCAGTGCCAGGATCGCGCGCACGTCGGTGTCGGGCATCTGGTCCATCACCTTGGCCGCGTCTTTCGGCGACATGGCCGTGAAGATCTTGGCGAGGCGTTGCTCGGGCAGTGCCGTGCTCATCGCCTCGTTGCGCGCGGCACGCACCAGATTGGCCACGTCGGCTGTGCCGGCGTTCGCGGCCGTCGTGGCCGCAGCCGTCGTGGGCGCAGGTGACTGCGAGCCAGGTGGCTGCGCGCTCTTGCTGGCGACTGGCGCGGGCGTGGCGGCGGCACCAGGCGCTTGCGCGCGCGCGGCTTCCACGGCGCGCAGGCTGTCGGCTGGTGTCATCGCCACGGGCTCGTCGACAGGTGCGGCGTCGGCTCCGTCATGCGCTTCGACCGCAGCGACCCGGGCCGGCGGATGCGTCCTGATACTGTCCGCGCGCTGGATCGAGTCGGCCACGAATGCCTTGGCTGTGCGCATGTACGCGAAGCCCGATCCGCCACCGACGCCGGCGAGGACGGCAATGAGCACGGGAATGAGCAAGTGTTTCATGAGAGCGAACCGTTGGAGCGATTGGTGTCCGGCGCGTCACTGTCGATGCGCGTCCGCGTGCTGGCTTCCTCGGAGGCGCGGGCATCGGCGTTCCGTGTGAAGCGGGCGAGAGCAACTTCGTCCATGCCCAGCCGATCCTGGTGTGCGGACTCGGCGCGCCACTGGTCGGTGTGCCGGCCCTTGAGGCGATCGAGCACGCGCCGGTCGCGCGCGGCGGCGTCGAGCACCGTCTGCGCTTCGGCCACATCGTGGTCGGCCGCGCGCACCGACTCGCCGGCAGTCTCCAGCCGCTGGTCGAGCGACTGCAACACGTAGCCGAGTTGCTGCAGGTGACCGATGCGCGGCTCGGCGCGCTGTGCCGCATCGATCTCGGCGCGCGCCGATCCGTGCGCATCGGCCAGTGAATCGCGCTCACGACGCGCCGATTCGGCGACGTCCTGCGCCGATACGAGTGCGCGGGCCTTCGCCTGCTCGGCCTGTTCGCGCAATTCGAGGAGTCGCTGCAAGCGGAAGTGGAACATCAGCGGCGCACCGCGGTTTCGATCGACTCCGCGATCTGGGCGAGGGCTGCGTACGTATCGCCGTAGTGCGACACTTCGTCGGGACGCTGCTGCAGGAACTGCAGCGCGCGTTCGCGATACTGGATGGCCGCGTCCACATAGGGATCGCTTCCCTTCTGGTAGGCGCCGACCATGATGAGGTCTTCCTTCTCGCGATACGCCGCTTCGAGGCGCAACACGGCGCTTCCCGCGCGTCGCTGCACGTCATTGACGATGTGATCGCGTACCCGGCTCTTCGACTCGAGCACGTCGATGGCCGGAAAGTGATTCTGCGCGGCCAGCCGTCGCGTGAGCACGATGTGGCCATCGAGGATCGAACGGGCTGCGTCGGCGACGGGTTCGTTGAAGTCGTCACCGTCAACGAGCACGGTGTAGATGCCGGTGATGCCGCCGCGGGCGCCGTCGCCGGCGCGCTCGAGCAGGCGCGGCAGCGCGGCGAACACCGACGGCGGATAGCCCTTGGTGGTGGGCGGCTCGCCGGTGGCGAGGCCGATTTCGCGCCAGGCCATCGCGACGCGCGTGACGGAGTCCACCATCAGCATGACCTGCTTGCCCTGATCGCGGAAATACTCGGCGATTGCGGTGGCCACGAGCGCACCGCGCGCGCGCACCAGCGCCGCCTGGTCGCCGGTGGCGACAATGACGACGGATCGCGCCAGCCCTTCCGGGCCGAGCGAGTTCTCGATGAAGTCGCGCACTTCGCGACCACGTTCGCCGAGCAAGGCAATGACGTTGACGTCGGCCTGCGCGTGGCGGGCAATCATGCCCAGCATCGTGCTCTTGCCGACGCCCGATCCGGAGAAGATGCCGACACGCTGGCCGCGGCCAATCGTGAGCAGGCCGTCGATGGCGCGCACACCCGTCTCGAGCGGGCGATCGATCGCTTCGCGCTCCAACGGATTCGGCGGCTCGGCGGCGAGTGGCACGCGCTCGATGACGTCGACCTTGCCCTTGCCATCGATGGGATGACCGAGGCCGTTCAACACGCGTCCGAGCAACCCGGGGCCGACGTCCACGCCGAACGTGCGGCCGAGCGGTTGCACCGAGCTGCCCGGATGCAATCCGTCCAGTTCGCCCAACGGCATCAGCAGTACGCCGCGCTCGTGAAAGCCGACGACCTCAGCCAGCACCGAGCGGTCGCGCGAATGGCTCGTGATGCGGCAGAGCGAACCCAGCCCGACCTCGAGCCCCGTGGCCTCGAGCACCAGCCCGACGACGCGCGTAACCTTGCCGTACGACGCGAACCGGTCGCTGCCATCGAGGCGCGTCAGCATGGACTGCATGGCCGGCGTGAACGCGTTGCCGAACACCGGGTCGGCGTGAATGGTGAGTGTCATGCCTGGACCTGCGACACGATGCGGTAGGCGCGCTCGAGCGACGTGTCGACGCGACCGTCGATGATGCGCTCACGGCCCTCGACGAGGCAGCCGCCGCGCGCGATGTGCGGATCGGCGATCCAGCGCACGTCGCGCACGCGTCCGGCGCCATCGGCGCCCGAATCCACGCTGCACGTCGCGGCATCCTCGGGATGCAGCCGCACACTCACCGTCTGGTCCATCGGGAACTGCGCCAGTGCACGCTGCACCAGGTCGCGCACGATCGTCGGGTCGGCGGCCACTTCGCGCTGCACGACATGACGGGCGATGACCGTCGCCAGCGCCGAGAGGTTCTCCTCGACGTTGGAGATCCAGCGTTCGCTGTGCAGTTGCACCGAGGCGACCGCTTCGTCGAGCGCGCGCAGTCCGGACGACAGGCGCGCCTCGGACGCTTCGCGCAATGCGCGTTCGGCATCCTGATAGCCGCGCTCGTACGCGAGCGCCTCGAGCCGGGTGCGTTCGGCGGCAAAGTGCGCGTGCAGGTCCGCGTCGGTGTCACCGGCGCGCGATGGCTCCGACGACATGGCGAGCACATCGGGCATCGGCAGCTCATCGAGCGCCCACGGTGTGGCGAGAATCATCGGCGGTGCGGGCTCAGATGACGACATCGTCGGTGCCGGCACTCAGGACGATCTCGCCGGTTTCCTCGAGGACGCGCACCTTCGACACGATATCCGACTGTGCCGCTTCGACGTCGCGCATCTTGACCGGGCCGAGGAACTCCATCTCTTCCTTGAGGCCGGCGACGGCGCGTTGTGACATCGTGCCCATGATCTTGCCCTTGAGCTCCTGGCTCGCGGCCTTCAGGGCGAGCGCCAGCTGCTTGACGTCGATCTCGCGCAGCAACCGCTGCAGCGACTTGTCGTCGAGCGCCATCAGGTCCTCGAACACGAACATGAGGTTCTTGATCTGGTCGCTGAGTGCCGCGTCGCGCTCGGCCACCAGGTCAAGCACTTCCTTCTCGAGCGTGGCACTGAGCAGGTTGAGCACGGCGGCGACGGCGGCCGGGCCGCCCACCGAGCTCATGCCCTGCGAGAACGACAGGTTGGCTTCGGCGCCGATGGAGCGCTCGACCAGTGAAATCATCTCGGGCGAGACCTTGTCCATGCGCGCGATGCGGAACATCACGTCGCCGCTCAACGACGATTCCATTTCCTTCAGGATGGAGGCGACATGACCCGGATCGAGGTGTGCCAGCACCAGGGCGATGGTTTGCGGATGCTCACCGCGAAGGACCGTGCCGAGTTGCTGGGCATCGACGTGACGCAGGTGGCCGAAACGATCGTTGTCGGCCATGTGTCCCTCGATGCGCTCCAGGATGTGCTGCGCCTTCGCCGGACCGAACGCCTTGTCGAGGACTTCGGCGGCGAACTCCATGCCACCGGACGACAGGGAGTCGACACCCAGCGTGAGTTCGAGCCATTCGCCGAGCACGATCTCCACCGTGGATG
The DNA here is from genome assembly GCA_964588045.1 of uncultured Gemmatimonas sp. GTDB lineage: Bacteria > Gemmatimonadota > Gemmatimonadetes > Gemmatimonadales > Gemmatimonadaceae > Gemmatimonas. Next base: position 11,086 of record CAZPON010000053.1, read on the forward strand.
GCGGGACGCTGCCGAGTTGCGCCATCTCCAACGCCACGATTTCCGCCTCCTCCTGCTGGAGTCCGGCAGTGATCTTGGCGGCGTGCTCGGCACCGAGCGCCGTGCACAGGATGGCGACCTTCTGCCGGCCCGTGAGGCGATCGGGTGCGTAGCGGTCGGTGTGGCTCTTCGCGAGGGCGGTCATCGAATTCGGTCGTTCGTCTTCAGGAGTGGCGCAGCCAGGTACGCGTGACCTTGAGCGCCGCATCCGGACGCTGGTCGACGGTGGCCTGTGCCTGATCGCGTTCGCGTGACGTGGCCTGCGGGGGCAGGATCACGGAACGCCGATCATCCCCGGACATCTGGTCCATGGGATGACCGCCCTGCATGGCGGCCTGCATCTGCGTCGATGCGGGCAGTTCGGGATATCCGCCACCTCCGGCCAGTGGTGCGCGTGCGCCGCCGGCGAGCGCGGCGGACTTCTTGGGCTTGAGTGCGCTCAGCGTCACGAGTGCGACGACGAGCAGCACGGCCAATGCGACGAGGGCGACAAGGGGCTTGGGATTGCCCTGCAGTCGCGTGATCATGTCGGGCGCCGGCGTCGAGTCGGGCTTGATCAGGCGCGGCGCCGGCATGTCGAACGGCGCACTCATCACCGAGATCATGTCGCCACGCGCCGAGTCGACGCCCAGCGCGTTGCGCATGAGTGTCTCGATGCGGGTGATTTCCTCGGGGCTGCGCGCCGTGACCGTGGGCGGCGTTGCAGGCGACTGCGTGCTGTCGGCGCCGGTAACGGGCGTGACCTTGTCGGCAATCAGCACGGCCACGGTGAGCTTCTTGAGGTTGCCGATGGCGCCGCTGAAGTTCTCGACGCTCTTCGTGTTCTCGTACGAGTTGGCCGTCTGCGTGTAACCGGCGCCCTGCTGCGGCGAGCTGGGCGTGACTTCCGATTTCTGTTCGGTGGCGAGCGCCTGCCTGTCGGGATCGATGGCCTGCGTGGTGCGCTCGACCTTGTCGAAGTTGATGGACGCCGAGACCTGCACGCGCGCGTTGCCGCTGCCGACGAGGCTCGACAGCAGGCGGTCGGCCTTCTGCTCGAGGTACGACTCGACTTCGCGCTGCACGGCGAGCTGACGGCTGGTGAGGCCCGCCACCGAACCTTCGTCCTGCATGGTGAGCGCGCGTCCGCGTGAGTCGACGATGGTGACGTGCTCGGGATCGAGCCCGCCGACGCTGCTCGCGACCAGGCTGGCGATGCCCTGCACGGTCTCGGCCTTTGGTTCGCCGTTGGACATCGTGAGCGTCACCGATGCCTTCGACGGCCGCTCGTTGGCCTTGAACAGCTTGTCGTCCTCGAGCGCCAGGTGCACCTGCACGGACTCGACGTTGCGCATCTTGCCGATCGTGCGTTCCAGTTCCCCCTCGAGCGCGCGGCGATAGTTGATCTTCTGCGTGAAGTCGGTCATGCCCCACGACGGCTTGTCGAAAAGCTCGAGTCCGGGGCGTCCATCGAACGGCATCGCTTCGGCGGCCATGTCGACGCGCGCCTTCACGATGTCGCTGCCGGCCACGAGGATCGTGGTGCCGGTGACATCGAGTTCATGGGTGATGCCCAGCTCGGTCAGCTTGTCGGTCACTTTCCTGACCTGTCCCACCGGCATGTCGGCATACAACGGCACCATCGTCGGTCGCGTCGCCCAGCGGGAGACGCCGAATACCGCGGCGGTCACGAGCACGCCGACGGCAATGATCGCGACCTGCCGACCATTGCCGATACGACCGAGCAGCGAATCAGAGAGGGAAGCCATGTGGGAGCGTCAGGATCAGGACTGCATGGAGATCACGGACCGGTAGGCCTCGATGACCTTGTTGCGCACTTCGATCAGCATGTCGAGCGCGATACCGGCTTCTTCGGTGGCGGCCATCACCTGGTGCAGCTCCACGTTCTCACCGGCGGCGAAGCGCTGTGTGAGGTCGCTGCTTATGTCGCGTGCGTCGGACACTTCATTGAGGGCGCGCTTGAGCGTGCTGCCGAACGAGTTCTCGCCTTCAGCGATGACCGGCACCGTCTTCGCACCGGTGTCGCGGCCGGAGAATTCGGGGAGCGAACGAGTGAGGAGGTCGATACGCGTTTGCATGGGGGCTCCGGTGGTCAGGCGCGCACGTCGAGACGCACACCGCGGGCCGCTGGCGGCGCAGGATGTGTCACGGACTTGATGCGGCCGTAGGTGAGCGGACCGAGTGAAGCCGTCCTGGCGAAGAAATTCCGCTCGTCGGCGGTGAGTACGCTCCACAGCGTGGGATCGGTGCCCGCCGGTGCTTCGGCGGGCACGGTGCTCTGTGCGGCACCGGCACCGGCAATCGGCGCCTGCGGCTTGAGCGTGTTGGCCACCGCGTTCGCGGCCACACCACCGTTGCCGGCGGTGGTCGCGCGATCGGTCGCTGGCCGGTTGACTTCCGGGCGGCCGATGGCGCTGAGATTGGCGAGAACCGGGTTGGTGACGCTGTTGATGCTCATGGTGTCAGGCGTGCTCAGATATCGAGAGAGGCGCGGAGGATCGACTTGGCGGTCTGGAACACCGCGGCATTGGCTTCATAGATGCGCTTGGCTTCCAGCAGCTTCACCAGTTCCTGCCCCTCCGCCCCCAGGTCCCTGGTCAGCTCGGCCCAGGTCGGCTCCACCACCGCGCGGATCGCGTCGGCGTCGGCCTCGTTGATCGCCAGGCCGCCCTCGGCGAGCTCCCGGATGCCGGCTTCGTTATCGACCCGCGACTGCGCCCGCTGC
>CAZPON010000054.1:0-13682 GCA_964588045.1 uncultured Gemmatimonas sp.
TCATGTATCAGGGCATCTTCGATACCGACTTCGACAAGTACACCGAGGATGCGGTGGCACTCTTCGGGCTGACGGGGCTCAATACCGTGTTCGAGAATCTCGAAGGATTCCCGGCCGACTGGAAGACGAATGCGCCGGCGTTCGTGAAGTTCGTCCGCGATCACCAGCGTCCGAGCTTCCTCGAGTACGGCGAATACCCTTACGTCACCGCCGACGAAATCAAGAAGGCGCTCAGGTTGAAGGCGGCCTTCTCGGACATGCTCGACCAGATGCAGTGATCACATGAGTCTCGAGTTCGACGATATCCAGCACATCCTGCTCACGCGCGCGCCCGCCATGAACGGGCGGTACGAGTTCCTGTCGTTTCGGAGCGCTGCCGCCGGCCGTGCGTGGCTCGGCGCGATCATGGACACGGTGCTTTCTGCCAAGGCCATGAGCGCGTCGGTGGAGACGGACAATCGGTGGGTGACCGTCGCCTTCACGTTCAACGGCCTGCGTGCGCTTGGCGTGGACGAGGCGTCGCTGGAAACCTTTCCCGAGGAGTTCCGGCAGGGCATGGTGGCGCGCGCGCAGATGCTTGGCGATGTGGGCGTGAATCATCCGGACAACTGGGTCGGCGGGCTGGCCAGCCCGGACCTGCATGCGATCGTGATCCTGTTTGCCCGTGATATCGACGATCGCGCACGCAGCGTGGCGGCGCACCAGCAATTGCTCGCCGGCATCGACGGCGTGGAGGTGTTGTCGTCACTCGACCTCGAGGCCACGCCACCGTTCGATCATGCGCACGATCACTTTGGCTATCGCGACCGGCTGTCGCAACCGGCCATCGAAGGTTCCGGGGAGGAACCAACGCCGGGTTCGGGCGCGCCGGTCAAGCCGGGAGAATTCATTCTCGGCTACCCCGATGAATCCGGCCCGCCCGTACGGTTGCCACAGCCGGAAATTCTTTCGCGCAACGGCAGCTTCATGGCGTATCGGCGCATGGAAGAGCACGTTGGCGCGTTCCGTGACTTTCTCAAGCAGCACGGAGGCGACACGGTCGAAGGGCAGGAGTTGATCGCGGCCAAGTTGATGGGACGTTGGCGCAGCGGCGCGCCGCTGGTGCTTGCTCCAACGCAGGACGATCCTGTACTCGGCGCGGACCCGCAGCGACACAACGACTTCAACTACAAGCAGCAGGATCCGCTGGGCTATGCGGTGCCACTTGGGTCGCACATCCGACGCATGAATCCGCGCGACACCGGCAACAACATGCAGAAGCGCCGCATGATTCGGCGCGGCGCGACCTATGGCCCGCACCTTCCCGAAGGCGCGCCCGAGGACGGCCAGGAGCGCGGCATTGCAGCGTTCGTGATTTGTGCGAGCCTCGTGCGGCAATTCGAGTTCGCGCAGAACGTGTGGGCGAACGACAAGAACTTCCACGAACTGGGCAACGAGCGCGACCCGATCATCGGCCACCAGGACGGCACGCTCGAGTTCAAGATTCCCAAACGTCCCATCCGAAAGACCATCACCGGGATGCCAGCCTTCACGACCGTGAAAGGCGGCGCCTACTTTTTCTTGCCCGGCCTGCGCGCGTTGCGATACCTCGCCACGCTCGACGGAAACGCCCAGGAGAGGTGACACCGACCATGACGACAACCACCGGTCGCACGTACAACCAGAATCACGTGCCGCGTCCGTTCACTGCGGGCAAGCGCCGCGTGAGCATCTACTGGACGTGGAGCTATCCCTGGGAGGCCAACCGGGATGTGACGGAACTGGACAACCGCTTCTCGACGCTCACCGAGGTGCGTCGCGTCGGCTGGCCGAATTTCGAGGCCACCGAATGGGACAAGATGAACTTCCTGCAGGGCATCGCCGGAACGCTGGAATTGTTCCATCGCTCGACGTTGCGTTTCCAGGAAGTCGTGGGTGCTGTCACCGGTCATCCGGTTGCGGTGTACCAGCGCATCGACCAGGCCGGCTATCGGCTTCCCATCGACGAACGCGTCCTCGCCGATACCGACACACTGATGGTGTTCGGGCTCGATCACCTGGTGTCGGAGCAGGATGCCGACCAGGCCGAGATCGAGGCTATCAAGCAGTGGCTCACGCGCGAAGGCACGTGCCTGCTGCTGGCGCCGCATCATGACGTCGGCTTCACCACCGACCCGGATCAGCGGCAGATGGAGTACAAGCACCACGGCGACGAACTGGTGCCGCGGCAGCAGCGATTCGGGCAGTACACACGATCGCTGATGAAGGCGCTCGATGTGCCGGTCATCAACCAGTTCGGGCTCCGTCCGGCGCTGGTGTCGGGCACGAACCAGCTTGCACCGCTGCTGATCGATCGTGATCTCGACAGCCTCGAACTGCTCAAGGGTGTCACGACGTTCAACTTCCACATGCACCTGCCGCACTACGCCGTGACGAGCGCCGACACGGACACCGTGCGCGTGCTGACGCGTCAACCCATCGATCTCAGCCGTCCGCATCCGTTCACGGAAGCCGGGAATCGCGACTTCAACTCGTGTCTCTGGTTGCCACCCAAGGGCAAGCGGGCCGGCAACATCCTCATGGCCGACTCGACGATCTTCACCACGTTGTTCGGGGGCACGGACAGTCTCGAGCGGTTCTGGCAGAACTTCGCGTCCATCTGACGTTGCGCGACGACCGCGTCATCGCGCGGTCGCGCCCAGGATGTGCCACAGGCGCGCCCAGGCTTCGAGCCCTTCGTGCAACCGATGTATGCGAAAGAACTCGTTGGGCGCGTGGTAGTCCTCGTCGGCGGTCGAGAAGCTGAAGAACACGGTGGCCAGTTGCATGTGACGCTGGAACAGCTCGGCGATGGGCACGGTGCCGCCCATGCGCACCACCAGCGGGTGCACGCCGTACACGGCGTGCAATGCCGCGTCGGCGGCGCCGAGCGCGTAGTGACCGCTGTCGACCGACGCGGGCCACGCGCCGTGATCGTCGGTGCGAACCGTGAGCGTGGTTCCCGGCGGCACGTGTGAGTGGAGGTGCTTCGCAACGAGCGCGATGACCTGATGCGGATCCTGGTCGGGCACCAGGCGGCAGGTGATTTTCGCGTGCGCCTCGCTCGGGATCACCGTCTTCTGCCCCGGTCCGGTGTATCCGCCCCACATACCGTTCACGTCGATGGTCGGGCGCGTCCACTGTCGTTCGAGCGTCGTGTATCCCGGTTCCCCGAAGGGTGCTGGGGCACCGACCTGCTGCAGGTACGCGCGTTCGTCGAACGGCAGCGCCGCAATCGCACCGCGCTCGGCCGGTGTGAGCTCACGCACCGTGTCGTAGTAACCGGCCACGGCGATGCGTCCGCTGTCGTCATGCAGTGAAGCCACCAGTCGCGCCATCGCGTGCAACGGATTCGCCACGCCACCGCCGTGACGGCCCGAGTGCAAGTCCTTCGCTGCCGCCGTGAGCGTGAGTTCGAGCCCGGCGAGCCCGCGACTCGCCACCGTGAGCGACGGCTCGTCAATGCGCCACATCGCGCCGTCGGCCGAAAGCACGACGTCGGCAGCCAGCAGCGTGGTGTGCTGTGCGATGAAGGCATCGAGGTTCTCGCTGCCGATCTCTTCTTCCCCTTCGAACATGAACTTCACGTTCACGGGCAGCGCACCAGTCGTCGCGAAAAACGCCTCGGCGACCTTGATCGGAATCAGCATCGGGCCCTTGTCGTCCGATATACCGCGCGCATACAGCCGCCCATCGCGCACCGTGGGCGTGAACGGCGCGCTGGTCCATTTCTCCAGCGGGTCGGGCGGCTGCACGTCGTAGTGCCCGTACACCAGCACCGTCGGTTTGCCCGGCGCGCCAAGCCACTCGCCGTACACCACCGGATTGCCGGCCGTTGGCAACACCCGCACATCGACGGGCCCGGCCGCAGCGAGTGTGGCCGCGACCCACTGTGACGCCGCGATCATGTCGGCCGCATGCGCCGGATCGGTGCTCACGCTGGGTATGGACGCGAACTCCACCAGCTCACCGAGAATGCGCTCGTGCGCGTCCCGAAGTGCACCAAGGACTGCGTCATTCGTATTCGCCGTTTCGCTCAACTTCGCCCTCCTCTGTCGATTCGATGGCACCTGCGCCCCCCGGCCTGACAGCCGGGGGGCGGATTTGTGGTCCAAATCGGACGGACCACTGAAGGAGTACACGCTACTCCCAGCCCGGAGCGTCCGGTCCGATAACGACCTCGCAACATCCCTGTGTGCACTCTTCCCAGACGGTTTCGTCGTCGACGAGCCAGCGCCAGCGCGCCGTGTGCGGCACAGCCAGCGCGACATCGTGAAGCCGTCGCGTGATACAGCGGTATTTCGGCGTGCCGTCTCCTGGTGGCACCAGCTTCACCCACCACTTCCTTGTCCACCATTTACCCTTCGCGCACAGAACAGAAGACGGGGGCGTTTTAACCCCGCAGTGGCGGCGCGTGCCATAGCACAATTCGAGCCGGTTCATCTCCTTGAGTTCCGTCACGCCTGACGGTTCGAAGCCAAACTTCGACCGGTATTGCGCGACGGCGGCATCGCCAGCGCCGGCAGTATCGAATCCAACGTAGGCAACCGGTTGCCACCCTTCAGCATACTTGCCGGGTGCCTGTCCGGGCCCGCGCAGTCCCAGGTTGGGGTCGGGTATCACTGTGCCCTTGAGACGGCTGGGCACCGCTTTCCCTGTCGCGTCAGTAATTGCCAGGTACTGCTGATCGTACCAGCCCTTGTTCTCGATGACGCGCCGTTCGCCGCCCCCAACGCCAGGGCGAGCGACAAGGCCACTCGAGCTGGTGAAGCCCTTGGGTCCGATCTCGCACCAGGCGGAGAAGCACTTGATACCCACGTACTGCTGCTGGCTGACGGTGTCGTAGTCCCAGCGCGCCACCGGGGGAATGTCCGCCGCATTCGAAACATGGTGCATCCTGATCTCCAATGCGGCGGGGCCCGGTTGGTTCGGGTTGTAGGCATCATGGCATGCATGAATGCTGGGACCGAGATCATTCACCGGAATGATCTTGGCCTGCAGCCGGTTCGATGCATCGAAGTAGATGTAGAGGCAACTGAAGTTGGCGCCTATCCCGAGGGGCTTGTAGCCCGGACCGTACGTATAGATCACGGCCACCGGCATCGTCGAGGTTGTCATCTTGGCGAGCGCAGGGGAAAGGGAAATCGACTGCCCAACGCCAAGCGCCACCGGCGTGGAGGCGCCTGACATGACCATCATGTGTCCGATGCTGCCGACGCTGTCGCTCGCGGCCAGGGGTGCGATGGTTGTCAGCACCGTCACCGTTCTTTCAGCAGCCGTGACCGCCACGCCTGTGATCGTCGTGACGCCTGCCGCAACCGCGGTGACCACGCCGGCGGCACTGACCGTCGCGATCGCCGGGTTGGACGATGTCCACAGGACGCTGTCCCAGCCGAGCCCGTTCACAATGCTGTCGAGCTTGTACGCGGCGAAGACTGCATAGAGCGAATCGTACGTCGTGCCCTTGTCGAGCAGGAATTTCTGACAGTCGTGGAATTCCGGGATGTCGGTGATCGGCCCCGACAGCGCGAGTGTGGTTGCGGGCGCGGTTGCGGGCGCGGCCGAGGGCACGGCCATGACGCCTCGCGCCTCCCTGCCGTCAGGAAAGATGGGAAGCGAGTCCCATCGCTGCGGACACTCCGGCCGTTGATAGTCGACTCGGGTGCCGTATGAGTGCGGCACCCCCTCGACGTTGCATGCGGCCATCGTCAGTGACAGGCCGGCGATCACAGCGAGGACATACAGCGGTCGTGCCGAATCCGTCGTCGATCTCATCGAAGCCTCCTTGCTGAAGGGTCTAGCGCGCGTATTGCTCCATGGTGCGAACGGTGGGCTGCAGAAACTCGTCGGCTCCCGACCAGAGCACGACGACGGCGCGCGCCCAGAGACGCGCGGATGCCGCGTCTCCGGTGCGATTGGCCAATGTTGCACGAAGCACTGCACTGCGAAGCAGCGGTCCAATCCGTGCCGGACTCGCATAGTCCTGTGACGCTGAAAATCGCATCTGGCTGAGCGGTGGATCGAGCCAGGCCATCGCGCCCTCCAGGTCACCGATGGTCGCCAGCGCCGCCGCTTCCGGCAGAATGCCGTCGATGGTGATGTCCGCCGCGCGGAACAATCGGCGGGCTTCTGCAATCCGGGCGATGTCGCGTCGCACCATCGCCGAGTCACCGCGAATGGATGCGGCAATCAGGCTGGCCCGTGGGCTGGTGAAGGTCGGCAGCGTCGAGAGCTGGTATTCCGGAAAGGCGAGCGTGCCCGGGCGCATCAGCCACGTCGCCCGCGCGCTTTCCCAGTTCCCTTGCGGAAGCGCCTTCACCCCGCTTTCGACGCGTTGCTCCAGCAGCCGCAGACTGTCCGCCGGCCCGCCAAGCGCGGCAAACACGAGCAGTGCAGGACCGCTCTGCGCGAGGCCCGGAGGCAACTGATCGGCACCGGCAGCGAGCGCATAGGCCGCGGACACCCCCGCGCGACCGACCAGTGTGGCCAGGGTACCGAGCAACGCCGACTGGCGGCGTGCCGACGGCGGATACGCCGCAATCAGCGAGTCGGCGAGTCGACGCGCCGCTCGGAGCCCCGTGGTATCGGCGGGAAAGGCGAACTTCACGTGCAACAACACCTCACTCGCAGCCAGGCGCAGCGAATCGTCGGCGCCGTCGGCGAGACTGCGCGCCAGCCGCAGGGTGTCCAGCGAGCTGGCGTCGCCGAGCATGTCCAGTGCCAGCGCCACCGCCTCGGCGGCATCTGGACTCCTCGGGAACTCCGCGCGCCACATCTGCGTGATGACACGCAGCCGTTCGCGCTGGTATTGCACGCCTGCTCCAACCGCCGCTGGCAACGCGAGCAGCGAGGCCTGTTGGCGCGGCACCGCCGTGAACGTGAGCGAGTCGTGCCGCCACTCGGGCGCGCCACGGAATACCAGCGAGTCGGCCTCGAACGCACGACCGCTGCGCGTGCGGGCGCTGCTTGTGTAGAACAGTTCCTGCAGGTCGGCCATCGAGCGGCCGCCGAGCCCGTGCAACAAGGATGGGCGGATCCGGAAGGCGCGCTCGTACGCGCGAAGCGCTTGCTCGTAGTTCGCGCGGAACCGCCATCCGGACTTGCTGGCCGCATCACGCACGACGCCAGGATCGCGACGCAAGCACGCGCCCAGCCCGTACCACGCCACGAAGTCGTGCGCATCGATTGTCGTCAACCGCCCCCAGCTTGCGCAGGCAAGATCGAAGCGGTTGCCCAGTTGTGATGCCAGCGACGCCAGCACCAGGCTGTCGGTCGTGGACAACGACGCGCGCCGCGAAGCCGCACTCGCGGCCTGCTCGACCAGTTGCTTCCAGGGAAGATCCGGCAAGTTGATCCAACTGCGCACGAGTGCGAGCCAGATCAACGCGTCCGCATATCCCGGGTCGATTCGCGTGGCGGCCCAGTACAGGGAATCGGCACGTGCAAACTTCCCCGATTCGAGCGCCTGGTGTCCTCGCAGGAATGCACGCCGTGCGTCGAGTGAGCGCGTGCTGCGTGATCCACCTTTTCTCATGGCGCCGGGCGCATCCTCTCCCAACAGCAGGCTGTCGCAGAGGTCGGCAATCGCGGAGTCGGCGTTCCTCAGGGTCGACGCCAGCCGGACAATCGCCGCACCAAGCACGACATTGCTTCGACTGTCGACCAGTGTGGCGTGCACATCCAGCGAATCGTCCGAGGGCACGGTCCTCAGCCGCACGAATCGTGCGGCGCCCAGCGTCCTGGCCACCTGCCCTGCCTGCTCGATGGACAGATGCTGGCGCGTGCTACGCATGCTCGCCTGCGCCACGTCCGCGGGCTCCGCGACGATGACGTCCTGCCATGCCGCAAGGCTCCGGCGAACCAACGTCCCGACGGTGGCCGCGGTCGACGTCGCGTCGGTGGAATCCGGCGGGATCACGACGTAGACCGCGCTGTCGAGCGGGGCGTTCCCGAATCCCGCGGCCTGCAACACGCGTTGCAGCGGCCGACCGGACCAACCCGTCCTGCTGACGACCAACACCACGGAGGCGACCGTGATCATCGTCAGCAGTCCGACGCCGAGTGCGAGCACCGGTCGTGTCCGCGCGAGCCGCATCACGGGGCCACGCGTGCGAGGCTCGTCTGTCGTCGCTGCCCGACCCGCCGTCAGTGCCTCGATGAACTTCTCGGCCGTCTCGAACCGATCGGCAGGCACCTTGGCGAGCGCTCGCTCGATCACTGCTTCCACGCCGGCCGGTATCGCCGGGCGAATGATGCGGAGGGAACGCGGCGCATCCTTGAAATGGCGCGCCACGATGGCCTGCGGAGTGGGCCCGGTGAACGGCGGCTCACCAGCCAGCATTTCGTACAGCACGCAGCCGAGCGCGTAGATGTCGCTGCGGCCATCGATATGGCGTTCGCCGCTTGCCTGCTCGGGACTCATGTACGCCGGTGTCCCCACGGCGAGGCCCGAATCGGTGAGTGAGTCACCGGCGGCGAGCGTGACCGCACGCGCGATGCCGAAGTCGGCCACCATCGCACCGTCGTCGCCGAACAAAATGTTGCCGGGCTTGATGTCGCGATGAATGATGCCGTTTGCATGCGCGAAATCCAGGACCTCGGCCACCTGGCTCGCAATCGTCAGCGCATCGTCCAACGAGAGTTGCCGGTCACGCTGCAGTCGTTCACGCAACGAGAATCCGCCAATGAACGGCATGGTGTAGTACGGCCGTCCGACGGCGGAGCCCGACTCCAGGATCGGAACGATGCGTGGGTGGTGGAGTTTCCGTCCGATCTCCACCTCGCGCAGGAACCGGCTGGCACTGACCGCCGCTGCGAGTTCCGCGCGCAAGAGCTTGAGGGCAACAGAAATGCCCTGCTGGCGATCATGCGCCAGGTACACCGTTGACGAGGAACCCTTGCCCAGCTCGCGGACGAGATCGTAGCGATCTCCGAACGCCTTCCAGATCCCGGCAACCGACGCGTTGGCGGCCTGGTCGTCCAGCGGTCCCTTGTCTTGACCTTGAACATCACTGGCGCCGTCGTTCGTCATCGGGCCGGGTCGGTCGGCGAGAAGTGCGGACTTTGACGACCTACAATACGAGTTCCTGGCGTGCTTGGCTATTTGACAAGCACAAATCGCACAGATCGAGCCGCCATCGGCGGACTCAGCAGTTCCTGTCGGACAGCCTGTCGGCTGTCGGCATTCCAGGTATCAGGTTCGGTCAGGTCAGAGACTGGCCGACACGAACGTCGGATCCTGCAACTGCGCGTCGTATCGGGCGCGGGCCGCATCCACTTCGGCCAGGTGTGCGCCCGACCACTCGATGAGTTCGTGCACCAGGTCGCGAAGCGTCGCTCCCAGCGGCGTGAGCTCGTACTCGACGCGCGGCGGTACTTCGGGGAAGATGCGACGCTTGACGAGGCCGTCGCGCTCGAGTCCACGCAGCGTCACGGTCAGCATGCGTTGACTGACGCCGTCTACTCGCCGTCGCAGCTCACTGAAGCGCAACGTGCCGGCGCCAGCCAGCACGTGGATGACATACATCGACCACTTGTCGGCGACACGCACGAGCATTTCGCGTGCCCGGCAGTTGGCAGGTGTGTGCTCCATTTCGGGAGGCAGTGCGACGTGTGGGGTGGCGCTGGCAGCGGACATGGTTACTCCGAAGTCACTGGGGCACGTTTGCGTGCGTTCTTTTCTCGCTCACCAGACGGTCGTACAATTGATCCAGTTACATAATGTAACTAAGCCGCGAAGAGGAAGCTACCAGACGTACGGGTACTACTCTTCGGCCAAATCCCTGAATCATTCTCGGCGAGACTCCCATGGACACCTCCTATACCGTTGATCCGCAAATGCTTGGAGCGGGACTCCTCGTGGCCCGCGTGGTCTTTGGCCTGCTCATGGCCGGCCACGGAGCCCAGAAGCTCTTCGGGTGGTTCGGCGGATACGGCCTCAGTGCCACGGGCCAATTCATGGTCCAGCTGGGCTACAGCCAAGGCCGATTCTTTGCCGCGACCGCCGCGGCGAGCGAGGTGGTGAGCGGATTGCTGCTCGCGCTTGGCCTGCTCGGTCCCATCGGGCCGGCACTGATTGTGGCCGTCATGATCGTTGCCGCCGTCACGGTTCATTGGAATGGCGTGTTTGCGGCGGCGAACGGCGTCGAGGTGCCGCTTCTGTACGCGGCAGCAGCAGTCGCCTTCGCCCTGGCGGGCTTCGGTCCGTACTCGCTTGATGCGGTGCTGGGTCTGTCCGGGTGGTGGACGCCCAGGATTACGCTGATGGTGCTTGCGGTAGGCGTCGTGGGCGGCATCGCGAACCTGCTGATCCGTCGTCCGGCTCCGGCGAGCGCGTAGTAAGCGCACGCCGGCCCATCACGGCGGTCGTTCAGCGGATCGTCTCCATGCCGACCATCTGCATGTCGGCGTAGTCCTGGTTTTCGCCGCCCATGGCCCAGCAGAACGCGTAGGCCCGTGTTCCGCAGCCCGAGTGAATGGACCATCCGGGTGCCAACGCGACATCGCCATTGCGCGCGATGAGTGAGCGCGTCGCCGTCGGCTCACCCATCAGGTGCACGATCATCGCGTCGGGCGGCAGGCCGAAGTACAGGTAGACTTCGGTGCGACGATCGTGCGTGTGGGCCGGCATCGTGTTCCACACGCTGCCTTCGTCGAGGGTCGTCACACCCATGACGAGTTGGCAACTGGCCGCGCCGCCCTTGTGAATGTAGCGCCGCACGCGCCGCCGGTTGGCCGACTCGATCGAACCGAGTTCGAGCACGTCGGCATCGGCGGCCGTCATGAGCCGCACCGGATGCACCGTGTGCGCCGGATAGCTCACGAGATAGAACTGCGCGGGGCTCGACGCATTCGCCGACGCGAAGCGGACGTCGCGACTCCCGCGACCGATGTACAGCACCTCATGTGGCTGCACCGCGAACTCGACGCCATCCACGGTGACCGAGCCCGGCGCGCCGATATTGAGCACGCCGAGCTCCCGACGCTCACAGAAATACCCGGCCAGCAGCGCTGCGGGCGGCTCGAGTGTGAGCGGCCGCTCCAGCGGCACGGCACCGCCCAGGACGACGCGGTCCAGGTCGACCACCTGCAGCGTGATCGTTCCCGCTACGAACAGACCTTCAACGAGGAAATGCGCCCGCAGTTCGTCCGGGCTGAGGCACCGGGTCTCTGCAGGGGACGGCAGGTAACGCATGGTCAGCTCCAGCTACGCGCGGTCGTCGTCAGCGCGCGGCAACATGATCGAGTGTCACCGGCTCCATGCGCGGCGCCAGCACATGGATGATCAGCAACGCGATGACATACGCCGAGCCGCAGAGCATGAACACCGGCAGGTAGTTGCTGCCGCTCGACTCGAGGATGCGGCCCGTGAGCTGCTGAAACAGCACGCCACCAACCGAACCCGCGAAACCGCCAAGCCCCACCACCGACCCGATGGCCTGCCGCGGGAACATGTCGCTGGTGAGCGTGAACAGGTTCGCCGACCACCACTGATGCGCGGCGGCCGCGATGCTCACGATGGACACGGCCACCCACAGCGAGTTGGACAACGGGGCCAGGGCCGTTGGCACGATCAGCAGCGCCGCGATGAGCAGCGTGACCTTGCGTGCACGATGGACTTCCCATCCGCGCTTGATCAGCGCCCCGGACAGCCAGCCGCCACCAACCGAGCCCACGTCGGCGACGAGATAGATGACGATGATCGGCAGCGCCAGCTTCCCCAGCTTGATGCCGTACCGCACATCGAGGAATTTCGGCAGCCAGAACAGGTAGAACCACCACACGCCGTCCGTCAGAAACTTGCCCACCACGAACGTCCACGTCTGCCGGAAGGTCAGCAGGTGGAACCAGCCGATGCGCATCGGCGTGGCCGGCTCCGTGTGATCCTGGCCATCGCGGATGTACGCGAGCTCAGTCGCTGACAGCCGCTTGCTCTCGCCGGGACTCGTGTACATCGGCCACCAGAACAACAGCCACACGAAACCGAACAGGCCGGTTACGATGAACGCTTCGCGCCAGCCCCACGTGAGCGTGATCCACGGAACGATGATGGCCGTGATGACGGCGCCCACGTTCGAGCCCGCGTTGAAGATGCCGGTGGCAAACGCCCGCTCGCGCTTGGGAAACCACTCCGCCGTGGCCTTGATGGCTGCGGGGAAGTTGCCGGCCTCGCCAAGTCCCAGCATGAAGCGCGCAAGCGCAAAGCCGAACACACTGTACACGAAACCGTGCGCTGCGGCGGCAATGCTCCACCCGATGACCGCTACGGCAAAGCCGATGCGCACGCCCACCTTGTCGATGAATCGCCCGACGAAGATGAATCCGATGGCGTAGGCGGCCGTCCACCATGACGTGATGTCGGCGTACTGCAATTCCGACCAGCCGAATTCGGCCTGCAGGGTCGGACCGAGGATGCCGGTGACCTGCCGGTCGATGTAGTTGATGGTCGTCGCAAAGAACAACAGCGCGCAGATCGTCCAGCGATACTTGCCGACCTTCGCGTCAACGGCCGCCGCCAGTGTCGGCTTGGCGACCGTCGCCGGATCCGGTGCACTCATGCTGTCAGGTCCTGGAAGAGAGGAGCTGCTCGACGTCAACCGCGCGAATGCGGTTGACGTCGCCGGGAATCGTCAGCTTGAGCGCACCAGCGGCTGTCGCGAAGCGCACGGCCGGCTCGGGTGGCACATCCGACAGGAGTTGATGCAGGAGTCCGGCGACGAACGCGTCACCACCACCCACCCGATCGACGAGGTGCACGGTGTAGTGCCCACCGAAGTGCATCGCGCCGGTCGCCGCATCCCACAAGTGCGCCTGCCACCCGTGCGTGCTGGCCGACACCACATCGCGCTGCGTGATCGCGATGCGGGGGAAACCATACGTCCCGTGCAGGTGCTCGGCAGTTGTGCGCAGTGCACTGGGCGGTTCCGGAATCGCGCCCTCGGTCACTACCCCGAGCATCACGTCGATGGCGCCGGGGTTGGCTATCAGCAGTGACGCGCGTGCCGCCAGCCGCTGCATGATGGGACGCGGATCGCGATCCTTCCACAGCGCCGGCCGATAGTTGAGGTCGAGGCTCACGGGAACGCCAAGCGCCTTCGCGGCCTCCATCGCACGCTCGAGGCACGCCACGACGCGGTCGCCAAGCGCCGCCGACACACCGGAGAGATGCAGCCATCGCGCATCACGCAAAATCGCCGGCCAGTCGAACGAACCCGGCTCCAACTCGGCGAAGGCCGAGTGCGCGCGATCGTAGACCACGCGAAGCGGCCGCAGTTCGGCGCCGCCTTCGAGGAAATACAATCCCATGCGCGCACCGCGCCGCATGACGTGACGCGTGTCGACGCCCTCGCTTCGCATTGCACCTAGTGCTGCATCGCCGATGGCGTTGTCCGGCAACACGGTCACGTGTTGCGCGGGAATGCCGAGGTTGGTGAGACCCGCTGCGACATTGGCTTCGGCACCGCCCCACCACGTGCGCAACTCCGGCGACTGGAACAGGCGCTCCATCCCCGGAGGCGAGAGCCGCAGCAGCACCTCGCCAAAGGTGACGACGGGGCTGGCGTTGTCGGTCATGACTGACCCCTGACGGCGCGTGCGGCATCGATGCCGGCCACGACCGTGCGGCTGCGCGCCGTGATGGTCGCGAAATCCCTCGCCGCGAGCAG
>CAZPON010000055.1:0-11078 GCA_964588045.1 uncultured Gemmatimonas sp.
TCGACAACTGGTCACGTCCCGACCTGCCTCAAACGGCAGTGCTGCGTGACGCGATGACGGGCAAGCTCATTGCCACGCTGGAGGAGGGCGACATCTCGAAACTGCTGGCCACCGGTTGGAAGCCGCCCACGCGGATCACGGTGAAGGCGCGCGACGGCAAGACCGACCTGTACGGACTGATGTTCACGCCCGCCGACCTCGACTCCACGAAGCAGTACCCGATCATCAACTACATCTATCCGGGTCCGCAAACGGGAAGCGTCGGCTCCCGGCAGTTCGCGCCCGCGCGTGGCGATCATCAGGCGCTGGCCAACCTCGGCTTCGTCGTCGTCGCGTTCGACGGCATGGGCACGCCGTTGCGTTCGAAGTCGTTCCACGATGCGTACTACAGCCGCATGGGTGACAACACCCTGCCCGACCAGGTGGCGGGCATGAAGGAGCTCGCGCAGCGATACCGCTTCATCGATATCGACAAGGCCGGCATCTGGGGACACTCGGGCGGCGGCTTCGCCACGGCCGGCGCAATGTTCCGCTATCCGGAGTTCTTCAAGGTAGGCATCGCCGAGTCGGGCAATCACGACAATCGCAACTACGAAGACGACTGGGGCGAGCGCTATCACGGGTTGCTCACCAAGGGCCCGAACGGCACCGACAACTACGAAGCCGAGGCCAACCAGACGCTGGCGAAAAACCTCGCGGGCAAGCTGCTGCTCGCCCACGGCACGCTCGACGACAACGTGCCGCCCGACAACACGCTGCTCGTGGTCGACGCCCTCATGAAGGCCAACAAGGACTTCGACCTGCTGATGATTCCCAACGCCCGGCACGGCTACGGCGCCCAGTCCAACTACATGATGCGCCGCCGGTGGGACTACTTCGTGACGCACCTCATGGGCGCGACGCCACCGAAGGAGTATCAGATCGGCCCGAAGGACCCGCGGCCGTAAGGTCGAGCGCGCCCATGGAGATTTTTCGCGAGTTCACGTTCGAAGCGGCGCATCGGCTCCCGAACCTGCCGCCTGAGCACAAGTGCAGCCGATTGCACGGGCACAGCTTTCGCGTGACCGTGCACGTGGAGGGGCCGCTCATGCCGCGTGAAGGCTGGGTGATGGATTTCGCCGACCTCAAGCGCGCGTTTCAGCCGCTGTACGATCGACTTGACCATCACTACCTCAACGACATCGAGGGGCTGGAGAATCCGACCAGCGAAGTGCTCGCCAGGTGGATCTGGGAGCGCCTCGCGCCGGTGCTCGCGGGGATGTCGCAGGTTGTGGTGCGGGAGACGTGTACGTCGGGCTGCGTGTATCGGGGGAGACGGGAGACGGGAGACTGAAGACGGGAGACTGAAGACGGGAGACTGAAGACGGGAGACTGAAGACGTCGGTCAGGCTGTGACTTGCACGGCATCGCAGCGCGCGGCCTGATCGAAGCCTTCCGGTTCCACCTGGATCGTGCTGTGCGCAATGCCGAAGCGGTCGCGCAGCATGGTGCATGCGGTCGGCAGCACCTCGGCCTGCCGTGCCGGCGGCAACGACGACGCCACCTGCAGGTGACCGGCCAGCGCAACCGTGCCGCTGCCGATCGACCAGACGTGCACATCGTGCACAGCCACCACACCGGGCATGTCGGCAAGCGCCGCACGCACTGCGGCCACGTCTACATGGGGCGGCGCCGATTCCATCAGCACGTCCACCGTCTCGCGCAGCAACCGCCAGGCCGAGAATGCGACGAGCACGGCAATGACAACCGACACCGCGGGATCGGCCCACATCCAGCCGAAGCGCCACACGGCGATGCCTGCCGACATGGCGCCGATGCTGCCCAGTGCGTCGGTTGCCACGTGCAGCCACGCACCGCGCATGTTGAGGCTCGCATCGCGTCCGCGGTGCAGCAGTGCCATCGCCAGCAGGTTCACCAGCAGGCCGCCCGTGGCGATGCCGAGCATCGGCAATCCGTCCACGTCGCCGGGAATGCGCAGCCGCTGCCACGCTTCCACCACGATCCACACGGACGCCGCAACCAGCGCCGCACCGTTGGCCAGGGCCGCCAGGATCTCGGCGCGCTGGTAGCCGAACGTGCGACGCAACGTCGGTGGGCGTTGCGCGACCCCCATGGCGAACAACGCCAGCGCCAGCGATCCCACATCCGACAACATGTGGCCGGCGTCGGCGAGCAGCGCGAGGGAGTTGGTGAGCACACCACCGACTGCCTCGGCCACCAGGTACAGCGCCGACAGCAGCAGCACGAGCTTGAGTCGCGATCGTCCGACGTCGCCCGACACGTGGCTGTGCGAGTGCCCGTGATCGTGCTGGTGTTCGTGGCCGTGCAGGTGATCGTGCGCCATACCGCAATATGTGTCGCGGGTACACATTTCGGACATGTTCCGACTCTTCCTGATGCTCGGCGCCGCGTCCGGCGCCATCAGTGTCGCCGCCGGCGCCTTCGGTGCGCACACGCTGCGCGACACGGTCGAGCCCCGGTTGCTCGAAGTCTTCGAGACGGCGGCACGCTACCAGATGTATCATGCCCTCGCGTTGCTGGCCGTCGGCCTGCTGGCCAGCCGCTGGCCGAGCGGGCTGCTGAACGTGGCCGGCTGGCTGTTCGTCGCCGGCACCCTGGTCTTCAGCGGCTCGCTGTACGCGATGACGTTCACCGGCGTCCGCGCCCTCGGCGCCATCACGCCGATCGGCGGGGTGTGCTTCATTGCCGGGTGGATCTGCCTGGGCGTGGCGGCGTCGCGCGCGAGTTGAGGGCTGAGCAACTGCGCGCATGGAGAACTCAGCACCGGCACAGCCACCAGCTGTCAGCTCGTTGCTGTGCCGGTGCTCAGTTCTCCATGCGCGCAGTTGCTGTTGCTGACCTAAGTCTCCAGCACGTGCTGCGCCACCTTGAGCAATCTCTCTCCCGCCGCATGTAGCGTATCCGCCTTCTTGGCGAAGTGAAAGCGCAGGTAGTCGTGCACCGGCTCGCGAAAGAAGCTCGACCCCGCGACGCCGGCGACGCCGATTTCCTTGATGAACCAGTCCGACGCCTCGCCATCGTCGGCGAAGCCGAGGGGCGACACGTCGACCATCACGTAGTACGCGCCCTGCGGCTCGGTGTACCGCAAGCCTGTCTGGTTGAGATACGACAGGAAGAGCTCGCGCTGCTTCGTGTAGAAGGCGCGCAACCCGGCGTAGTACTCGTCGGGGAACTCAAGCGCCGTCACCGCCGCCTCCTGCAGTGGCGCCGCTGCCCCGATCGTGAGGAAGTCGTGTACCTTGCGCGCGCCGCGAATCACGGCCGGTGACGCCTGCACGTAGCCGATGCGCCATCCGGTGATCGAGTACGTCTTGGAGAGCGAGTTGGTGACGATGGTGCGATCGAACGCCCCGGGCAGTGCATGCACGTAGCAGTGCTCGTGCGGCGCGTGCACCATGTGCTCGTACGGTTCGTCAGTGATGATGAACGCGTCGTACTTCTCGGCGAGCGTGAGGATGACCTGCAGTTCGGCGCGCGTGAACACCTTGCCCGTGGGATTGCCGGGATTGCAGACGATGATCGCCTTGGCGCCCTGTCTGAACGCCCGTTCGAGCTCGTCGGGATCGAACGCAAAGTCGGGCGGACGCAGCGGCACCCAGATGGCTTCCGCGCCCGACAGAATCGTGTCGGCGTAGTAGTTCTCGTAGAACGGCGAGAAGATGATGACCTTGTCGCCCGGATTGCAGACGGTCATCATCGCCACCATCATCGCCTCGGTGCCGCCGCATGTCACGACGAGGTGCTCGTCGGGATCGATCGGGACGCCGCTCCACCGCGT
The DNA here is from genome assembly GCA_964588045.1 of uncultured Gemmatimonas sp. Taxonomy (GTDB): domain Bacteria; phylum Gemmatimonadota; class Gemmatimonadetes; order Gemmatimonadales; family Gemmatimonadaceae; genus Gemmatimonas. Next base: position 3,800 of record CAZPON010000055.1, read on the forward strand.
GATCTTGCGGGCGAGCGCATCGCGAAACCGTTGCGAGCCCCACGTCACGGCATACTGATGGAACGGACCGCGCGCCGCGCGCTCGAGCGCCTGCAGGAGGGCTTCGGGCGGATCGAAGTCCGGAAAACCCTGCGCCAGGTTGATCGCGTTGTGCTGATTGGCGGTCCGCGTGGTGTTGCGGATGACGGATTCGGAGATCGACGAAAGCCGAGTGGACGTTGCGGGCATGGCGGCGAATATGTCCCCGGGGCGCGCCGGCTGCTACCGCATGGCGTGACGCGCGGCGATCCTTCCTGACCATGGCCATCGCCGCACCCACTGTCCTGCAACTCACGGTTATCGCGCTGATCAGCGCGGTCGGCGGCGCGGTCAATGCCATCGCCGGCGGGGGCACACTCCTCACCTTCCCTGCGCTGCTCGGACTTGGCGTGCCGGCCATCTCGGCCAACGCCACCAGCACGGTGGCGCTGTGGCCTGGGTCGATCGCGAGCCTGATGGGCTACCGCCGTGAACTGGTGGGCATCGAGCGGTGGGCCGCCCGGCTGGCGATACCCAGCGTGTTCGGTGGCATGGTGGGCGCCGGACTGCTGCTGGTCACGTCGGAAGAACGATTTCGCGAAATCGTGCCCTGGCTGGTGCTGTGCGCCACGCTGTTGTTCGCGTTGCAGGGCCCGGTGATGCGCTGGCTCCGCCAGCGTCCCGAGGCCACCACCGACACGGCGATCGCGCGAGCCTTCAATCCGTCGTTCGCGATGCTGGCGTCCCAGTTCGGCGTGGGCGTCTACGGCGGCTACTTCGGCGCCGGCGCGGGCATCGTGATGCTGGGGGTGTTCGGTCTCATGGGCCTGACCAACATCCACCAGATGAACGGCCTGAAGAACATCAACGGGATCTGCTTCAATGGCGTCGCGGCCATCGCCTTTGCCGTGATGGGTCTCGTGAACTGGCCGATCGCGCTCGTCATGGCCGTGGGGTCGAGTGCTGGTGGCTACGCCATGTCGGGGCTGGCTCAGCGCGTGCCGCAGGTCTGGGTGCGCCATGCCGTGACGATGATCGGCCTCGGCAGTGCGCTCTGGCTGTTCGTCAAGTAGTCCCGGGGACGACCCAGCGCTGGACAGCCGCAGGACGTATGTTAGCCGGTGCGTCCACTACCGTTGTCCACCAGGAAGGAGGCAGGATGTCGCGTATGACAGGTTCGGTGCGTCGGCTCATGTGGTCCGCGTTGGTCACCGCGGCGGTCGGCGCGGCCCCATCGCTGGCCGCGCAGCCCACGCAGAGGCAGGACGAGGAGTACACGAGGCTGATCAAGCAGTATCTCACCGATCCGCGCATCACGACGGATCTCGTCGACCACCTGCCGCACTCCGACAAGGTGCCGACGACGCTCAAGTTCCCGGGCATCAACCGCATTGTCGGCACACCCGGCTACGTCACGCACGCGGCCGATATCCATCGCTACCTCAAGGCCGTCGCCGATGCGGCGCCGGAGCGCGCGAAGTTCTGGACCATCGGCAAGTCGGAGGAAGGGCGTGACATGGTGGTGCTCGTCATTGCCGACGAGGAAACCATCAGGAACCTCGACCAGTACAAGGGCTACCTCGCCGAGCTGGCCGATCCGCGCAAGACGTCCGAGGCGCGCGCCAGGCAGCTTGTCGGCATCGCCAAGCCCGTGTACTACCTCACGAGCGGCATGCACTCCACCGAGATCGGCGGACCCGAGATGCTCATGGAGCTCTCGTACCGGCTCGTGGTCGAGGAAACGCCGCTGGTGCAAAGCATCCGCAAGAACGTGCTGACGATGATCACCCCGGTCATCGAAGTGGACGGCCGCGAGAAGATCGTCGACGGCGCCTGCTTCCGTCAGCGCACGGGCCTCGCGCTGCCCACGCCGTACTGGGGCAAGTATGTCGCGCACGACAACAACCGCGACGGCATGGGCCAGTTCCTCAAGCTCACGCAGCACGTCCGCAACCTGACCAACGACTGGCACGCGACCATCCTGCACGACCTGCATGAAGCGGCAACGCTGTTGTACGCGTCGACGGGCACTGGCCCGTACAACGAACAGATCGACCCGATCACCATCAACGAATGGTGGTTCATGGCGCAGAACGACGTCATGGAGATGACCAAGCAGGGCGTGCCCGGTGTGTGGACGTACGGCTTCTACGATGGCTGGGTGCCGAACTACATGTTCTTCCTCATGCACTCGCACAACGCCATCGGTCGTTTCTACGAAGTGCAGAGCTACGGGGCGGGATGCGATGGCGTGCCCGCGGCCGGACGCGGCGGCGGTGGCGCGCCGGCGGCCGCTGGTGCTCCGCCGGCGGCCGGTGGTCGTGGCGCCGGTGGTGGACGCGGTGGCGCGGCTCCGGCATCGGACACAGGACTCACGCGCATCCTCGGCGGCACGAACTACAACCAGAGCCGTGAGTGGTTCCGCCCGAATCCCACGCCGAACGACATCCGCTGGGGTTCGCGCGCCAACACCAACATCCAGCAGTCGGCAGTTCTGTATGCGCTGTGGAACACCGGCAAGGAGCGCGAGCGTTTCCTCGAGAATTACTGGATCAAGAACAAGAACGCGATCAAGAAGGGGACGCACGGCCCGGTGAAGGGCTGGGTCATTCCCGCCGGACAGCACTCGAAGGCCAACGCCGCCGAGGCGGTCAACGAGTTGTTCGATCAGGGCCTCGAGTTCCACATCGCCGACGCCGACGCGACCTACGCCGGCGTGGCGGTGAAGAAGGGCGACTGGATCATCCGGGGCGACCAGCCGCTGCGCACGATCGCCGACATGTACTTCTCGATCCAGAACTATCCGACCACGAATCCGTCGCCGTATGACGACACGGGTTGGACGTACCAGATGATGCGCAACATCATCCTCAACGAGATCAAGGATCCGGCGCTGCTCACTGCCGCCATGACGCCGGTCAAGGCCCACGTGACGGCGGCCGGTGGCATCAGCGGCTCGGGTGCCAACATCATCGTCGACCACACCGGCGACAACAACATGGTCGCGCTGCGCTATCGCCTGGCCGCCACGAAGATGTCGGCGGCCGAAGCATCGTTCGAGGCCGGTGGTCACACGTTCGGCGCCGGGTCGTTCATCATTGCCCGGGCCAACCGTGCGCAGGTCGAGCCGGTGCTCAAGGAACTCGGACTGTCGGCGTGGGCCGTCGACGCCCTGCCAACCGTGAAGTCGCACGATCTCGACCTGCCGCGCATCGGTTACATCCACAGCTGGACCAACACGCAGGATGAAGGCTGGGTGCGTGCGGCGCTCGACTACTACAAGATCCCGTACAACTACTTCGGCGAGAACGCGGTGCGGAAGATGGGATCGTTGCGCGCGCGATTCGACGTGATCCTCTGGCCGCACGGCGGCGCGGTGGGCCAGATGCCGCCGACCGACGGCAAGCCCATCCCGTACCAGCGCACGGCCGAGTATCCGTCACTGGGGTATCCCGATTCGACCGCCGATACGCGCGGTGGACTCGGGGAAGACGGGCTCAGGATGCTGTACGAATTCGTGCAGCAAGGTGGCACGCTCATCACCGAAGGCGGCACGGCCGCGATCTTCCCGACGTACAACCTGACACCGGGATTGCGTCCAACGGCGGCACCAGGACTCGTCAACCGCGGCACGCTCCTGCGCGGTATCGTGACCGACATGACCAGCCCGATCGCCTACGGCTTCAAGGTCAACCAGATGCCGGTGTACTTCAGCGGCGGCACGTTGCTCGATGCCGGCGTGCCGCAGGCTGCGGCGACGGTCGCGCCGATCAGCAAGACGGATGTGCTCCGCCCGGGTAGCGCAGCCGCGCTGGCCGGTGGCACCGGTGCACCTGGCGCTGGTGGTGCCGGCGGTCGTGGTGGGTTCGGTGGCGGTCAGCCCAGCATCTACCAGAACACGCAGCCGATGGCAACGTGGGTCGAGCATTCGATCTGGGATCCGATGCAGCAGTGGCCAAGTACGACCGCGGAAGCCCCGTCGTTCGATACGTTCGGTGGACGCGGCGGTGGTGGTGGCGCCGCGCCGGTGCAGCGTACGCTGTCCGACATGAAGCCGCGCGTCGTGATGTCATGGCCGGCGAGCCCGCGCGACATGCTGCTGTCGGGCGTGCTGGAAGGCGGTGCGAACCTTTCCAACCGTCCGAACGTCATCGACTCACCCATTGGCAAGGGCCACGTCGTGATGTTCAGCATCCGCCCGTTCTGGCGGTGGCAGACGCAGGGCACGTTCATCATGGGCTTCAACACCATCATGAACTGGAACGACCTGAGCGCGACGGGCAAGTGATCGAAAGGCGCGACTGACGGTCGCGCTTGCGGATACGAAATGGGGGGCCTCGCGATGAGGCTCCCCGTTTTCGTTGCTGTTCCAGCCACTGGCACCATGCGACGGCACCCGCGCGCCCGGCGGGTTGGTTCACGGGGTGCAATGCATCATCTTACCGGGTCCCCCAACGTACCCTGCGATCCCGCTGACCCCCCGTGCCCCACACCCGTTGATTCGCCGCAGCAACCATCGTCGCGCCATCCGCCCCACGATCGCAGGCCGGCAGCACCGCTCCCCGGGAGTCGTTCGCTAGATGGCGCGCTCACATGCTGTGACGCGGGATCATCCGGTCGCTGTGTGGCCGGACGATCATCGACTCGTGTATGTGGCCGACCTGGACACGACACCGGCGGCCGCTGGCCTCGTGCTGGAACTCGGCACCGAACGTCAGGAGCCCGACGGCACGTGGGGTCCCACCATGCCGTTCACGTTCGCGGCATCCGTGTGGCTGGCGGCGCCCGATCCCGTGGACCGCCAGATCTCGGAAATGCTGCTCGGTTCAGCGCGGTCGAGCGTGTACGGCCAGGCGCCCGGTTCAGGCTTCGTGATTGGCGTGCGTGGCCTGTCGACGACGTTGCGCAAGATCTGCGATACCGGTCGGCTTCGCACGCGAAGCCAGGACCCCGCCCTGGACGGGCTGACACTCCGCATGGACTCGGGTGTGCCGTGGCGTCTGGCGTTGCGCATGGTGCACGCCGCAGGAAACGAGTTCGCGCTGCATGGCCAGTTCGTGCGCGGCAGCGACGTGCTGCCGCTGTCGACGCCGTGGATGGTGCATCCGGCAGGATTCCTGATATCCGGCGACGTCGTATCGGTGCTGGACCATGGTGGCGCCTTCCCGCTCATCGCCGACTTGCGCGTCACGCCGTCGCTGCCGCTTGGCACCGACCCCACCGAGGTGCTGGATCGCCTCTACGCGCTGCCGCGACTGCCCCAACTGGAGCTGCCCGACGACGTGACGGTGAACGAATCCCACGTCGATCCGACGCCGGTGGTGACCATCGGCGGCGATGACGTGGTGCTGCAGCCCAACCTCATGGCCCCCCTCACGCTCGAGTTTCAGTACGGCGCGGTGCGGGTGAATGCGACGTCCACCAGCACGCTGCTGTACGATCGATCGCAGAGCGTCGTGCATCATCGGCGATGGGACGTGGAACACGCGGCGCTCACGCGACTGCGGGCGCTTGGATCGAGCGAGGAACGCAGCGCCGTCACGCGCGCACGGCAGCTCACCGTCGCACGGGCGAAGATGTCGCAGATGGCCTTCGAGCTGGCGCGCGAAGGCTGGCAGGTGCATGCGTTCGGGCTCACGTACCGGGCCCCGCGTCAGGTGCTCACCATGGTGCGTTCGGGCATCGACTGGTTCGATGTGTCCGGCATGGTGACTTACGGTGACCTGGAGGTGCCGGTTGGTGACCTGCTGGCGGCCCGGCGTCGTGGCGAAGACCTGTTCGAGTTCGAGGATGGCACGCTCGGGCTCATGCCCAACGAGTGGCTGGACCAGTTCGAGCCCCTCATGCAGTACGGCGAACCGCGCGACGGGCGTACGCGGTTCAAGACGGCGCAACTCGCGTTGCTCGATGCGCTGCTGGACGCGCTGCCGGACATCGACATCGACGAAACGTTCGCGCAGGCACGCGCCGAACTGGCCGGCTTCAATCGCGTCACGCCGGCCGATCCGCCGCCGACCTTTCGCGGTGCGTTGCGCGAGTATCAGCGTGAAGGCCTGGGGTGGCTGCACTTCCTGCGCCGGTTTTCGCTCGGCGGCTGTCTCGCCGACGACATGGGACTCGGCAAGACCATCCAGGTGCTCGCGCTGCTCGAGGCGCGCCGCGTCGAAGGCTGTGGTCCGTCCATCATTGTCGTGCCGCGCTCACTGGTGTTCAACTGGTTGCGTGAGGCCGAGCGCTTTGCGCCGGGTTTGCGGATGCTGGACCACAGTGGCATGTCACGTCACGTCGGCGCAATCGACCCGGAGTCGGTCGATGTCGTGATCACCACCTATGGCACGCTGCGCAGCGACGCGAGCGAGCTCACCGAGATCACCTTCGACTACGCCATCCTCGACGAAGCGCAGGCAATCAAGAACGCCGGCACCGCCACGGCCAAGGCGTGCCGGCTGCTGCGCGCCAATCATCGACTGGCATTGAGCGGCACGCCGATCGAGAATCGTATCGAGGAGCTGTGGAGCCTGCTGGAGTTCCTGAATCCCGGCATGATGAGTGCGTCCGCCCGGCTGGCATCGCTGGGCCGCTTTCCCTCGTCGACGGCGGCCATGCAGGCGCAGACCACCGACCGGTCGCTGCTGGCACGCGCGCTGCGGCCCATCATCCTTCGGCGCAAGAAGGAGGACGTGGCGCGCGAACTGCCCGCCCGCGTCGAGCAAACCCTGGAAGTCGAAATGGAGCCCGAGCAGCGGCGCGTGTACGAAGACATTCGCGTGCACTACCAGCGCAGTGTGCTCGAACGTGTCGAACGCGAGGGGATGCAGAAGGCGCGCATGCACATCCTCGAGGCCCTGCTGCGCTTGCGACAGGCAGCCTGCCATCCGGCGCTCGTGGACGCGAGCCATGCCGCCATTCCGTGCGCCAAGCTCGACGCGCTGATTCCGTCGCTCAAGGAAATCGCGGCCGAAGGACACAAGTCGCTGGTGTTCTCGCAGTTCACGTCGTTCCTGTCGCTGGTGCGCCAGCGACTCGACGCCGAGGGAATCGTGTACGAGTACCTCGATGGTCGCACGCGCGATCGCGAGGCGCGCGTGAACCGGTTCCAGACCGACGCCGACTGTCCCGTGTTCCTGATCAGCCTCAAGGCCGGTGGGCACGGGCTCAATCTCACGGCGGCCGACTACGTGTACCTGCTCGATCCGTGGTGGAACCCGGCGGTGGAAGCGCAGGCGATCGACCGGGCGCATCGCATTGGGCAGGCCCGTCA
>CAZPON010000055.1:11178-13471 GCA_964588045.1 uncultured Gemmatimonas sp.
ACGTGGCGGTGTGAATATTGAGGTACGCCTTCGTTTCAAGCATGCCAGTGCTCAGCGCTGCAGACGCCCCGGCCGCCGTTCCTCCATTGGCCGTGATAAACGCCGGGTTGAACGACGTTGCCAGCGTCATGTCGAACGTATGGTCGTAGACGCCGTCGGTGACACCAAGGGGGAAGTCGGTAAACGAGGGAAGTTGCGTAGCCACACCAACGATCCCTGCCTGTGGTATCGCAGTGCAGCAATGGATGTGCACCACAGTGGTTGTTCCGACAAGGTCCGAAAACACGACCTGAACGCGCATGGTGTTCAGGAACTGGTCAAGCGTCACGGTTGCCGAGCCATATCCTGGCGAAGCATTCGGCGGCGCTTCGGCGGCGCCGGACAGCCAGGTGAAGAACGTTTGGCCGTGTGCCGCCGATACCGGCAGCACGAACAGGGTCGCGGCGCACAGCGTGCGAGTAATAAGGCGCATTGGGAACTTCCGGACAGAGTAATCCTGCAGAAACGCCAAGACTGGATGGTCATAGTGCATGTCCAGGCTGTGACAAGCAAGCGACCTCGAGCTCGTGCCCCGGACATCGCGCCGCCCGGTCCCTGGGGATACCTTCTGTGGTGGAGCAGTTCTGCTCGCCAATATCCCTTCGAACCCGCGCACTTCAGACTTCAGAGGCAATGACTGATCCGAGGACGTTCACTTCCGAACACCGCTCCTGGCAGTGGGAACTGGTCATGCAGTACGAAGACGGATCACTTCCGTCGTCCGAATGGAACGAGGCGATGCTTTCGGCCGTTGCCCAGTGGTACGCGAAGAACCTGCCGCGCGAGCAGGCGACGGCGCGCTACCGGCAGGCGTACGAGCGTAATCGCCGCCGGTTGTCCAACCGGCTCGACAGCTCATCGGTGGCCACGGGCGCCATTGAAGCCCTGGACGCGTCGTGGGAGTCGCTGCTGACGAGGGCGCTCGAGGCCGAGAAGAAGTAGGCATCCCGAGAAGGTGGTGCGCGGAACGACAAAGCCCACCAGCGCGGTGACGCGTTGGTGGGCTTTGCCGTTCCCATCAGCCTGTCGAACCCGACACGCGTGACGGGAAGTGATCTCTACGGACGTCTCTGCGCACTGATGACTTCTTGCGGCACCGCAGGCCGGCTGCGATTCCCCAGCCTGAGCGGCTGCGGGTAAAGCAATCGCGCCTCACGCTCCGTCAACACCTGGCCCGTCCGTTCGTCGATGTAGCGCTGATTCGTTTCGAGAACGGTCTCCTGCGCGCGCGCCTGTCGGCTGGCCGGGCAGTCCTGGAAACGAATCGTGAAATCATCGTCGCCATACAGGGTGACCGGAATCCCCATGTCGGCGAAGGACTCGGTCGTGATGAAGCTCAGGGGCGCCACGCCGCCGCATGAGTAGCCGGTCATCATTTCTGACGCCATGAGCGACGTGCGCCAATGCGACAGCCGGGTCCCCGCACCACCGACGTTCTCCACGGGTACCTTGGCGCCGAAGTACGACAGCCCTCCCGCCTGGTTGAACGCGTTGCGCGCAAATGCGCCGTTGAACCACGGGTCGTTGGAGGCAGTGCCGCTGAGCAAGCCGACATCGCCCCAGTAGCTCCCGAACCCGAGCACGTGCAACATCTCGTGCACGACAGTGCCATACGCCGTACCATCCGTCAGGCCGATGGCGAGGTCGTCGATATCCAGACGAAGGAATCCCACCGTGGTGACCAGAGATGGCATGCGGCGCAGACACCAGTTGGCAGAGCCGAGATTGCCACCCGGACCGTCGATCGTTCTGATGTCGACCCAGATCACAACACCTGGCACGACCTCGTTCATGGCCGGTTGACCGGGGTAGCATTCGTTTGCGGCGAACACCGCAGGTCGTGGCACCGGTGCCTGGACGAACACCTTCTGCAGCCTCGCCACCGCGCTCTGGACCAGTGCTTGCACGGCCGTCGGCGGCGTTCCCCCGGACACATATCGAACCTCGATGGGGAAGTTCGACGGAGGCACGGCGCGCGCCTTCAGCGAGATGGACGGAAAGCCAGGCGCACTTGCACCGAGCACATTGAATCCCTGAACCGGTCCCAGGCGCCATGAGCCGGGAGTGGCAATGCCCTGCGTGTTAGTCACCGCGTTCAACACGCTGACCTGTCCGCCACCTTGGTTCACGCTGAAGGTGATCGGCGAGGGACCCCTCGATGCCGACCTGCGCCGCGCCGTGCGTGTCGCCGGGCTCGACGATCGGACGACCTTCACCGGGTTCGTGGCCGACGTCGAACGGCACCTCGCCGAGG
>CAZPON010000056.1:0-6871 GCA_964588045.1 uncultured Gemmatimonas sp.
CCAGCATCACCAGGGCCATCAGCGCCGCCAGTCGCACGGCCCGGCCAATCCTGATGCCGTTCATTGACGCAACCTCACGGCAATGGTGGTGCGACCAACCCAGCCGGCGCCGGTCGTCATTGAGTTCGGCAGGTTGGCCGATCCGCCGTTCGCATCGACGCGCAGGACGCCATAGCGCACCACGAGTGCGAACGGCCGGTACCTTCGCGCCATCTCGCTGGTGCCGCCCAGCGCCAGGGCCAACCCGGCTTCAGCGACGGGGGCGAAACGGGACACTTCCGAAAATGGAAAGACCGTGCGCGTGCCGGTGAGCACCGACAGGCCGCCGCCGAGTTCAAGGTCGGTCACAATGGCGCCCGTGGGGAACAGTGCCACCGCGACGGTGCCGAGTGCCTGCACATCGGTGGACGTGCCGCCGCTCCACCGCACGCCGGCCTCTTCCATCGTGATGCCCTGCATGGCCCCGCGAAAGCTGATGCCCGCGCTGACGTTGTCGAAGGCCCGATGGTGTGCGGCAACCGACAGCGCGAGGCCCGCGTCGGTCGATACGCGCGGGGCGGAGGCGCCGGACAGCCACTGGCCGCCGAAGACGCCTCCCACCTCACCGCTCACCCGCCAGCCCGATTCCGACGCTGTGCCGGACGAGCCCTGCGCGCGCGCCGGGGACACGATGCTGCCGGAGAGCACAAGCAGCACGGCGGGCATCCATCGGCATCGGGCCGTGGCGATTCTCATGCGCGTCAGGTGGCTCATTGATAAGGTGGACGGGTACTCCCACATACACACGGACGTTACTCTGGAGTGTGTGGAGACGGCAGCTCCGGGCCGTCCCATGACCGCAATTCCTCTCGTTCACGTTCCCCGCATGCTCCTGGCACGGTATCCGCGGCTCTCGCGGATCGTCGTCCTGCTTGCCCTGTTCCAGATGGTCGCGCCATCGGTCGCGGCCATCGCGGACGCGTGGCGGCTGGATCAGCGCGAGGTGTATGCGCACGTCGAATCGGAGTCGAGTTCGTCGTGCGTCGTGGTGCACGACCACAATTGCCTGCTCTGTTCCATCGCCACGGCGTCGGCAGGAGCGCCATCAGCGGCAACCCACATCACGCCGTCGGGTTCCACCGCGACACCTGCACCCACCGCGTGCACCCGTCCGCCGTGGCGACCCCTGTTGCGTGCGGCAGCGCCGCGCGCACCGCCTGCAATCGAAAGCTGAGACCGGCGCGCCGCGAACACGGCGCCGCCATTCGCGCGGAACCCGCGCGCGTCCACTTTCTTACAGGAACCACACGATGTCCAGGTGCTTTGCACGTCCTGCAGCGATGCTGCAGGTGCTCGTTGCGTTTGCCGTGTCGTGGCCGGCCTCAGGTTCGGCGCAACACGCCACGGGCCAGGCGATGCTGCGTCCGGTCCGGACGGTTGCGGCCCCGGCGGCCAGCGCGACCGAAACCATTGTCATCGGCACGGTGCGCGATACCGCGGGCCAGCCACTCAGCAATGTTCGCGTCGTGGTCAGCGGAGTCGATCGTGTTGCGCTGACCGACAACCGCGGTGAGTTCGTCTTTCGCGGACTGCCGCCCGGTACCTATCATCTCGACCTCGTGCGCATCGGCTACGCGGCCGAGCACCAGGTGATCACGCTGCCGGTCGATGGACCGGACGTGCGCGTCACCATCGTGATGCGCGTCGCCACGGTGCGCCTGTCGAGTGTCAACGTGACGGCCACGCCGACCGGCACGGACCCGCTCAACGTCACCCAGGCAACCGTCCAGCTGTCGGGCAAGGAACTGCAACGCGCGCTCAGTGCATCCATCGGCCAGACGCTGGCCGGCGAGCCCGGCATGTCGTCGCGCTACAACGGACCACTGGCCGCCGCGCCGGTGATTCGCGGACTCACCGGCGAACGCGTGCTGGTGCTGCAGGACGGCGACCGCACCGGTGACTTGTCGTCGGCGGCCGTGGACCACCTCAACGCCGTCGATCCGAGCAGTGCCGAGCGCATCGAAGTCATTCGTGGCCCGGCCTCGCTGTTGTACGGCAACAATGCGCTCGGCGGCGTCGTCAACGTGATCTCCAGTGATATCCCGACCAGCGTCCCGTCGAGGATTTCCGGCTATGTCATGGGGCAGGGCGAAACCGCGACGCCCGGTGGCGTGGCCGGAGCCGGGTTGACCGCGCCGCTCGGGACGCATTTCGCCTTCACCGCACGCGGTGGATACCGGGATTTCAACGACCTGCGCGTGGGCGGCGGTACGACGCAACCCAACACCAGTGGCACCACCAGCAACGCCACGATCGGTGGCGGGTTCGTCGGCGATCACGCGTCCGTCGGCGTCGTGTACCGTCAGATGAACTTCGAGTACGGGCTGCCGCATCCGGACGGCGACGAGGCCATACGGCTGGACGGCGACCGTCGCATGGTGCAGGCGCAGTCGACCATCGGCACGCACTATGCGCCGCTCAACACCATCAAGGTGGACGGCACGGCGCAGTGGTATGCCCACAATGAAATCGAGCCGGGCGGCGAGATCGGCACGCGCTTCTCACTGAACTCGCAGACGGCCAGCGCGACCGCGCGCACACAGTTCGGCCGGTCGCAGGGCGCCTTCGGTGTGCAGGGGATCTTCCGGCAGTATTCGCCCGTCGGCGAGGAAGCCTTCACGCCCCCGGCGGACAACAACAACATCGCGGCATTCGTCTTCCAGGAACTGCCGCTGTCGCGCGCGGCCGCTGAAGAACAGTCGCCGCGGCTCCAACTCGGCGCGCGGTTCGACCGCTTCACCATGAACACCACGCAGGCCGCCGCCGCCGCAGATCGCTTCGGTCCTCCGCAGTCCAGAACGTTCGACAATTTCGCGTGGTCGCTTGGCACAAGCATTCCGGTGGCGACCGACGTGTCCTTCACGGCCAACGTGTCGCGTGGATTTCGTGCGCCGAGCGTGGAGGAGTTGTTTGCCAACGGTTTCCATGCGGCCGTGGGCACGTACGACGTCGGCAATCCCGACCTCGGGCCGGAGCAGAGCACGGGACTGGAGGCTGGTGTGCGCGCGCAGCGGTCGGGGACCTTCGCGCAAGTGAACGCCTACTACAACACGATCGGCAAGTACATACGCCCCGTTGCCGTCGGCGTCGAGGACGTCGATGGCGACGAAGTGCCGCTGGTGAATTTCCGCCAGGACGATGCGGTGCTCTATGGTGTGGAAGGGCAGGTGGAAACCCAACTGCCGCATCATCTCGTGGGCGGCGTGATGGGCGACTACACGCGCGCCCAGTTCACCGATTCTGACGACAACCTCCCGTATATCCCGGCGGGACGGCTGGGCGCGTCGCTGCGTTACGACAACGGCAAGTGGTCCGCCGGCGGAGAGGCCCGTCGCGTGTTCGCACAGGACCATGTGAGCGGCGATGCGCTCGACGTCGCGACGGCGGCCTACACGCTCGTGAACGTCAGCGCGACCTGGTTGTTCACGGTGAGCGGTGGCACGGTGCACTCGCTGACGCTGCGCGCCGACAACCTGCTCGACGAGCAGTATCGCGACGCCACCAGCCGCATCAAGAGTTTTGCCTGGAACCCGGGGCGCAACCTGAGTGTGGTCTACAAGCTGCTGTTCTGAGCGGCGTCAGCCGGCCAGTTCACGCAGCAGTGTCAGCATGCGCCCGTCGGTCTCGGCGGGCGCATCGCCCTTGGGCGTTTCGATCACGCGTGGCACCGTGGCGAGGCGCGCGTCGGTCATGATGCGTGCGAAGACATCGCGTCCGATCGTCCCTTCGCCAATCAGCTGGTGGCGGTCGAGATGCGAGCCGAGTGCGGCCTTCGAGTCATTGAGGTGCAGGCAGCCCAGGCGGGCGATGCCGATGTGCGCGTCGAACTGCGCCCACATGTCGTCGTAGGCACTGATGAGGTCATAGCCCGCGGCCCAGACGTGGGCCGTGTCGAGGCACACGCCGATGCGCGGTTGCAGCGCGTGGGGAATCATTGCCAGCAGCGCGGCCATTTCCTCGAACGTCGAGCCGAGTACGGTGCCCTGTCCGGCCGTCATTTCCATCAGCAGCCGGCACGGGCCCGCTTCGGCTTTCAGCGCCTCGGTGATGGCATCGGCGTTGCGGGCGAGGCCACTCGCCCGGTCGTCCATGTAATTGCCCGGATGCGAGACCAGCGCATCGAGGCCGAGCGCATGGCACCGGCGCAACTCGCCGCGAAAGCTTTCGATGGAGCGTGCGCGCAGCGCCGCATCCGGCGATGCGAGGTTGATGAGATAGGAGTCGTGCGCGCAGATCCATCGCACCGGAGTCTCCCGCATGGCCGCGCGAAAGCGCTCGGCCTCTGTCGCATCGACCTCGCGCTCGGCCCACCGGTTGGCCTGCTTGGTGAAGATCTGCGCCGCGGTCGCACCGATCTCCCGCGCGCGCCCGGCGGCTTCCCACGTGCCGCCGGCGATGGAGAGGTGAGCGCCGAGCGGGGCACGGTCCCTGGCAGGCATCGAAGAGGTTCCTTGAGACAGTTGAATGGAGAGTGTGGAGTATGGAGTTGAGAACTCCATACTCCCTACTTCCGCTGCGCCCGCAGCCACTCCAGTGGATCCACCGCTCTGCCCTTCGGCCTGATCTCCAGGTGCAAGTGCGGCGGCAGGTCCGGATCCGCGGCGCCGACGGCGCCGATGACCTGTCCCTTCTGCACCGCCTGTCCCTTGCGCACGTCGAGCCGGTTAAGGGAGCCGTACACCGAGTAATCGCCGCCGCCGTGCTGCACGATCACCGTCTGGCCGTAGGTGCTGAACGGTTCGGCCAGCACCACTTCGCCGGCCGCAATGGTGCGCACCGGTGTGCCCAGTGGTGCGGCGATCCCGAGTCCGTTCCATCGCGTCGTGGTGTTATTCGGATTGACGACGCGGCCGAAGCTGTAGAGCATGTCGCCGTCGACCGGCCAGTCGAGGCGGCCGAGGTCGGAGGTCTTGATGCTCGACGGCGCAGCGGGGCGCGCATTGGGCGCCATCTCGGCGCGGCGGCGCGCGGCTTCCGCCGCCGCGATGACGTTCGCAATGCGCGATTCGTCGCGGGCCAGTTGGGCCAGGCGCTCGCGCGTCTGCGCGGTGCTGCGCTGCACCAGCGTGAGGTTGCGCTGGCGCTGCGTCTCGAGGGCGCGCAAGCGGGCCGCTTCGCGCTCCTTCTCGCTGCGGTTGCGCGCGACCTCGTCCTGCAGGCGCACCAGCAGCTCGCGCTGCGCGACGATGCGGTTGCGCAGCGCTTCGACGGCCTTGACCAGGCTCCGGTCGTGCAGCGCGAGGTCGTGCAGGTACTTGTAGCGGGCGACGAGCGATGCAAACGATTCTGCCGACAGCAGGGCTTCGGCGTCGTACAACTGCCCGCGCATGTAGATCTGCACCATGCGCGCCTGCAGGGCGGCGCGCTTGCGCACAATCTCCTCTTCCGCCTGCGTGAGTCCGGTGCTGGCGTCCGCCACTTCGCGCGTGATGGTGGCCAGTTGCACGTCGAGCGCCTGCACGAGGCGCGCCGTCGTGGCGCGCTGGGCCTCGAGGTTGTTCACCTCGTCGGCGAGTGAGCGCGCGTTGCGCTGCAATTGCAGCATGCGGGCCTCGAGGTCCGCGCGCTCGCGGCGCAGCTTGTCGAGTTCCTCCTGCTGCTGCCGGAGACGCTGTTCGGGCGTGGTCGCCCCGGCCGCCTGCGCGCCCGCCTGGCGCGGCACGATCAGCGACGCGCAGGCGCACGCACCAAGTGCCAAGCCGAGTGCGATGCCGACGGGCCGCGTGGAAGACCAGCGGCGCGTCATCAGTGTTCCTGCCACACCCGCCGCAGATGCCGTCCCACCGACATCCAACTGCCCAACACGCCGATGACGGCGCCGGCCACCACACCAAGCGCCATCTGCTCGGTGGTGAAGAACTCCGTCTGCAGGAACGAGCGCGTGACCACCCGATGCGTGCTCCACGACAGCAGCAGGGCAATCCCGCCGCCGGCGATCCCCTTGATCGCGCCGTCGATCAGGTACGGCAGGCGCACGAATCCGTCCGTGGCCCCCACCAGCCGCCTGATCTCGATTTCCTTCGTGCGGGCGAGGATCGCCATGCGAATCGTCGCGCCGATGATGATGATGGCCACCAGCGCGAACACGAGCGCGAGACCCAGGCCGGCCACGCCGGCCACGGTGCGCACCTTGTACAGCTTCTCCACCCACTCCCGTCCGTAGCGCACTTCCTCCACCACCGGATACGTCTGCAGTTGTGCGGTGATGTCCCGCATCGTGTCCGGATCGCGCATACCGGGCCTGAGGCGCAACTCGACCGACCCGGGCAGCAGCGTGCCTTCCATCACGTCGCGGAACTCCTCGAGCTCGGCTTGGGCACGCCGAAGCGCCGAGTCGGGGCTGACGTAGCCGACATCGGCCACCTGGGGCATGCGCTGCGCGGCGGCGATGAGTTCGGTGACCTTCTCTTCGGGCGCGTTGTCGACCAGGAAGGCGCGAATCTCGACGCGATTCTCGATAGCCTCGAGCGCCGACTGGATGTTGATCGCGACCAGGCCGAACAGCCCGAACGCAAAGAGCGAAAACGCAATCGTGGTGACACTCAGCAGCGCCAGCGCCGGCGAGCGGCGGAAGGCGAGGAGGACTTCGCGCCAGGCCAGCTTCATCGACGACCGCCGCCGCGCAGGTCGGCCTTGAGGCGCGCCACATCGGTGCCGTCGAACGTGAGCGCGCCGCGATCGAGAACGAGGAACCGCAGTCCGGTGCGCTCGATGAGCGACACGTCGTGCGTCGCCATCACCACCGCCGTGCCCGAGGCATTGATCTCGCGCAGCAGGAGGTAGATGGCGTGCGTCGCCTTCTCGTCGAGGTTGCCGGTGGGCTCGTCGGCCA